>CAJCIQ010000232.1 GCA_903970475.1 Beijerinckiaceae bacterium
CGCCAAAGGGCAACCCTTCTTGCTTTGCCGCTTTTGCCCAACCGCCAATAAGGTCTTTTTGAGGACCTATTTTCGTAGCGTTCCAAGGCTGAAACCGGCTGTTGAAAAGATCGAAGTTGTCGTGGTGACAAGCCAAGGCCATGAAATATCGTGCACCCGCCTGCTTATAAAAAGCAATCAACTCATTGGGATCCCATTTTTCCGCTTTCCATTCCTGTATAACATCCTTGAAGCCAAATGTTGAAGGGTGACCATACTTGGCACAGTGGTAGGTATACTGATCACTTCCTTCCTGATACATGCCCCTGGCATACCAATCTCCACGTTCCGGCTGGCATTGAGGTCCCCAATGTGCCCAGATACCGAATTTGGCGTCCCTGAACCAGGCCGGCACCTGATACTCGGATAAAGAATCCCAGGTAGGCTGAAAGGGCCCGCCCTGCGCACGCGCAAATCCCCGGTCCGGCAGCGGACCTTTGCCTGAGCCCAGAAGTGGCGTCGCGCCCCCAAACCCATTACCAGCGTAAAGCCTGGGAATGTACAAAGAAACCAAGGTAGCCAGGCCGCTACGAAGCAGTGTGCGTCTTTTCATATGGAGAATCGTTGTCCACCAAATTTAGCAGGCTCCAGGCAGGTCTAATTATACATAATCCGACTTTTTTTTGCCCAAAACAGACATTTGCCTATTTTGCCGGGAGGCCTCCAATGGCCAATCGCCTGCAACCATGGACAAACGAATCCTTAAATACAGTTTCTCTCTGCTCAATACGGATCATGTCAAATTAGATTCCCGTTGGAATTATAAACATGTCATCAGTCCCTATCACCGGATCTATTATATAAACGAAGGCGATGGAGAAATCTCCAATGAGGAAAAGACCCTCAAACTGGAGACCGGTTATTTATACCTCATACCCAGCTTTACCCTTTGTAACCTGGTTTGTCCAGATTTTCTGAGTCAATATTTTGTCCAGTTTTTCGAAGAATCATCCGACGGTGTTTCTCTTTTTGCGGGTAGCCGATCTCTGTGGAAGATCCAGGCCATGGAAATTGACGTCATTAATTTCAAAAGATTGGTAGACATTAACCCTGGCCGCGGAATCAACCGCTCAGACAATCCGAAAGTATATGAAAAAAACAGGTATTACCAGGAGTACCAGAAATTGAACAACTATCAGCAAATGGCTGCTTTTCTGGAAACCCAGGGAATCCTCCTGCAACTCGTATCCCGGTTCTCTGTACCTGAATTGGCCGTCCTCAAAACACCTCGCTACATTCCAAACAGGATACTGGATACCATTGGTTTTATCGCACTCAATCTTCACCTTCCCCTGTCCATATCATTTCTGGCTGGAAGAGTGAACGTCAATGACGAATATTTTTCCCGCCAATTCCAGCAATATACTGGGTTGCGCCCCTCCGCTTATATTATGGATAAAAGGATTGAACGTGCCCAATACCTGATGGTGAGCAGTCAGGCCGAGTTCTCGGAGATAGCCGGATCTACGGGATTTGGAAGCTTATCACATTTCTCACGCAGCTTTAAGAAAGTAACCGGGTTAACACCCCGGGCGTATAGGAGAAAAGTATATGAAGCTGCTACTTGATAATAACCACCTTCCGCACATGGCTAAGTCCATCGAGGGTAACAAACTTCAGGAAGTAAACGCCGCTGATAAAAGGTGCATTCACCGTGGCCATCCCATCTGAGACAGCTACCGTCTGCTGGGATAAAGCCCTTCCCCGCTCATCAAACCATCCAACCATCAGGCTGCCTTGATTTTTCTCCAGACCGCTGATATAAGTCGTACCCGACGTGACTGGATTAGGATAAACGGACAAGGACTGACCCTCCTGGAAATCCACCGACACTACCTCAGTGTAAACAGTGGTGCTATCGGTATGGGTTTGCCTCAGGCGATAATAGCTGAGTCCGGTATAAGGATTTGGATCATAAGTGGTATAATCAGCTGATCCGCTTCCATTATCAGCCAAGGCCTCAGCGCTCACAGGTGCAAGGGAGGTGAAATGGATGCCATCCTTACTTTTCTCCACCGTAAAATAGCCCTGGTTGAACTCCAAAGTCACGGACCAGGTCAGGTCTACCTGAGACTGGCCGGGTGTCGCATTAAAAGATAAGATGCCCAGGGGAAGGATGTTCCCAAACCCGGTCTGGTCAGCCAGAGCGAAGGTGGAAAAGGAATTAAAGGCCGTAGGAGAGGAAGTGGAAGTTACGCTACCTATCAGGGGCGTAGTGCCGCTCATAGCAGGTGCGCCTGAGCCACCGATGTTGATCCAAGCCGTAGGCGCCAGGTAGGTGTTCTTTACAATGGTCAACCCTGGTCCGTTGGTGACGTAGTCATCCTGGCCAAAATATATCTGTATGGTTTGGTTGCCGCTCAGACCAGCCGTAGGTTGAACGTTGTTACCCGCATCCGTCCTGGTAATGGTGTAGTAATGGACCGTAGATACCTGGTCCACGCTGGAGGGCATGGTATATCCCAGGAGCAGCGCGCTGGCGTTATACAACTGGGCCGTATAATTGTATAAAGTACCGGTACTATGGTTAACGGTTAAAACAAAAGGTCTGCAATCAGGAGAATTACCAATGGGGAAATTCAATATAGCGGATCCGCTAGCCGATTTCTGGTACCGCATGGGCCCGTTGACATAGCTCGTAGACAGGGCGGTTCCTGAAGAGGTAACTGATCCGTTGAGCATGGTCAGTATATAGTTCGTAGTCGTATTGAGCAAGCCTGAAGTGAGTACCAGGCTGGCCGATACATTAACGGGGGTATTGTATAAGGTAACCCCACTACCCGTGTTGGCAATGACCAGGTTAGAGAATACAGGAGCAGGCGTACCCGATGTGACATTGAGGGTTTGACCGGCAGATCCTGAGAAATTGGCCGTTCCACCACTCTTACCGAAGATCATAGCCGTAGTGGACGGAGAGGTGACGGTTACATTTCCGGCATAGGTACAGTATCCAGCGTAATCGGGATTTACAGGTCCCGTACTGTTTTGTACGAAATAGGTGTTAGCATTATATGCATCTCCTGCGTTAGTACTCATTTGCAGGGTGCCGGTACTGGTATTGGTAAAAGTGCTGGTACCATTGAAGGTATTACCTCCATAACTGCCATCACCAGAAGTGCCGGTTTTGGTGGAATTAACCGTCCCGCTGAATACGCAGCCGTTGAATAATAAGGTAGGGCTGGAAGAAGTCAGGTTCCCGCCGAAAGCGGAGGTTGGCCCGAAGGTCAGGTTACCCGTACCCGTTAGGGTGAGACGCTGAGGAGTGGAACCTGACTGGGTAAACTGCCTGAGCAAGAGCGTACCAGCGGTAAAGCCTGTTGATCCAACTGCAATGGTGTAGCCCGAAGATAAGGTAGCTGAAGCACTGTTATTTCCGGTGCAAAACTGCACCCCGCTCCCGTAGGTGGAGTTCACCACTATATTATTGTTGAATACCGTGCCTGCCGAATAAGGGCTGACGTAAAAAACATTATTGGTGCTGGGGCTGTTGTTAAAGGTCGTTACCCCTCCGAAAATATTATTGGTACTGTTATAGGCCACGTAAAAGTTATTGCCTCCGTTGTTGTTGAAGGTGGTCGTGGCGTTAAACTGGTCGGGGTTGGTATTGCCCATGAGGAGGAAGCCCGTCCCGGCATCTGTTATGATGGTCATCCCATTGAATATATTATTGCCGTTGCTCCAGTCGCTGGTGGTCCCCGTTTTGGTACAGGTAGCGGTGCCGTTAAAGGCGCCCCCGTTGAAAATCAGGGTAGGGCTGGAAGAAGTGACGTTCCCATTGAAGGTGGAAGAGGGACCGTAGGTAAGGTTACCCGAGCCCGTTAGTGTAAGGTTCTGGGAAGTGGTACCTGATTGGGTGAACTGCCTGAGCAATAAAGTACCCGCTGTAAAACCGGTGGAACCTGCGGCAATGGTATAACCGGGGGCTAAAGTAGCCGTGGCGCTGGTATTGCCCCCACAGAATTGCACTCCGCTGCCACTGGTAGAATTGACCACTATATTGTTGTTGAAAACGGTGCCGTTGGAATTCCAACTAACATAGATTCCAGCATTATTGGCGGTTGGGCTGTTGTTAAAGGTCGTAACTCCGCCAAATACATTGTTAGGGCTGTTATTGGCGACATATATATTAGCTCCCCCTGTATTGTTAAAGGTGGCTGTTGTGTTAAACTGATCCAGGTTGCCATTACCAAATGACAGATTACCTGTCCCAGCATTGGTGATGTTGACGATCCCGTTAAATATATCGTTTCCTGTGCTGCCATCATTGCTGCCTCCTGTTTTGGTGGAGGTCACCGAATCGCTGAAGGTACATCCGTTAAAGTCCAAACCTGGGCTGGAGGAAGTCACACTGCCTCCAATGGAAGATAGGGGGCCGAATTGCAAGTAGTTCGCCGTGGAGCTCATGGTCAGGTTGATATCGGCACTTCCCAACTGGGTGAATTGCTTAAGGATCAGATACCCTGCATTAAAACCAGCACTCCCGGTTTGTATGGAATAACCAGATGCCAGGGTAGCAGTGGCGGTATTATTTCCCCCGCAGAACTGAATGCCCACTGCGCTGCCGGAGGAATTGACGTAGATGTTACCGTTGAACTGGTTACCTGTACTCGCCCAGGCTGGCAACAAACGTTCAGAACCATTATCGGTAAAGGTCACACTGCTGTTCCAGGTATCTGGATTGGTGTTGCCCAACACCAAATAACTGCTGCCGCTGTTGGTGATACTACATGCTCCGTTGAAGACGTTTCCTCCTTGCCCAAAGTCTCCCGTTGCCCCTGTTTTGGCCAGGTTGGCCGTACCATTAAAGGTGCACCCATTCAAATAAAGGCTGGCGCTGGTGCTCGTAACGTTTCCTCCGAAGGTGGAGGTAGGCCCGAAAGTAAGCGAGGCCGTACCCGTCAATGGTAAGTTTACGGGTGCACTGCCCTGCTGGGTGAATCGCTCAATTTGCAGGTAACCGGTACTGAATCCCGCCGAACCAATCGAAATGGTTTTTCCGGAAGCCAGGTTTTCATTCGTATTGGCGCTCCAACCAAAGGCAATGCCCACAGAGGACCCTACCTGGGTTAAGATGATGTTTCCATTGAATTGATTTCCGGTGGGGGTATTGCCGAAGATAATGCGCTCTGTGGAATTATTATTTGCATATACGTCCCCGTTATAGGTATCGGCTGCTCCGCTGGCAAACCCAAAATAACCGGATCCCAGTTGGTTTACCGTCAGGGTGGAATTGAAGGTGTTGCCCCCGTAAGACCATTCTCCCGTTGCCCCCGTCTTGGTGAGGTTGACAGAATCGGAAAAAACAGTCTGATTCATCAGTATCCTGGGAGAAACAACCGTCAGGTTTCCTCCTATGGTCGAAGAAGGCCCGGTCGACAAAAGGGTGGTAGCTCCCGTAAGCGTAAGGTTACTGGAGGTACTTCCCGCCTGGGTAAATTGCCGGAGCGACAAAGTACCGGAGGTAAAGCCTCCTGACCCTGTTTGGATGGGGTAACCCGAAGCCAGGGTAGCGGAGGCCCCTGCGTTTCCGCAAAAATAGATGCCTGCGGAAGCGCCAGAACTGGAGAACTGGGCGCTGTCATTGAACTGGTTCCCGGAAGAATTCCAGGCCACCCCAATATAAGAAGACCCATTGCTGACAAAACCTGCAGTTCCATTCCATGTATCGGCTGAGACGTTGCCCATAAATAAGGCAGCAGTTCCATTGTTGGTAATAAGGGTGGCCCCGTTAAAAACATCCCCACCCGCTCCGTAATCATTATTGCCTCCTGTTTTGGTGGCGTTCACCGTGCCATTAAAGGTACAGCCGCTGAAATAGAGGTCCGGTGTAGAGATGGTCACATTCCCTCCTATAACAGAGCCTCGGGCAAAATAAAGCCCCGTACTGGTCCCTGTAAAAGTCAGATTGATGGGGGCAGTGCCCAATTGGGTAAACGTATTGAGGCTTAAAGCGCCCGCACTATAGCCCGCAGATCCTACCTGTATCGTATACCCCGCCGCCAGGGTTGGTGTGCCTGTTCCTGAGGTCCAACCCAAATAAATGAACCCACTACCCGTCGAAGTCAAAATGATATTATTGTTGAACTGGTCATTGGAATTGTAGCCCAACATGAAATAGCCGGTAGCGCTTTGTTGGTTGATGGTGCAGGTGGAATTAAAAATGTTTTGGTATTGGTTGTTGTGGTTATTGCCTCCTCCCGTTTTGTTAAAAGTCGCCGCACTGCTATAGGTGGCACCCTGAGCCCAGATATCTGGAGAGGTCACGGTAACAGCGCCTCCAAAACTGCTGTAAGGTCCCAGGAATACCACCGAAGTTCCAGTGCCTGTAATGCTGATAGGTGCACTACCTGCCTGGGTAAACTGTTTGAGGTACAGATAGCCGGCTGTAAGTCCACCGGAGCCCGCCTGTATGGTATATCCCGCAGCCAGTGTAGCAGTAGCCGTGGTGCTTCCCCCGCAAAATTGCACACCGATGGCACTACCTGAGGTATTGACATAGATATTCCCGTTGAACTGATTGCCCGCACTATTCCAACCTGGTAAAATGCGCTCCGACCCATTATCGGTGAAGGTGACACTGCTGTTCCAGATGTCAGGGTTGGCATTTCCCATAACCAGGAAATTACTCCCGCTATTGGTAATGCTGCACACCCCGTTATAGGTATTCCCCCCGGAACCCCAGTCGCCGGATGAACCCGTTTTGGTCAGATTGGTGCTATCATTGAATGTAGCTCCATTCAACACGAGGCCAGGACTGCTGGCCGTAATGGCCCCGTTAAAGGTAGAGGTAGGTCCAACATTCAAACTGGCCGTTCCCGTAAGTGTCAGGTTCTGATCAGTGGCGCCCAACTGCGTAAACTGCTTGAGCAGCAAAGTACCCGCTGAAAACCCGGTAGTGCCCACGCTGATGGTTTGACCTGCCGCTAAGGTTGTCGTAGCTGAAGCATTTCCTCCGCAAAACTGAACCCCAGTCCCATTGGTGGAGTTCACCACTATAGCATTATTGAATTTGGTACCTACTGCCGAAGAGCTGACAGACAGGTAGTAATTGCCTGTAGGCGTATTATTGAAGGTTGCCGGGCCATTAAATACATTTCCTGTACTGTTATTTGCCACATACATATTGGCTCCCCCCGTATTGTTAAAGGTAGTGTTGCCATTAAACTGATCAGGGTTACTGTTGCCGAGTGACAAGTATCCCGTTCCATTATTGGTCACCACTAGCGTACCATTGAAGACGTTATTGCCGTAGCACACATCATTGGTAGCACCTGTCTTAGCTAAGTTTGTGGTGCTTTGAAAGGTCGTGTTTCTGAAAGTAAGGGTAGCCGAGGTCACATTAACGGCACAATTCATGTTGACCGTTCCATTGCCAAAAGTGGTGGTCGTAGCTCCTGTAACCGTGAGGGTACCATTGGTGACGACGCCAGCCGTGAAGGTTGCCGTCGTACCATTTACCGTGAGGGTTGCACCACCTAAATTAAGCGTACCACTGGTAAGGGTGATATTGTTGATGGTAGCAGCGGCACTCAGTAAGCAGTTATTGCTACCTGTAACGATGGTAACATTATCTGTAGCGCCGGGAACACCATTGGGTGTCCAGTTGGTAGAAGTGGTCCAGGACGTGGAGGTCGAACCATTCCACGTATAGGAAGTCTGAGATCGGGCACTTTGAATAAAAACAAACAAAATAACCAGCAGTAAAAAGGATTTCATCGGGTAACGGCTTTTCAACTAGGACACTTGATGTTAAACGTAGGCCAAATTTATAATATGAATACTATTATCCCGTTGATTAACCTTTAAATAACCTCATGAACTTATTCAACTTACCTGGCATCAGCCGCCGACTCCAGGGCAGCGATGTCTATCTTAACCATCTTCATCATCGCCTGCATCACCCTTCCTGCCTTGGCCCTATCGGGGTCTTTAAGGAGTTCGAGTAACACTATAGGTGTCACCTGCCAGTTAACACCAAATTGATCACTGAGCCAACCGCAGGCCGTTTCCTTGCCTCCACCCTCCAGCAGCTTTTCCCAATAATAGTCCACCTCCTTCTGGGATTCACAGTTGATCACTAATGAGAAAGCATCCGTCTGAGGATGGCCAGGTCCCCCATTCATGAACACCAATTCCTGCCCTTCGATCTCTATAGATCCTACCAGGAAGGCGCCTTCTGGTCCAGGACCATCCGGAGGAATCCGGGTAATATTAATCGCCTTTGCATTCTTGAAAATGGACAGGTAGAAGTTAATGGCCTCTTCGGCATCATTATCGAACCATAGGAAAGGGCTGATCTTTTTCATATAGTGCATTTATAAGTCAAACCAAGGCAATACATTCAACGGAAATCAGAATCCCTGCCGGGAATGGAAGCACCTGAGGAGTGCTTCTGGCTGGAGGATCTTCAGGGAAAAATGCTGCGTATACTTTATTTATCACGGCAAAATCATTTCCTGCTACCATAAAGATGGTGGTTTTCACCACTTTGCTGAGGTTACTACCAGCCTCTTCCAAAATGATTTTTATATTTTCAAAACACTGGCGGGTCTGGTCTTCAAAATGGTCACTGACCACTTTGCTGGTCTCAAGATCCAGGCCAGGCGTGCCGGAAATGAAAATGAACTTTTCAGCAATGACCGCCTGGGGGAAGGCCTGACTCATCCTTGGGGCCTTTGGGGTATGAAAGTTTACCTTATTTACCATAGTATGACTTTTTACTCAGCCCAATATAGGAAAGAAAAATCCAGGGGCAAAGTGCCTGGTCCAAACTTGCGCATTTACGCAAATTACCTTGCTGGTATTGAATAGTTATAAGGATATTGGCGCCCACAACGCCTAACCTAACCAAGGAAATCTTTTGATTCCACCAAAGTCTATATCGTAGTCACCGGCATCGGTGGAATGGCTGTTGCCTATTATCTTATAAGGGATGGGCATGTACCCGCCAAAAACATTCTCTTCCTGGAACAACTGCAAATTGACGGCGGCTCCCTGGACGGATCTGGTAACACTAGGGATGGATACATCATCAGGGGTGGACGGGAAATGGACATGACCTATGAAAACCTATGGGGCATGTTTCATACTAGGACAAAGATTGTTATACGAGCAATCCTGACCCCAGGTAACCGGTAAAAGTGGACCCACCGTTTGTGTAGTTGAATTCGTCCAACTCGGATTGGTCGTACAAGGATTAGCAGGAGGAGGTGGCTGAAGTTTCTATGTATTAAGGACGAGGATCATATTTTTTTGTGCTGCTTTTCCGGTATTTTGTGCTATATAATTTGCCCAGGCAGTATTTGCAGAGGCGGTATTGTCATACTTTCCACTCCTTACGATCTCTATATTATTGAAACCCCATAATGGTCATTGATGGTGTAGGCCAATTCAGCTTTGTTTTGCCCATTGAGCGTACTTACGTAGGGTGAGTGATTTCCATGATTAGCAGAATTGAAATAGACGTTTGCGTTGAAATTTTCAGCAATAATTTCAGCTGTATCAACAGATACGACATTCAATACTTTTTCAGCATTCTTATTGTAAGAGACAGACTGTTTGGAGCAGCTATAAAATAGGAGTCCAATAAGCGCTAACGATATGGTGGAGTAGAATACTATTTTTTTTCATATGAGCTTAACATTGTGGTTTCAGATGGCAGGTATCCACAATATAATGTTTCCTAATGAAAAAGCAAACATTTTCTACTGGATGTAAAAATAGTAATCCATCCAAACAGTTTCAATTGAAGAGAGGTTCTTGTTCAGCCATTAAGACCAGTCAAACTCGACGATGCTACCGTTTAGTTTCCATTTGCGGGGCTGAGGGTTGCCCATCCAATCCAAAGGCTCTCCTATTTGCTGTACCTGGGCGGCCTGGGCAAACGCTTGCTTAACGGCTGCTTTTTGCTCCGTACCCATGGCTTCTGGTTGGGCGGATATGAACAAGGGCGCCCCACTGCCAGCGAGCAACTGAAGCCATTGTTTGTTCCTGGACCAACTGATGTCAGTGGTTAAGCCTACACAGTCCCCATCGGCTGCGTAGAATTTATTGTGTTGGGGCAGACGGAAAGCCAAGGTGTTCACGCCCATCTTACGGGTGCGATCCCACTCCTTACCGCTGGTATCGTCTCCAATCCTGCACATCTCAAAAACACCAGCAGACAGATGGCTCATGGTATTGCATCCGATCACATAGATGCTATCCCCAGCCCCAGCCCTGATGGTCTGATACAAGGTGTTGATGATCTCTGCATTGGTTTTACGTTGGTCATAGAAATGCCAACCGGAGGAAGTCAGGTCCTTGAGCATTTGGAAGCCCCATCGCCCGAAAATATCATAGGTGGTATAATCGTGTTTCACCAGTTCATATCCCCAGGAATGGTAAGTATCGAAATAAACCTTGATGCGCGCCAGGTTCTCAGGGATGGTCGGATCCAGCACTGGGTTTTTGGGATCATCTCTGCCTGGAATCGCAGGAGCGATTAAGCTGGCTTTCTCATCATGACGACCGCAGAGCGGACGTATCCATAACCCTGGGCGCATGCCCAATGCTTTGATATCATTACCCAGCTTATGCATGTCTTTAAACTTATCATTGGGCTTGGAGAAATCCTCATTCCATCCTCCATCGCCCATATCCAACGGGGAGTACTGTCCCCAACCCGCATCCACCACGGAGAAGGGTCTGTTATCCGAGCTCGTCACCAGCTCGGCCATCATGGCCGTGGTATTTTTTATCAGATCGTAATTATTGTTGCCATAGGCAAAGTACCAATCATTGATACCGTAGATGGGCTTTTTGGGTAAACGGGGATGTTCACACATGATCCCGCAAAAGCGGTGTAAGGTCGCAAAAGCGTTCTCCCCTTCATGACTATGTGTGGTCACCATATCAGCCATATGAAGCGTGCGGTCCCCGAGCATCACTCCATTTCCGCCTGAGCGCGCATCCAAAGTAAGCTCCAGGTGATCCTGACCCAGTTCCCACCAGCATATACTGCTGGCGCCCGTCTTCACCCCAAAGCAGGCACTGGCATGATCACTATAGGCTACCACATACCAGGGATTTTTTACCCCCCGCGGCTCATGCTTCCATTCAAGGTCCCCGTAGGACCGCTCAAAAGCATCGCCCAGGAAAAGCGTTCCAGGAGGAAAATGGTGGTTCCATTTCAGTCGGACACCGTTCAGTTCCTTGCTGGGTGACTGCACATAAACCCCACCAGATTTTATCATGACCTCCACATCCCTTATTCCAAACGAAGTAGCATTCCTAGCCTCAAGCCTGAACCAATCTTCCCCGGATTCTACCCAAACCTCGTCCGGAGGAGCCATCTCCGGGGATTGTCCGGGAAGCGCACCGGCCTGACCCAGAAGAGCGGCGCCTTGCGCCGGCAACCCATAGGTAAGCCTATGGAAAAAAATGCCTACAGCCGTAGCAGACGATAGCTTCAGAAAATGTCTCCTTTCCATGTAAAAATTTGGGTTTATGTTCGGCTGAAGGTAAAAAAATATACCTAATCAGGACTTGGACAGGATATATAGGTTTATTTAAAAAAATATATACAATAACTAGGCACTTTGGCAAATACGGCTATATTTGTATAGATATTCTTATTTTAATCTATACAAAATAAAGCTGGATCCATTTAATGGATCGTCTGTCCATATCACAATTAGCCTCCTATACGGGAGTGAAGGTGGTCACCATAAGGGCCTGGGAAAACCGTTATGGAGCACTGCAACCGGAACGTTCCGACGGGAACACGCGTTATTATTCAGGGGATCAACTCAAGAGGCTGCTCAATATTGTGAGTCTGGTGGAACGCAAACATAAGGTCTCACAGGTTTGCTCCATGTCGGATGTTGACCTCAAAAAGTTGGTGGCGATAGAGGAAGCGCCTTCCCAGGACTGCCCTGAAAACTTTTTCATCACCCAGCTGATAGCTGCTGGGATCAGCTTCAACGAACAGCATTTTTCTACTATTTTTTCCCATTGCCTTCTGAGGTATGGTGTCAGGGATGCCTACCTCAAAGTCATCTATCCTTTGATCTCGCGCATTGGTATGCTCTGGCGTTCTGATTCCGTTGGTGTTGCCCACGAACATTTCATCAGCCATCTGCTTCGTCAGAAATTGCTGGCGGCAACAGACCTGTTGCCCTTTGGGGATAAGGGGGGCACTCCCTGGATACTTTACTTGCCGGAAAACGAATTCCATGAGCTGGGATTACTGACTGCCCATTACCTGATTCGGCAGTCAGGACGTCCATCCGTCTACCTGGGGGCCAATATTCCCCTGGCCGCCCTTCAGGGAGCGGCAGATACGATGGGTCCAGGAAAATTGCTGTCCTTTCAGGTGATGAATCCGGGAGGATATGATTATTACAGGAAGCTATCCATGTCGCTTCCCAACATGAAGATTTTTGTCGCGGGTCTTACAGAATCCATACCCGGCATCGAGGGCATAAGTTCCCTTCAGCAACTGGAAGAAGTCCTTTTCACCCTAATATAAATAGACTGGTATGCGCATTTCAATCATTGGAGCAGGTATAGCAGGACTTAGTGCTGCGGCCTACCTTTCTTACGCAGGGCACGAGGTCACCATCTTCGAAAAGAACGCTACCCCTGGGGGGCGCGCCAGGCAATGGGTAACGAAAGAGGGATATGTATTTGATATGGGTCCAAGCTGGTATTGGATGCCTGATGTATTCGACAATTTCTTCGCCGATTTCGGGTACAAGACCAGCGACTTCTACCAACTCGTCCGTCTGGATCCAGCTTTCACCGTCACCTTTGGCAAAGGCCGGCAATACGATATACCCTCCGGTTTCGATTCACTCAAATCATTATTCGACCAGATTGAACCTGGAGCGGGGTCCAAATTGGAAGCATTCATGAAAGGCGCCCGGTTCAAGTACGAAAAAGGAATGCAGGAACTGGTGTATAAACCAGGGATAAGTCTTAGGGAATATGCAGATCCCGCCCTACTCAAAGGTATTATGCAATTGCAGGTGTTCTCTTCTTTCCATACTCATGTCCGTAAGTATTTCAGCGATCCCAGGTTGATAAACCTCATGGAATTCCCGGTGCTGTTCCTGGGCGCCATGCCCAAAGAAACCCCTGCGTTATATAGCCTGATGAATTACGCCGGCCTCCTGCTGGGGACTTGGTATCCTAAAGGCGGGTTCGGCATGGTCGTGGATGCCCTGGTCTCCGTTTGCGAGGCTCAGGGCGTGCAGTTCCGGTTCAATGCCCCCGTGGAACGTATTCTGGCTGAAAACGGCCTGGTCACTGGATTGCTCGTTGAAGATTCGGTAATCGCTTCAGATGCGGTGATTGCTGCGGCAGACTACCATCATGTGGAAACCAAGTTGCTTGATCCGGCATGGAGGAACTATGATCTGCCCTATTGGAAAAGCAGGGTGATGGCTCCCTCCGCCCTGATTTTCTATGTGGGAACGACCAAACGCTTTCCGGCTTTGAAGCACCATACCCTTTTCTTTGACGAGGACTTTGGTAAGCATGCCTTGGAAATCTATAAGCAACCCTCCTGGCCTTCCAGGCCGCTTTTTTATGTATGCTGCCCCTCAAGGACGGACCCTGGTGTAGCACCTCCAGGCCATGAGAACCTGTTCTTACTGATGCCCCTGGCTCCTGGCCTCCTGGATGAAGAAGGCACAAGGGAAACCTATTACCATATCATGATGGACCGCCTGGAAGAACACTTGGGCGAAAAAGTGAGGCCCCATGTCGATTACAAGAAGAGTTACTGTGTGAGCGATTTCCAAACCGACTACAATGCCTTTAAGGGAAACGCCTATGGTCTTGCCAATACCTTGAGGCAAACTGCCCTGTTTAAGCCCAAAATCCGCAACCGGCATTTACCCAACCTATTTTACGCCGGCCAGTTGACCGTTCCGGGCCCAGGCGTACCTCCTGCCCTGATATCCGGCAAGATTGCCGCAGGTCAGGTCCATTCCTTCTTTTCAAAAGCTTGTGTATGAAACAACTCTTTGACTCCATGAGCGTGGAGGTGAGCAAACTGACCACCAGAACTTACAGCACCAGCTTCTCCCTGGGGATTTACTTCCTGTCCCGAAGGATCAGGAACGACATTTATGCCATATACGGATTCGTCCGGATAGCGGACGAAATGGTGGATAGCTTCGAAGGATTTGATCAGCAAGCCCTGCTGGCTAAATTCAAGTCTGATACCTACACCTCGATCCGTGTGGGCGCCTCCCCCAATCCTATCCTTCACGCATTCCAGTCGGTGGTAGCCAAGTACAAATTGGATACCGACCTGATAGACACCTTCTTTCAAAGCATGGAAATGGACCTGTACAAGGAAGTCTATGATGAGGACAACTACCGGAAATACATATTAGGGTCGGCAGAAGTGGTTGGCCTGATGTGCCTACAGGTATTCACCGAGGGGGACAAATCCATGTACAATGAACTCATGCCTTACGCCATGAAACTGGGAGCCGCCTTCCAGAAGGTGAACTTCCTCAGGGATCTCCGGTCTGACTACCTGGTGCTGGGTCGTCAGTATTTTCCGGGAATCGATTTTTACCATTTCACCCCCGAAGACAAGTGCAAGATTGAGGAGGAAATCCAAAAGGATTTCACCGAGGCGCTTTTCGGTATCCGGCGACTGCCCAAAACATGCAGGGGTGGTGTATACCTGGCCTATAATTACTACAAGAGCCTGTTCCGCAAAATCAAAAGGCTTCCTCCCAGACGCATAATGTCAGGCCGCGTCCGTATCAGCAACGGACACAAGATGGGATTGGTGATCCATTGCCTGTTGGAAAACCGCATGAACCTCGTTTAATATACCGCGTATGATTTCCATTCTTATAAAATGTATTTGCTTCCTGGGCGCATTCCTGGGCATGGAAGGGGTAGCATGGTTATCCCATAAGTATCTGATGCATGGGCCGCTGTGGGTGTTACATAAGGACCATCACCGTAAGGAGTCTGGAGGGTTCTTCGAACGCAATGATTTCTTCTTCCTCATTTTCGCCATTCCTGGCATCATTTGCCTCCTCATAGGACTGCTCAATGGCTTCAATGCTTTGTTCTGGATAGGACTGGGCATTACCTTCTATGGCTTTGCCTACTTCTTCATACACGACATCTTTATCCACCAGCGCTTTGGTTGGTTTAAACATACAAAACATCCTTATTTCCTGGCCCTGCGACGGGCACACAAACTACACCATAAACACCTGGGGCGTGAAGAAGGGGAATGTTTCGGAATGCTTTGGGTCCCCAGGCATTTGTTTAGAAAAGTAACAAGTGCTAACCTATGAAAGCCACCTACCTGATCATTGATCTGGGGGCCTTACTCCCCACCCTGGCTTTTTCCTTCCATCCCAGGATCAGGTTCTACCGGCAATGGCCCGCGTTTCTCCCATCCCTTGTTCTGGTAGGCTGCTGCTTTGCCGTCTGGGATATCATTTTCACCCACCTGGGATTCTGGGGCTTCAATCCCCAATATATCCTGGGCTATTATTGGTGGGGCCTGCCCCTGGAAGAGTGGCTTTTTTTCCTGTGTATACCTTACGCCTGCGTTTTTACTTTCCATGTGATTCATCCCCATGTGGAACAATGGCTGCGTCCGGCTAAAATACAATGGACCATTGCAATCCTTGCGCTGGTGTTGGTGCTGACGGGATTGACAGCGGTGTATAGACCCTACACGATGGTGACCTTCATCACCCTGGGACTGTTGTTGGGTATAAGCCTGCGTTACTGCAACATACGATGGATGGGGGCCTTTTTTCTGACATACGCTATACTGCTGGGTCCTTTCTTCCTGGTCAACGGATTGTTGACCGGGCTGGGTTGGCCAAACCCCGTCGTCTGGTATAATCCCGACGCTTTCCTGGGTATACGCATCGGCACCATTCCTGTTGAAGATATCTTTTACGGGATGGAGCTGATCTTCCTCAATTTACTGGTCTACCGGTTATTGCTGATATGGAAAAACAAAAGAACATGAACGCAGACCTCAAGCCCAACGTACTGGTGTTCCCTTTTGGACTCATGGCGCATTATTTCCGGTGTATCGTCCTGAGCAGATCATTGAGGGACCACTACAACGTCCTGTTCATGGACCACCCATCCTTGTCGGCCTTCGTGCATAAAGAAGGATTCCATACCTTCCCTTGCCAAACCTGGGAAGGGGAACCTGTAATAGAGAAGCTCAGGCATTTTGATTTCTCCTGGCTGAATGAAGAACAAATCCTAACCATATTCAAAAGCCAGATCCAAGCCATCAGGGACTATTGCCCCTGCATAGTCATTGGAGACAGCCATCCCTGCGTAAAGATGGCCGCTGAGGCCGCTGGTGTGAAGTTTGTATCCCTGTTGAACGGATATATGACTCCGTATTACGGCGGTCACCGGAAGTTGTCCAGGCGGCACCCCTGTTATTGGCCCTTGTGGATCATGCCCAACACCTGGAGACAATGGTTGACCAAGCAGGGTGAGGAGATGGCTTTCCGGAAGATACAAAAGGCGTTCAACAGCATCAGGGACCGCTATGGCCTGCGGCTATTGGACAATTACCTTGAAGAATTGGAAGGAGACGTCACGCTGATTTGCGATACAGAAGCGCTTTTTCCCCAGGTAGACCTACCTTCCCATTACATACCCATAGGGCCACTGATCTACGACCGAACACCCTGGGACGGCAGCACTCCGCCACCTTCACCTTTCCCAGGTTGTTTGGATCCTGCAAAAAGAACCATACTGGTCAACATGGGTAGCAGTGGAGATTGGAACCAGGTTGGATTTCTGGCTGACCCTTATTATAAAAAATATAATATTGTCACCACTGGAGATAAAAAGGGTATACTCTCCTCGGTAGCTACCTACCAGGCCGGTTTCTTGCTAGCCAGTGATGTATTGCCCTGGGTAGACCTGGTGATCTGCCATGGTGGGAATGGAACCCTCCAGCAATGCCAGTTGTTCAGCATTCCAGCCCTATGCAAAACACGCTATTTCGAGCAGGAGTGGAATATAGAGGCCTTTCAACAGAAAGGCCGGGGCATGTCACTAGATGGAATCCGCTCCAAAAGGAAACTTCGTCGGATAATTGACCGGTGGGCAAAAGTGATCCTACCTCAGATCCCCATGGGGCAACAAAGGGAATTTCTGGATTTTTTGTGTTGATTATTATTAAGCACACCATATGATAGGCTTCTACCTCAAATCAGCCATCCGCAGTATTCAACGCCAAAAGATATCTTCCCTCCTGAATGTGGCTGGGCTGACCTTTGGCATCACCATCTTCCTACTGGTCCTCGAATACTATAGCTATGAAACAGGGTTCAACCGGTTTCATAAAAACGGGGATAGGCTTTTTCGATTAAACGTATCGTCCCAAAATGGGAAATCGCCAGAGACCAGTCCTGCTTTAGGGCCGGATCTTGCGCGTAGTATTCCAGGTGTTCGGGCTTCCATCAGATACTGTGATCAGTTCAATGACGGCGCCATCGTTTCGCATCCCGTAAAAGATGGGCCTCCCGTAGCTTTTGCAGGTGAAAAATGTGTATTTGTAGACAAGAACTTCCTCGATGCCTTCAGTTTCCCTTTGCTGAGTGGGAGCAACCAACTGGATCAATCCCAAAGCGTTGTGCTGAACGTTGGTGCAGCCGAAAAATTCTTTGGAACAAAAGACCCCATTGGACAAACCCTGGTACTGCATAATCAATTCGGCAATCTCGTTTGTACGGTGTCTGGGGTGATCATGGATCCTCCGGCCCAAAGTGACATACAATTCGATTGTCTATTTTCCATGGAGGCTTTGAAGACTCCCTCCTACATTGCCGGCTCCGAATGGGCAAGTCCGGACAGCTGGGGTAACGATAGCTATACCACCTACCTATGGTTGGATAAAGGAGCCGATCCTGCCCAGGTCTCAGAAGCCGCATCCCGTATCTGGGCAAGGGACAACCCGGACTACAAGAAAGAAGATGGAACCCTCTTATTGCAACCCATCGATCAACTTCACCTTGGTAGCAGTCTCAGCGACGACAACCCCACCTATGGAAACCGGTTAATGATCAGCATCGTCTTTTATCTGGGGATACTTGTGCTTTGCATTGCCTGGGTCAATGTCATCAATTTCTCCACCGCCCTGGCACTCAGTCAAGCCAGGAATATCGGTATACACAAAATTATAGGCAGTGATAAACGTCATATTGTCTGGAGATGCGTCACGGAATCGCTTCTCCTTAATCTGTTAGGACTGGCACTGGCCTTTTTACTGGCTGATACCGCTCAAGGCTTATTCAACTACCTTACCAACCAACCTTTATCCTTGAGCTTCCTCAATCGGCCCGGGCCCTGGCTGATAGGTGTGGGCTTTTTGATCACCGGCATCGCCCTTTGCGGAGGATACATTGGATGGATATTGGCCCGGTTCAAACCAGCATCCACCCTACAATTCAACACGCAAGGTCATATAGGGCACGCGCTGCTCAGGAAAGGACTGGTTGTTTTCCAATTCGCGGTAGCCTCCCTGCTCATCCTGGCTACCATTACTACTTACCGGCAGATTGATTTCATGAAGAAACAGCAGTTGGGCATGAACCTCCAGGACTTGATCGTCATCGATGGTCCGCAAATAAGGGATTCCACCACGCATACCGAAGGCCTGGCATTTCTCAACGACCTTCGTGCACTTCCATGGGTGACAATCGTAAGCCACACAGGTAGTATCCCAGGTCCCGATTTCGCCCACAATTATTCTTCCGATGGAATCATGGGCCCAAATCCGGTTAAGGGGGATGAAAAGCAGGCGTATTTTATTTCCGAGATAGACAATGCGTATTTCCCACTATACCAGATTCCGTTGGTGGCAGGGAGAAACTTTACGGAACAGGAAGTCAACCTGGGCTACAAAGCAAGAAAATGGATTATCAATCAGACAGCCGCTGCAAGCCTTCATTTATCGCCGGAAACTGCCGTTCATCATAAAATCCGTTGGCAGAATAAGGATTGGGAAATTGTGGGGGTCGTCAAAGATTATCACCACCGTTCCTTAAAAGAAGCGATAGAGCCCATCCTGTTTATTCCGGGCGCCAACATAAATAAGATAACCGCTAAAATCTTACCCGGACAGTACAAGCAAAAGATGGATATGATCAGTCAACTGTACAGCCATTATTTCCCTGGAAATATTTTCAATCCCAGGGTCTTACTGGAAACGTACAATGCTTCTTATCTGGATGAGCAGAGGATGGCAACCCTTGCACTCTGCGTGGCTGTATTTGTTATACTCATTGCTTGCCTGGGGCTGATCGGTTTATCCATTTTTACGGCCAGGCGCCGGACAAAAGAAATTGGCATCCGGAAGGTATTAGGTGCATCGGTTCGTTCGATCTTCGGTTTGTTGTCCAGGGAACTTCTTGGCCTGGTCCTGCTTGCCTGGCTGGTATCTGTTCCTCTAGGGTGGCTATCCATGAATGCCTGGTTACAGAACTTCGCCTTTCATATACAGATAGGTCCCCTCCATTTGATACTGGCAGGCATTTCCGTTCTGCTCATTGCTTTGTGCACGGTCGGTTTTCAGGCATTGAAGTCAGCCCTGATGAACCCAACGAGCGCCATTCGCTCGGAAACCTGATTATATATTTAACAGTTTTTTTCTCCATTCTACAAAACCTGTCCGCCCAAGGAACCTTTGACGTTACCATAAAACTGGATAGTAGCATTAAACCCAAAAAGATGCTTTGTACCCATTCCAGGTGGGGGAATTCGCCCCAACCTTCGCAGGAAAGGACCTCAATGGGGCATTAACGCGATGAACAAATAACCTTCGAGTTATAAGTCAAGCAAATGCAGGAGTGTTCTAGCATTATCCAAGGCATAACCATGGTCTGTATTATTGAAAAATGCCCAAATGGTATGACCAGCTTGAGCCCACTGGCTGATCCTTTTGGCGTTGGTTTCCAGCGCATGCCCCGTATATTTCGTGGAATAACTCCCATCGGTACCGTGAAAGCGTATATAGATATGCGTCGATGTGATATAGGCTCCCCTGATGAAGCGTTTACCCGAATCAGCAATGACCCAGGCGATCTCCAAACGCCGAAGTAAATTAATGGCATCCGGCTCCATCCAACTGGCATGCCTGGCCTCCAAAGCAAATACACTACTACCACCTCACCGGCTTACTTTAGGGCAGAAAACAAAGTCCTGGCCAACGCTACTTTTCCAAAGATCAATACTAGTGGCTGCTGGCAAATGATTTCTATGAAACCGAAATGCCCGCTGTAATAATGAAGGTAACCCGTCGGGGCTAACTTAGGCGGATAAAAGATTTCTTTCCAGTCCTTATAGCTCCACCCTGAGGCGCCAATATGAATTTCCCCTGCTTTCATGCTCAATCAAATAACAAAAGTGTACCCATTTTTCAATTATATTGCGCAGGATGGATTCCCACGCGGTCATTAAAACATGGGTGGTTTCTTATACGGATGGCCTTTACCTCAGGGCCTGTACTGCCGTTTCCGATAAAGCCATTGCTGAGGACCTGGTCCAGGAGACTTTCATAGCCGCTTTCCAGTCATTTGATAAATTCCGGTCAGAAAGCAGTCCCCAGACCTGGCTTTTCGCCATCCTCAACAATAAGATTAACGATCATTACCGTTCTAAGCAAAAGGCGTCCATCGTTTCTAAGGATACTACCTTTTTCGGGTACTTTTTCGATGAGCATGGGCATTGGCGGGAATCGGAGTGCCCTAAAGAATGGTCTGATGCGGATCTGCATTTGTTAGACAATAGTGAGTTTAAGAATACCCTGCAAAAATGCAGGGGAAACCTGCCCGGTCATTGGGATATGGTATTGCAATTAAAGTACATTGATCAGCGGGATGGAAAAGAAATATGTCAGGATTTGAACATTAGCCCGTCCAATTTCTGGCAACTGATGCATAGGGCTAAATTGCAGCTCAGGAAATGTTTAGAGCTACATTGGTTTAATAAATGATCATGAAGCGCTTGGTAAACATATTAATGTTGTCCTGCCAAAAAGCTACTGAGCTTATTGAGAAGGAACAGTACTTCGGCCTTTCCACCCTGGAAAAGTTGAGGCTAAGGGTGCATCTTACCATATGCGATTTTTGTACCCGATATAAGCAACAAAGCAGGTTTCTACATGATGTGTTGGGCCACCACAGCCACGATCACGCTACTAATGTTAACGAATCTCTAAAAGAGAAGATTATCAATCAGATAGAAAATTTATAAAAAAAACTTGTTCCTACTTGTCAGGTCAGCTTTGAAGTGACGACTATTCTTTCAAAGTTTAATCTTCAAACTTAAACCTGACAAAATGCAAAACAAACAAAAATCTCTGTTGTCCGGCGCTCTCCTTGCCGGCGTTTTATTGGCCGCTTCTTCCATCAGTGCGGAGCCTTCCCGTTTATTCCGTTTTACTGATCTTGGATCAGGAGACAATGTCCGCACAGAACTGCTTTCGCACAATGGCAACCTGGAATTAAAATGCAGTAAAGATTCTACGGCTACTAAAAAATCCAAAGATCACAAGTGCGGAGAAGGTAAATGTTCCGGTTCCAAGAAGGATTCAACCTCCAAGAGCACCCCTAAGAAAGGTGGCAACTAATTTCCCATGGTAAGGTGGGCCCGACGGCCTGCCTTACTTTAAATTTCATTCATATGGTCGGTATAGGATTCAGAAAAGATTTTGCAGAAGCTTTCCTGCAAAGCGATGTCCTTCGCCCTGCTTTCATAGAGGTATCTCCTGAAAATTGGATCGGTGTGGGCGGCTATTGGAAAAAAATGCTGTATAAGGCGCTGGATAAATATCCGCTGTTTACCCACGGGCTTTCCTTATCGCTGGGTGGACCGGATGAATTGGATATGGATTTCCTTAAGCAAGTGAAAAGCTTTTTAAAACAGACTGGAGCCCGGTTATATTCTGAGCATTTGAGTTATGCCAAGTGTGACAATGCTCATTTATATGATCTGTTGCCCATCCCTTTTACCCACGATGCCATCCGCCACGTGAGCCAAAGGATACGGCAGGTCCAGGATTTCCTGGGACAGCAAATGGCTATAGAAATCGTCAGTTATTACACCCCGGTAGCGCCGGAGATGAGTGAAATTGACTTTGTCAATGAGGTCCTGGAAAGGGCCGATTGCCAACTATTGCTGGATGTGAACAATGTCTACGTCAACAGCTTCAATCACCACTACGATGCGGCAGCTTATATAGATGCCCTGCCCATGCACCGGGTCAGGTATATCCATATGGCCGGACACGAACAAGTGGAAGAAGACCTGATCCTGGACACCCATGGCCGGCCCATTGCCGATCCTGTGTATGACTTGTATGCTTATACGGTATCCAAGCTGAATAGAGATGTGCCCGTATTATTGGAAAGGGACTTCAACATTCCGGACCTTTCTGAACTACAGGCCGAAATGGAACAATTGGCATCCATAAAATCAAGTGTCTATGCCTTTGCCCACTAATGCCACGGTTCAACACCAATCATCCCTGGCCAGCTACTGCCGCACCGGCCACTACGAACCCATTCCGGGTGTACGGGACCGGCATGTAATACAATACCGGACACTCGTAGTGAATATTGTGGGCGACATCTTAGTGACGGCCTTCCCACTTACGTATGAATTATTGGATGAATCGGATTGGGAAGCATTGGTGGCCTGTTTCCTGGCGGACCATCCTTGTCAGTCACCCCAGGTCTGGAAAATGCCCGGAGAGTTCTATGCGTTCCTGAGCAATCAGGATCATGCCTTCCAGGTCAACGATCCTTTATTGTCAGACAGATACCCTTTCCTTTTGGACCTGCTGTATTTCGAGTGGCTGGAAGTGGATTTGTTCATGATGGAGGATCGGCATGTCGATTATGTTCTGGAAGGAGATCACCCAACGACACCCGGAGCCGACGCCCTAGCGACACGAGGCGCCGACGCCCCTGCGGTTCCTTTAGTGATCAACCCTGAACACCTGCTCCAGCATTTTCATTATCCGGTGCACCTTAAACATCCAACCGACATTAGCCTGGAGGATAAGGGCGATTATTTCCTGGTATTGTTCAGGCATCCTGACTCGGGCCAGGTTCAGTTCATGGATTTATCACCAGCCTTGGTGTTCTTGCTGGAATTGCTGTCCAGCGGACCAGTAAGTATGGAATCACTTACCCGGGAGATCTGCACCGTTTTCAACCTGCCCGAAAATGAAGACGTGATCCAACCCATCTCGGCATTCATTCGTCGGGGTCTGGAAAATAAATTAATCCTCGGATACACAAAAGCAACATCATGAAACCATTGATTCAATCCTATTACAACAGCACCCTAAGGTTGCTGCAATTAAAAGACATCCCACTTCTGCTCGTCAGGCTCGTATTGGCTTATGGTTTTTTTATGCCGGCAAAAATGAAGTGGTCCGATATTGGAAGCATCGCCGACTGGTTCCAAAGCCTCCATATTCCCTTTCCCACACTGAACGCCTATCTGGCAGCCTCCACAGAGGCAGTAGGTGTCGCATTCCTCATCCTGGGACTGGGCACCAGAATCATTGCCATCCCCCTGATGGTCACCATGCTGGTAGCGATCAAAACGGTACACTGGGCAAACGGATTCGAGGCAGGTAATAACGGATATGAAATTCCATTGTACTACCTGCTGATGCTCCTGATCCTGTTCGTATATGGTGGAGGAAAATTCAGCCTCGACCGGGTTATTGACAAACGCTTACAACACCAACCCTCCTATTAAAGGATCCGTTTTCCCTTCCCTCCCAGTTTCCGTCCTGCCGGCGAAGCGCTCTTCAAAATCATCCTTTCCCTCAACGGCTATACTGAAATCATACCAGCCGTGAGACTCAGTGAGGTCCATCACTACATCCTTTTGTGCACCCGGAGTCAGCATCAGGTGGTGGTCGGCCTTTCCATAACTGCGGTCCAGCACCAGAATGCTTTGAACCTGGGAACCCTTGTTCTTCAAGGTCAACACGGCATTACCAGAAAGCCTGGAGGTGCCTGCTTTTTCATAGGTGACCGTGGCAATCAGCTTGGGATTATCGGCGCTTCCCCTAAATTCCCGGAAGAAGCCATTGGGGCCGTAAGCACGCAAGTGATATAGTCCTCCATCAAAGGCGCCTACCTCCCAGGTATCCTCCAGAAAGTCCCCGGCGGCAACGGCATAATTCCGACAGTGAAGGATCTCGTTTCTGTAAGGTATCATGGCATAGACATAGAAGGGAGCACCAGCAGCCTGCGGACCAAATACCTCCTTGCCGGCCTTTAAGGTGAGTTTATAGGAATTATCCTCCAAAATCCCATCGAGGTATAATTCATAAGGAAGGGCACAAGACGGGCGGATACCCTTTTCTTGCTGGGGCAGTTGATCCCAAAGCGTAGCGCTTTTTGCGCGGGCAATTTCACCCGGACTCAAAGCATGGAAGCCCGTGGGCAGGTCTTTAAATTGGGCCTCGTTTACCTGCTCTATGAAGGCTGTTCTGTCGATGAAGGAAGGTTGGGAGATGGGTTCTCCATTATAAGGCCTGAAGGCAGAGCTCAGGTCCCCACAAATGGTCCTCCTCCAATTGGTGATATTGGGTTCAGGGATCGCCTTACCCGTTTTACGGGCCAGGAATTTTTCTAAAAACTGTAAGGAGGACGTATGGTCAAAAACTTCAGAGCATACATAGCCACCCCGGGTCCAGGGACTGACAATGACCATGGGCACCCGATAACCCAATCCAATGGGCGCTTCCCTGATCCTGTCTTTAGAAGCCGATGGATTCACCTGTTGGTCCTTCATGGCAAAATCCAAACGGGGATCAATCCCTGCGGACACTTTTCCTGATTCAGATTGGGTAGGATGTGGAACGACAAAGGGAGGTACATGATCGAAGTATCCGTCGTTTTCGTCATAAGTCAAGATGACCACGGTTTTCTTCCAGACCTCCGGATTCTTTAGGAGGATGTCCATCACTTCGCTAACATACCAAGGTCCAAACCAGGGTACGGAAGGATGGTCAGAAAAATTAGCTGGAGCACTTAGCCAGGACACCGTAGGCAGTTGCCCTTTCTCCACATCCTGACGGAATTGGTGAAGGATATCCCCTTTGGGAATATTGATGGAACGCTGTGCGCCCCCTTCCTCATATTGAAGCGGGGAAACCGAATGATAATCCGGATCTCCGCTATTGACGGTAAATGCGCGGCCGTTCAATTGCTTTTGGTAATCACTGAGGGCATTATAGCGTTCGGTGGTGTAAGCCGCTTTATCTGCCGCTAAACTTCCCAGCAATTTCTGGGCTGCCGCCAGCTTTTGGGCGGAAGCCTGGTCTGTAGCGGGAGCAGCCTGCAAAGTCTGAATCAATTGTTGCACACGTTGGCGCTTTGCCTCCACGTTGGCAATGCGTCCGGATTGAAGAAGTACGTTGTATTGTCCAAAGTATTCCAACACGTTTGTTCCAAAATTACTGAGCCATTCCTCATCGGTCAAGCCCCCGGCCATAGACAGTTCGTTCTGGTAAATTCTCCAGGATACCCCTGCCTCCTGCAACCTTTCCGGATAGGTCTTCCAGCTCAACGCTGGTTTATAATAGTCGGTGATGTTGTAGACGTGTGCGGCGCTCGTAAAATCCGAAGGGATGTCCCGGATAGAGCCGCTCATCCAATAATAGCGGTTGGGATGGGTGCCCGTAATGGAAGAACAAAAATGTTGATCACAAACGGTAAAGGCATCGGCCAGGGAATAATAGAAGGGGAAATCTTCCCTAACGCCATATCCCAAGGTTAAGGGCATCCCCTGATAGTCCTTCTTCCAGGGCATCTTGACGTCCAACCATCGGTCGTATTTGCCTTCATTGCGCGCGTCCGTTTGGTCACTCCAGGTATGAGGAAGCGAACCCATCCAGGCCGCTTTGGAATCCTGTGTATTCAACCGGAATGGACAATAGGTATTTCCTTGTTGGTCGGTTTGTAGCCAGGCGGGGAGTCCGTTTGCCAAACGGATCGCCCGGGGATCATTAAATCCCCTGACCCCTTGCAGGCTCCCGAATATATGGTCGAAAGAACGATTCTCCTGCATCAGGAAAACGACATGTTCAGCATCATAAAAGGTGGTACCGGGTTCGGGATTAATAGCCAGGGCTTTTTGTATGACCGGGGGCAACAGCGGAAGCAACGCTGTCCCGCCTGAGAGTAATGCCGCTTTTTTCAGAAATTCCCGACGCGTATCCATTCGTTTCGATTTTGCCTTAATAATAGTCATTACCCGATAAGTTTGAGCACCATCTGCCAAAAATTATAAAGGCTTAACGCCCTGGAACCCATAAAAAAACTGTATCGTTTACCTCCGATACAGTTTTTTTGTGTGCGAAATAGTTTTAAGCGTTAAGCCCTGCTATAAATAGCAGGGTAAACTGTGCTGAACATGTAGTAAGTAACCATCACCATGAAATGCCCTGGCGATGCAGATCGGGAACCTTATCTATATTCTTTAGGCGGCTTGGCTTCCTTGATGTTGAGGGGATTCGTCCCCAGTACCTTGCCTTGTAAAGCCTCCATGGCCCTCTTGGCATCTTCATCATTTCTCATCTCTACCATCCCCTTACCATTGCTTCTGCCAGTAATGGGCTCAATGAAAATCTTAGCATAATCCACCCAGCCATATTGGTTAAAAAGCCGCTGAAGATCAAACTTGTTAAAATGGCGCGGGAGGCCTGATATTGTCATTCGCATTCTGCAAAGATAACTAGATTTTTCAGGCCACATATTATTATTCCCTTAATGTGTAAAACGTGGGACTATCATTCTACTAGCCAGTTCCTCAGTCAATTCTGCGAGCCTGTTGGAAATTCCTACCTCATTATCGTACCAGGCCACCACTTTTACCAGGTTACCAATGGCTCGGGTCAGGGCCCCATCAATAATGCTGGAATGGGTGTTGCCCAGGATATCGGCAGACACAAGGGGCTCTTCCGTATATTCCACTATACCCTCCAATGATCCGGCGGCCTGCTTGCGGAATAGGTCATTGAGTTCAGTTGTCGTTGCCGGCTTACGTAGATTGACCGTCAACTCAGCTATGGAGCCATCAATGACAGGCACCCGGTAGGAAAACCCATCCAATTTCCCCTTTAGTTCGGGCAATACCTCTCCAATAGCTTTGGCGGCACCCGTGGTGGTGGGTATGATCGATTGGGTGGCAGCCCTGGCTCTACGGTAATCCTTATGCGGTCCATCCTGCAACATTTGGTCCATGGTAAAGGCATGAATGGTACTCATAAACCCGGAGGTGATAACATACTCCTTATGGAGTAAATACAATACCGGCGCTATGCAGTTGGTGGTACAGGAAGCAGTAGACAGTATCTCATCTTCATCAGTAATCCAATCCGTATTTACACCAGCCACAATCGTCTTGACCCCGCCGGTAGCCGGTGCAGTGATCAATACCTTTTTAGCGCCCGCCTGAAGGTGTAAGGCCGCTTTAGCCTTATCTGTAAACCGGCCCGTTGATTCTATCACCACATCCACATCCAAAGCGCCCCAGGGTAATTTTTCAGGGTCTCTCTCACTAAGCATTTTTATCGGATGTCCATTGACCACCAACGTCTCTGAGTCCTGCACCACTGTTCCCGGAAATTTTCCATGAGCCGTGTCATATTTCAGCAAGTGGGTGAGCAACCCAATATCGGATAGATCGTTAATGGCAACCACCTGAACAGTTGATTTTTGTTGTAGGGCGCGCAGCGTCATCCTCCCAATGCGTCCGAAGCCATTGATAGCTACTTTCATGGTCATATGTTTAAATTGATTATGCTATATCGTGTAATGAAGTCCTGAAGGAGCGGCGATAATCGCTCGGTGATACCATCATATGCCGCATGAAGGTGCGACGCATCGACACAAGACCGCCCAGGCCGCATTTCTCGGCGATCTGATCTACGCCCAGGTCACTATCCTCCAGGTATTTCCGGGCTATTTCAATACGCAGTTTCTCTACAAACTTGGCAGGTGTTAATCCAGTTTCTTTAAGAAAAACACGGGTAAAATTGCGCACACTCATGTTGACGTGCTCGGCAAGTACTTCAATATTCAAGTCATCCGATAGGTGGCGGACAAGCCAGGGATGCAGCTTCCCGGCAATAGAGTTTTCCAGCCTGTGTACCTGTAGTAAGGTGCTGAACTGGGATTGGTATCCAGGGCGCTTGAGCAGCAACACCAATTTCCTGGCTGCATTCAGGGCTACATCCCTTCCGTAGTCTTCCTCCACCAATGCCAGGGCCAGATCTATGCCGGAAGACACGCCTCCGGAGGTATAGACATTTCCGTCGCAGGTATAAAATGGATTGGTATCCACCTTGATGGCCGGAAACCGCTCTTGAAAATCCTGGCTGTATTCCCAATGCGTCGTAGCCGATTTCCCATCCAAGATTCCTGCCTCGGCTAGCGCATACGTGCCTATACAAACCGAGCAAATCCGTCCCAGTGAGGGGTAGCTTTTCTTTAACCAGGAAAAGAAGGGGTGTCCGCTCTTTAATTCCATCCTGGAGAATCCAGCCACAATCAACGTATCAATAGGTCGGTTGATCTCCGATACCAGGACCGGACATTCAATTTTGACCCCGCTTTTTGTCAGAATTTTTTTAGTGTCGATGGGAGAAGCCAGCAGCAATTCATATCCTTCTCTACCCGCTTCCGGTTGGTCCTCCAGCACCCTGTTGGCAGCAGAAAAGACATCCGCCGGGCCTGCAACGTCCAGCAGGAAAATTCCCGGCATGGGAATGATGACCACTAGCTTCTTAGACATAGCTCAAAAGTAAGCTTTGGGCCCCATGGCGTAAAAGACATATTTTATACAATTTCGGCCAAATAGCCGACCATGCTTAGGCCTTCTCCGCCACCACAATCCTGAACTTATTTTGGTATACGACGTGCCCATCCGGCTGGATAAAGGGTTCCATGGAGGCGCCTAATGTCGTGTAGACCTTATCGTATCCACTATGCTCGATAGCCCTGGCAGCAGGGCCGGCAGATAGCAGCCCCTTCATGGCTGTTTCAGTATCGGGATATTCCATTGGGGTGGGCAGGTCTATTTCGTGAATCAACTTAAACCCCGCTTCAGCCAGAACCGTTTGGAGTCGGTTGTTTTCCGTCAGGGCAAAAGGGCCCCCTGCTCCAGGAGGGGGAGGAGGCATACAAGTACCCAAAGCCTTTAAGTAGGTGGCCGCCTCACAGTCTTCCTTATTGCCCCATATCATCACCACCAGTTTCCCATCATCGGAAAGTACCCTTTTAGCTTCAACCAAGGCATTCCCTATATTTTCCGCATATTGAAACGAATTGAATCCGCATACCACATTAAAGCTTTTATCGGCAAATGGCAAGGACTCCATTTCTCCTTCCACAAAATCAATGGAGGGCGCTCTCTTTTTTGCCTCCAGGATAAAAGGTCCGGTAGCATCCAAACCCACTATATCCGCGCCTCTTTCAGAGGCGAGGGCAGCGAATAGACCCGTCCCACAGCCTATGTCCAGCACTTTAACGGAAGGACCAATCTTCAGCCGATCCAGCACGTACTGGAATCCAGGTAAATTTGTTGGCTCCTGAATCTGAGCCCAATGTTCGGCTTTCTGGCCCCAGAGGGCACTTTGTACGTTTTTCGATCCCATAATTTGTGACCTCTTTTCCCTAATATAGCGAATTTGGAGCAATGCTAGCTGAGCCCCACAACATAAAATATTTGAGCTTTTCAACAAAACAGCCCAACTTATTGCGCAGTAATTTTGGGTCATCAAAAGCACATCTCCATGAAACAAGTTGTATTTATTACGGGCGCCTCCTCCGGCATAGGAAAAGTAATGGCCCAATACTTGGCCCAGCAATCCTTTACAGTTTATGCGGCCGCCAGAAGGGTAGAAAGAATGCAGGACCTGACTCATCAAGGCATAAACATCCTATCCATGGATGTTACCGATGAGAATAGTATGGTAGCAGGCATTCAGCACATCATAGATAAAGAAGGTCGGATTGACGTATTGGTCAATAACGCCGGTTTTGGCTCTTATGGAGCAGTAGAAGATGTTCCCCTGGAGGATGCACGATACCAGTTAGAAGTAAACGTAATGGGCGCCGCCCGCCTGATACAGTTGGTCCTCCCCCATATGAGGGAACAGCGTTCGGGTAAAATCATCAACATTTCTTCTATAGGTGGGAAAATCTCCATGCCCTTAGGCGCCTGGTACCATGCCAGTAAGTTTGCCCTGGAGGCCATTAGCGATGCCTTACGCAACGAAGTCCGCCCCTTTGGAATAGATGTCGTTGTTATTGAACCAGGAGGTATTCAATCCGAATGGTCCGGGATAGCCGTGGGAAATGGCTTGAAAAATTCAAGCCAGGGAGCCTATAAACAAATGGCTACAAAATTTGCCGACGCGCATAGCAAGTTTGCAACCAGGCTTAGCGACCCCCTCATTATAGCTAAACTGGTGTGGAAGGCCATTATCGCTCCTAAACCTAAGACCAGGTATGCAGCCGGATTCATGGCAGGTCCGCTCCTGACCTTAAAAAAGGTACTGTCTGACAGGATGTTAGATCGAATATTGTCATCTCAGTTGCAATAGTTAATATTGGTTATGGATAGGCTGAACAACACCGCGGTAATAGAGGAGTTGGTGGGAAACGTTCTCTATTCCTGCATACAAACCAAAAAGCGGGACAACGAACAATTCAACGCAGAACATGCCATGGGATATATCATATCCGGTTCCGTCCAATTTTATACGACTCATGGCATGTCATCCCATGGGGAGGGAAGCATGGGGTTGGTTAGGAATAATATGCTGATCAAAACCACCAAAATGCCACCCCCTGGAGGCCAGTTCAAGTCGATAAGCCTGCGTTTTTCCAAAGAAGCCTTACAACGCTATGCCGCCACTCATCCGATTGGAAAAACACAACCTTATGAAGGCCCAGGCATGCATGCCCTGGATGGAGATCCCTTTATCAAAGGATTTTTTGATTCCCTTATTCCTTATTTCGAATCAAAGAGATCTTTTTCGGAATCCATAGTGGAGATTAAAACCCAGGAAGCCATTGAACTGCTGTTACAACACGATCCCCAACTCCGAAACCTGCTCTTTGATTTTACAGAACCCTACAAGATAGACCTGAAAGAGTATATGGAAAGGCACTTCATGTTCAATGTGTCCATGACCCATTTTGCCAAGGTCACAGGACGGAGCCTGGCTACCTTCAAAAGAGATTTTGAAAAAACATTTTCCACTTCTCCCGGCAAATGGCTTCAGCACAGAAGGCTTCAGGAGGCCTACCGATTACTCCAGATGGAAGGCGTCACTCCCTCCGATGTATACCTGGATGTAGGGTTTGAAAACATATCCCACTTCAACTTTGCCTTTAAAAAAGCGTTTGGGCAAACCCCCGGGGCATTGGCTAAAAGCCGGGTGTAAATCCCCCTCCAGCTACGCTGATCTTACGGTGCTGGTTATACCCGCGTCAGCCACGCCCGGATTACGGCAATGAGTTTTACCAACTCCGCCTCCGCTATGATATAAGCCGGCATAACGTAAACGACATTTCCAATGGGCCTTAGCCAGGCGCCCTGGTCCATGGCAAAGGCCTTGAATCCGTTAAGCATTGCCGCATCTTTTAACTCCAGGGCTCCAATGGCTCCAATGATTCTTTTATGCGTAACTGCATCAGAATGGATAGCGTCAAATTCCCTGCGAATGATGGCTTCGATACCGCTGATTTTTTCCAGGTAGTTTTCTTCCTCCAGGATTTGTATGCCTTTCAGCGCCACCGAACAGGCCAGGGCATTGGCCATGAAGGTGGGACCATGCATCAGGGCTTTGCTCCTGTCATCCCCTAAAAAGCTATTATACACTTCTGTAGTAGCGAGTGTTGCCGCATGCCCCATATACCCGGCCGTTAGGGCCTTCCCTAATACCATGATATCCGGGGTGACCCTTGCGTGTTCGGCTGCAAATAATTTACCAGTGCGGCCAAAGCCAGTGGCCACCTCATCAAATATGAGCAGGACTTCATACTTATGACAAAGCTCCCTGGCAGCCTGTAGGTATAAAGGAGCATAAATATGAAACCCTCCCGCGCATTGCACAATCGGCTCCAGGATGAAAGCAGCCAGTTCATTTTGCTTTGCTTTTAAGAGCGCCTCCAGTGCGGCCACCGCAGGCTGAATCTCATTTGCGCTTGCTTCAAAACCGCCCGTTGGAATATCCAGTAGATATCCCCTGTGCAATACCTCCGAAAAAGCATGGCTGAAGTCTGAGTCGTCGCTCACCTCCATGGCTTTGAAGGTATCTCCATGGTAACCATTCTTCAGGGAGACCAACCGGGTCTTTCCATGTATACCCTTATTTTTCCAGTATTGAATGGCCATTTTCAGGGCTACTTCAACCCCAATGGATCCGCTATCGGAGAAAAAAACATGGTTTAATCCTTCAGGAGTGATGCCTACCAGCGTGTCGGCAAGTTGTAAGGCTGGGGCATGCGTGATTCCGCCCAGCATCACATGGGCAAATTGCTCAAGCTGGTCTGTGAGCGCTGCGTTCAGTTTCGGATGATTGTATCCGTGGATGACCGACCACCAGGAAGAAATGCCATCGATCAATGTCCTTCCATCGGCTAAATGCATATTGACCCCTTGGCCCCCCTTCATCTTGGGTAGCTCGCCCAACTGCTTCATTTGGGTATAAGGATACCACAAAGTAGATTCCATAAGTGGTCGCGAAGGTAGCACCTTATTTAGTAATTTTTGGCCATGAAGACAGTACCCTTACTTCCAGAACATTGGTCCGCCGTGAGGCGTATTTACGAGGACGGGCTGGCTACCGGAAATGCCAGCTTTCAAACCAGCGCCCCATCCTGGGAGCAGTGGGACCGGGCTCATCTTCCGCACAGCCGGCTCGTCGCCATCGGCGAAGGCCTACTAGCATCCAGTGATGGCCCCTTGGGCGCCGGCATCAGCCCAAACTTTGATGGCCCTGCGGGCGGCAGCCCCGTGGACAGTGGCGGCAGCCCCGTGGATAGCGGCGGCAGCCCCTTGGTCGGCTGGGCCGCCCTGAGCCCCGTTTCTGCCAGACCCGTCTATGCCGGTGTGGCCGAGGTCAGTATTTATATAGACCCGGCGCATAGGGGAAAAGGGTTAGGCCTTAAGCTGATGGCCGCCCTGATCGCCGAGAGCGAAGCAAATGGCATCTGGACCCTCCAGGCAGGTATCTTCCCGGAGAACGAGGCCAGCATACAACTTCACCTCCGTTCCGGTTTCAGACAGATCGGCATCCGGGAAAAAATCGGGAAGATGGGAGACCGGTGGAGGGATACGGTCTTATTGGAAAGAAGAAGTCAAAAATACTAACCTGAGGACATGCTCTACAGCCAATTCAATCCAGGCAGAGCCTGTTAAAAGACTATGTGCAGTGTTATTTCGTATGTGGATCCGAAAGCGCTGTTATAAGAGAGGATCATGTTTTTGCGTCGGGCACGGTAGAGATGATGTTTAATGTAGGAGAAGACGGCCCTCAACAATTGAAAGACGGAGATATTACAATACAGCCTGATATACAATTGTGGGGTCAAACGATTCAGCCTCAGGTAAACGGATCGACAATGGCAAGTACTTGAAATTGTGGAAGAAAACCCCGGATGGCTGGAAACAATTCCGGGATATATTCAACAGCAATCATAAGGCCCAACCCTGAGCGTTTCAACAAAGTAAACTTGACCGTTTTAACAAACCTGCGTAGGCCATTCCTGGCGGACCTTTGCATTCAAGAAAATACATCACCATGAAAAAGTTCACGCAGGTTTACATTAACGGTCAGTTCATCACTCCCCATGGGACGGAAGTATTCGACCTGATTAACCCCACCAATAATCAGAAAACAGGGGAAGTTGTCCTGGGAGATGAAATAGATACCAGGGCTGCCATTGCAGCCGCTAAAGCAGCCTTCCCCGCTTTCGCTCAAACCACCAAAGCCGAGCGCATTGCTTACCTGGAAGCATTGGGAGAAGCCGTCTCCAAAAGGGAAGAAGCATTGGTACAGGTCATGGTGGAGGAATATGGGAGCAGTCTGGCCTTCTGTAAGATGAGCGTTGGATTTACCATTAATTCCTTCAGGTCCACCATCAACACCTTAAAAGATTTTGATTTTGAAAAACCCGTAGGACATTCCAAACTGAGGCTGGAACCCGTGGGCGTCGTAGGCATCATTACACCCTGGAACGCCAGTAACGGATTCATTTGCCATAAACTGGCCACCGCCATAGCAGCTGGTTGCACCACCGTTATCAAACCCAGCGAATTAAGTGCGGGGCAGACCCAGCTCATTATGGAATGCTTCCACGAAGCGGGTATACCAGCAGGGGTCATCAACATTGTCAATGGGTTAGGTGGGGTAGTCGGCGCTGAAATCACCCGCCACCCGGACGTAGCCAAAATCTCCTTTACCGGATCTACCGCCGTTGGTAAAATGATTGCCAAGAGTGCCGTGGATACCATGAAAAGGGTTACCCTGGAATTGGGTGGTAAGTCTCCCAACATCATTTTGGATGACGCCGACTTTGCTACCGTCATTCCCCAGGCTGTATTCGGAGCCTATATGAATAATGGTCAGGCATGTATAGCCCCTACCCGCTTACTCGTACCCGCAGACAGACTACAGGAAGTAAACAACATTGCCGCGGCTGCCGCTGCCCAGGTAAAGGTGGGCAACCCCATGGATGAAAGCACCAACGTAGGTCCTATGGTCAACCAAAAGCAGTACCAAAGGGTCCAGGACTATATACGCCTGGGTCAATCAGAAGGAGCGACCCTACTGGCTGGAGGAGAAGGAAAACCTGAAGGGTTGGAAGCGGGTAACTTTGTCAAGGCCACTATATTCACCAATGTCCGCAATGACATGCGCATAGCCCAGGAAGAAATCTTTGGGCCAGTACTTTCCATCATACCTTATCATAGCGAAGAAGAAGCCATTGCCATCGCTAACGATACGACCTATGGCCTGGCAGCCTATATCAGTTCTGCCGACCAGCAAAGGGCTGAACGCGTCGCTTCCCGCATAGCCGCAGGCAGGATTTGCATCAACAAATTCACCCATGACCCTGCCGCTCCTTTTGGCGGATTCAAACAATCCGGAATAGGAAGGGAATATGGGGTATACGGATTGGAAGCATACCTGGAGCCAAAGGCCATACTGGGATAATATATACCGCCGGGCAGGCCCCCTAGTCCAATGGGGGCCTGTCCGGCAACTTCCGGGGTAACGCTGCCGTGTCCGGCAACTTCCGGGGTAACGCTGCCATGTCCGGCGTTTTTTTAACTTTGTATCCCATGCCGCCTACTGTAAGATACCCGATTAATTATTCCTGTTACTTCGCTGAGTCCAGGGATGGAGAGCAATTCGTTGGCATGCATAGCCTGGGCATGATCGTATCTGGCTCCATGGAATTCAATGATGGGGAAAGGGCAGCCGCCTTTACGCCTGGAGACCCTTACTTCGTTCGGAAGAACCGCTTGTTGAAATATAACAAGAAGCCTTCTCCAACCGAAGAATACCGGTCCATCTCCATTTACTTTGACGAGAAGGCCTTGAAGGACTTTAGCATCAAATACGATATCCATCCTGATAAGAAAAATGATGGACCTGCCTTCATTGGATTAAAAAAAGAAGCAGTCCTTACCGGATTTTTAAGGTCCCTGATTCCTTATGAAGCATTGACAGAAGACCCAAGCGCCTCCCCCATCCTTCAACTCAAGCAGGAAGAAGCTTTGCTGATGTTACTCAGGTATGACCCTGAGCTGAAAAATATGCTGTTCGATTTTTCTGTTCCCCAGAAAATTGACCTGGAAGCATTTATGGAGAAGAACTATCATTTCAATGTATCCTTGGAGCGATTTGCCTACTTAACAGGCAGGAGTTTGTCCACTTTTAAAAGGGATTTCGAAAAAATATTTGGACAAACGCCCAGTCGTTGGCTATTGCACAGGAGATTAAAGGAAGCGCATTACTTAATTGCCAATAAAGGAAGGAGCGCCTCCGATGTTTACCTGGATCTGGGGTTCGAAGACTTGTCGCATTTTTCCTACGCCTTTAAAAAACAATTCGGAACGGCGCCTTCCAGGGTAGCGGCACATTAGCCCGCTCGCTGTGCAAACCCGACATTAGCCGCGGGGCGCCACCGCAGCGGCCGCCCGGTATTTGGTGGGGCTCAGTTTGATTTCCCGGCGGAAAAGGTTATTGAAATTGGCAATCTCATTAAATCCCAGGGTCAGGGCGATTTCTGACACATTCCAATCTGTGTTTTTCAACAGGAGCATCGCCTCCTGCAATATCCTTTCTGTTATGTTTTCCGTGGTTGTTTTCCCTGTGGTATCTTTGAGCACCTTATTGAGGTAATTTACGTGTATGTCCAGTTGCGCTGCAAACTCAGAGGCTGTCCGGAGTTGCATGCGCTGCCCGGTATCCCCTATGGGAAATTGCCTTTCCAATAGCTGCATGAACAGTAGTGTGATCCGGGTGGATGCCTGCTTCATACATCAAAGGTAGTGGAAATGATTTCTTATATTCGGCCTACATATGCCTTACATCTCTCTATTCAGTACACCTCCACCGGTAGCCGCCTAAATGAAATTTACCGGAAGGGAACATTTTATCCATCAAACCGCTAGGTTAAAGATGGACCAGGCCCTTATTTTCTAATAATTAATAGGTAACAAGAGATGAAAAGGTCTTATTTATTTTTACATGCGGCAGTGCTATTAGGAGGTTTTACGGGTATTCTGGGAAAACTGATCTCTATAGATGCGTTTGCCTTGGTTTGGTTTCGGGTCTTCTTTGCCAGTGTATTATTATATATACTACTCAAGGTCACGGACCATTTTAAAGCCCTTCCCAAAAAGGAGGCTTTGCCCATAGCATTAAAGGGCATTTATCCTGCCCTTTTCTGGGTGTTTTTCTATGCCAGTGTCAAGTACGCCAATGTTTCGGTGGCAGTCGTTTGCTTCTGTGTGACCAGCTTCTTTACCGCGGTCATAGGCCCCCTGATGCACAAAAGGAAGTGCTCCTTAAGTGAATTGCTGCTCAGTGTCTTGATCTTAGTGGGGGTGGGACTCATCTTTCATTTTGATACGTCTTACCGGTTGGGTATAGGGCTGGGTGTCATTTCTTCTTTCTTTGGAGCCCTCTACGTGTTGGAAAACGAACGGTTGGTAAAACGGGATGAACCAGCCATGATCAGCTATTATCAATTGGTGGGGGCCACGGCGGAACTGAGTCTGATACTCCCGGTTTTTATGTATTTCCAACCAAAAGCGCACCTTTTGCCTATTGGGATGGATTGGTTTTACCTGATCCTCCTGGCGTTTTTTTGTACGGTGGTGATGAATTGGCTGATGGTAGAGGCCTTAAAGAAAGTGTCAGCGTTTACGGTAAACATATCCTATAACCTGGAGCCTGTTTACAGTATCGTCCTGGCTTTCCTGGTCTTCAAGGAGAACAGAGAATTAAATGGGTCCTTTTACCTGGGCTTGAGCATAATCCTCTTGTCGGTCATCTTGCAAATCTGGGGGCAAAATCGTTTTCCTGCCGATAATTTACGAAATACCGTTAGCGAGAAACCGGACAACCCATCTTAAAAAATTGTATATTAACGTTTTACAAACTGGCATCGGAATGGATACCTCAGTGGAAACACTTAGTCATGCAATTCGAAATCGTTACACCGTTACAGGGGAAAAATGCTGCCTGCTACCAGGAGGACTCTTCCTCGCGTCCTGCTCATTATGAGGTGATTTGGCTCTTTTCCGGAACAGGAAGCATTACCATTGGAGGACATCAGCACCAACTGACCTCCCGGGCCTTGTTTTTACTGTCTCCCGGAACACGGAGAGATCTCGTCATTAAGGGCGACGCAGATGGAGTCCTCCTGTATTTTACGGCTGAGTTCCTACCACAGGTTGACCTACCCAAATCCATTGCGGGAATGGGCGGACGTCCGGCACTCCGTATTTTTCCTTTAGACCAGTTCGATATGGGATCGGCTGAAGAAATGAGGGACCTAACTATAAAGATGCTCAGGGAGACCCAAAGGGAAACCAAGATCCGGATGGATATTTTACAACACCTCCTGCATCTTTTCCTGGTCTACCTCTCCCATACGCAACACGTGGAGCCATCCCGTTCTACTTCCAGGAGGGAAAAAGTATTTATTGAAAATTTCCTCTGTCTGGTTCAAACCCAATACCAAACGATGAGAACGGTTAATGATTTTGCTTCTACGCTCTGCATTACACCCAGCTACCTGAATCACCTGGTCAAAAAAAATACCGGTTATTCTGCCAAACACCATATCCAGCAAAACCTCATCAGCAAAGCCAAAGTCCACGCGATGTACTCCGATCTCAGCTTAAAGGAAGTAGCGGACGTATTGGGATTCAGGGATAGTGCACATTTCAGTAAATTCTTCAAGGCTTTCTCCGGAACCAACTTTTCCACTTTTCAACGGCTGTGGGTAAGCCCGGAAAGTTGGGTGACCCAAAGCCTACCGTCTGTCACCGAAGCCCATGGTGGCAATCTAGCGGTAGCGTAAATGGCGGACTTACCCTAGCGTAACTGGACGCAGTGCCGCTGGCGAACCAACCGTAGCAGAGCTGCCATTAAATGACTAACTTGACAGCCTACCAAAAGGGATGATCTGGTAAACTACTCGGAGCATATGGAAGTTGGAACAAGTCGTAGGAAACCCACCTATTGGCTTACCCGCTTCGTGTTACTCAGGCTATTGGGTATCGTATATGCCATTGCCTTTTGGGCAGCCATACGGCAGGTAATGCCCCTGATAGGTTCGAACGGACTCCTGCCCGTCCATTTATACCTGGATCATGTACGACAGGTTTTAGGGTCCACACGCGCAGGCTTTATCAGACTGCCTTCCTTGTTTTGGTTTAGCGACACGGATACAACCCTGATGCTTGGGGTGTGGATGGGTTTTATCTTATCCTGCATCGTAGCGATCGGCTTTGCCAATGCGCCTATACTATTGGCCCTATGGACCTTGTATTTGTCTTTGGTCAATGTAGGCCAGGACTGGTACGGGTATGGATGGGAAATCCAACTCCTGGAAACCGGATTCCTTGCCATTTTTCTTTGTCCCCTGATAGACCTACGGCCCTTTCCCAAACGACCGCCTCCTATTCAGGTGATCTTCCTGATGCGATGGCTGATCTTTAGGATCATGCTGGGTGCTGGTTTGATTAAAATCCGGGGAGATGAGGTCTGGCGAAAGGGAACAGCCCTCTATTACCATTTTGAAACCCAACCCCTGCCCGGTCCTTTGAGCAGGTGGTTTCATTATTTACCCAGGTTTATCCTGAAGCTGGGTGTATGGTATAATTTTCTGGCTGAACTGGTCGCTCCCTGGTTTGCCTTCTGGCCCAGGGTGAGCCGGCACATAGCGGGGTGCATCATGATGGGTCTACAGGTAATCCTTCTACTCAGTGGCAACCTTTCTTTTCTCAATATACTGACCATCGTTCCAGCCCTGGCCTGCTTTGACGATGGTTTTTGGGCCAGGATATTACCCTCCCCCCTGGTTCGAAAAGCAGAGAAGGCCGCGGCCCGGGAAGCCCCGGCCACCCTGACCATTACCATCGTGTCCTGGACATTAACCGGGATTATTGGCCTATTAAGTATACAACCCATCGTTAATCTAATTTCGCCCGACCAGGTAATGAATACCTCCTTTGATCCCCTGAACCTGGTTAATACTTACGGAGCCTTCGGCTCGGTAGGAAAAGAAAGGTTCAATGTCGTATTTGAAGGGACAACAGATAGCATTCCTGACCAAACAGCGCATTGGACAGCGTATCCCTACAAAGGGCTACCCGTGAACCTGAATCAGCGCCCACCACAAATAGCTCCCTACCAACTAAGGCTGGACTGGCAAATGTGGTTCGCCTCCATGTCCACGGCTGATGAATACCCCTGGACCTTTACCCTGGTCTGGAAATTGCTCCACAATGATCCCGGAGCCTGTGGCTTATTTGCAGATAATCCATTTAAAAGCAAAGCGCCCACTTATATCAGAGCGGTGCTGTACCAATACAAATTCGCTCCCCCTGGAAACCCGCAAGGGGCTTGGTGGATCAGGCAAAGGTTGGGGGAGCTTTGGATGCCGCCCCTATCGCTTAAGGATCCCAGGCTGGTGGAATATGAAAAGGCAGTAGGAATAGTGGACACGGCAATGAGTCAGGGGACCCCCGCGGACACCGCGTGCAGTTCCGGCGTCACACCGTAAACGACCCTTCCTGATCCGAGGGGCTTTCGTTCGGATCTCCGGACACCCCACCTTGAGCAAGACATTCCGTCTGCTGTAGGGATTGAGCGATATTGTATTGCGTAAACGTTTTGCTCCCGCCCCAACCCATGGATTGGGCAAGCCAGCAATAAGAAACCAATTCCGCCTCCAGCAAAGTAGAACAGGTCAGGCCCGAACCGTAAACCCCTACTTCATAGATGGGATCATTGTTACTGATATTACTGAACCCATAATTGATGCCCTTAAAATAATCACTGATGGGGCCATTGATGTCTGCTTGTGAAGCATCATAATCCACGGCAAAATAAATCGGCGTTGAGGCTGGTTGGTTAATGGTGGTACTGGCATATTGATAGGCTGCCGTACCGTCTTCTATGCCCTGATTATAACTGAAGTAATCTGCACTGGTAGGAAAACCGTTCTCCCAAACGGCTACTATACGAAGGCCTGCGGCGGTGAGCTTTTGGGCTTCAGAAGCCGTCAGGTTTTTGGAGGCATCGTTGATGTTATAGTAGCGCGCAACAAATCCGTAACCCGCCCCGACAAGACCGGAAGCGAAGTTGGACAAGTCTACATTGGCGTCAAAACCTTTTTTCATGTGTTGGTTTTTGGTCTGTCAATATAGCAAAAAAAAGGGGGGCCTCCAATTTTCAAAATACACCTGTATTGTGTCTAGCCAAGCTGGAAGCTTGTTCCAGGCTCATGCCAAAATGATCTGCCACCAATTGGGGTGAATTGGCATTCAACCAATCATTTAAGGACAGCTCCTGATACACAGGGCTGTTAAACAAGACAATGAGTTTCAGGGTTTCCGTACCCGTATTTTCAATATAATGCCCATAACCCTGTTTGATAAAGGCGACCATCCCTTTACTGTAAGGCATCGTTTTCACCCGGCCGTGAGAGCCGAATATGCTCACTTTACCGGACCCGCTCATGACGTACTGCCATTCGTCGGCATTGGGGTGCCAGTGCAGCTCCCGGATGGCGCCAGGCTCGATATTCATCCGTAAAGCTGTCAGGGTATTTTGAATGGGGAACTCCAGGGAAGAAACCAATTTGGTAGATCCTCCTTTAAACTCATTGTATATTCCATCCCTTTCCATCCGGAACTTGTGGGATGACGTACCAAAAGGGATAGCGGGGTTGATATTCTTGGGTCTGGGTTCTGTGGCTACCTTTCCCATTCCGATGTACAATTCCTTCTTGGGTAATTGGGCAAAGAAGGCAGCCGGTAAACCCGTATTTCTTGCCAAAATTTCCGGGGAAGTATGACTAACCCAATCCGTAATGCTAAAAGTGCCGAACTCAGAAAAATGACCACTGTCAAAACCAATGAGGAAGTGACAGGGTTTATCCCCCAGGCATTGTAACATATGTCCATGTCCTTTGGGAAAATACCAAACATCCCCAACCTCAAAATCATCGGTTGAAGTGGTACCATCGGGGCTAATAATGGTGGTGCGTACCTGACCTTCCAGTACATAAGCCCATTCTGCCGCAATGGAATGCCAGTGCAGTTCCCGGAAAGCGCCTGGTTGCAGGTGCATGGATACGCCCGCAATGCTTTGAGATAGCGGAAATTCTTCCACCGTAGCTTCCTTGGCAGAACCACCTTCGCCAACCCAGCCTTTGGCGCCGTTTTCAATGTCGTAAATAAAATCTTCCAATTCTTCAGGAGCGCTACCTCCATCCAATGGGCTACCGGTTGCCGAGGCGATACCAGGAATCAAAGAACCAACCGTTGAAGCGGCTGTTACCAGTCCAATGGTAGACAAAGAGGCCGCAGTTAGGAAATTACGTCTTGAGGTTTGCATATAGTTGGATTTACTCCTGCAAACTTAAAACGGCTCTCTCGAAAAAACAAGTAAACATCGTATGTTTTTTGTTAAAACATCTGATGTTTATTTCAACCAGTAAACGCCTCTCCCTGAAAATCACTGAAATCATCGTATGTTTGTACGGCATGAAACTCTACGATAAAATTGTAGAACAGCTCAAATCAGATATCCGAAGCGGTAAGTTCAAAGCTGGGGAAAAGATCCCCCCGGAGCCTGAACTCATGAAGCTATATGGAGTAGGTAGGTCCACTATCCGGGAAGCCATTAAAACCCTGTCCATGTCAGGTATCCTGAAAGTCCAACAGGGATCCGGCACCTCCGTAAACACCAACCTGGATGGGCTGAATATGGAGCAAAAACTACGAAGGGCAGACTTCGATGATATCAATTCGGTGAGGTCTCTCCTGGAAACAGAAATCGTCCGTTTAGCCACAACCCATGCATCCCCCAAACAATTAAAGGACATAGCGAAGTCCCTGGATCAAAGGAAAGCCGCCATCCAGGCCGAAAACCCCCAAGCCTGCGCCGATGCAGATATTGCCTTCCACCTGGCTATAGCCAATGCCGCGGCAAACCCTGTCCTTGCCGATCTTTATTATCATTTTACCTTGATCATGCGCAACTTCTTTCAGGCCAGGGAAAATCAAGGCATTTCTCAATTTGCCATGAACCATCATTTGCATGAACAGCTACTGGCGGATATTCAACAAAAACGACCCAAACAAGCCCTTGTTTCTCTACAAAAAATCCTGAACAGCAATTACTAGCCAACAGCAACCACTTGCCTTCCACTAGAAAATTTTACCTAAGTAGCCACTGCCATTCACCCGCTTTCCTTACATTCCTAAAAATCAATTATGTATATTAATGGGATGCAACGCATTCGATCTATTGACTTTGGCAGAGGTCTGGTCATGATCATCATGGCCCTGGATCATGTCAGGGACATGATGCATATAGACTCCCAAATGCAAAATCCCCTTGACCTCAGCACGACTAACGTCCTGCTCTTTTTCACACGTTGGGTTACCCATTTGTGCGCGCCCACCTTTGTTTTTTTGTCAGGGGTTTCGGCATGGCTTTCCTTAAAGCGTAAGAAAGACCAAAGGGAAGCCCGCTTGTTCATACTCAAAAGGGGCATATGGCTGATCATCCTGGAACTGACGCTGGTCAACTTCGGGTTTTGGTGGGATATACAATGCAGGACCTTGATCACCGAGGTAATAGCGGCCATAGGCTTTGGATTTGTCCTGCTGGCCATCCTCTATGACATACACCCTAAAATACTGATTGCCCTGGGGTTGGTCATTGTTTTTGGACATGATATCATGACCAACATGAGCAATTCAGGGTTTGTTTTTTCCCTATTATTCAAACCAGGCGCATTTCCCATGGGTACTGGCCGGATATTCATCGTGGGCTATCCCTTTATACCCTGGTTAGGTATTATGCTCTGCGGATTTGGATGTGGACATTTATTCTTTCGACCAGGATATTGGCGGAAACGACTCTTGCTTATTATGGGTCTGTCGGCGCTGACTTTATTCATCCTACTACGCTTTATTAACCTATATGGAGATCCCGCCCCCTGGAGCGTACAAAAGAACGCTACTTATACCATCTTGTCCTTCCTCAATGTCAATAAATATCCTCCCTCCCTGCTGTTTACCCTGGTGATGTTGGGTATCCAATTCATTATCCTTAGCATAGCCGAAGAAAGAAAAGGCGTCTGGATGGACAGGGTATCCGTTTATGGCAAGACGCCCTTGTTTTACTTCCTGGTGCATTTTTACCTGATCCATATCCTTATGTTCCTCATGCTCTTCTGCCAGGGCTTTCACTTCCAGGACCTGTCCTTCGGACCCGGTCAGATGGGGCGGCCCAAAGGCGTACCTTCCGGTCTGGGCCTGGGCGGTATATACCTGGTATGGATAGGTGTAGTACTTGTGATGTATCCGCTATGCCGCTGGTATGGGCGCTATAAAATGACCCACAAGGACAACCTTTGGCTTAAATACCTATAACCCTAGTAAAGATTTACACTGAAAACGCCTTTGGTAATCGTTATGGTAGGAGGTGCCCCGGTATTATTTGCTTCGGTGGCCAGTACACCATAAAAAGTACCTTTCAGGGTCCTTCCGTTATTAGAGGTGACGTTCATATAAAAGTCCTGGTTTCCTGGCACATCATAGTACGCATTATCATTGGCTTGAGCGTTGAGCTCCAGGGAAGATGTATGGTCTTCATAGCTGGTATCATTCCACCGGCCCATAAATTGGTTAATGGAAAACAAGTCGTGTTTTACATCCATCAACCAAATTACAAAATGCATACTGTCCTGTTTAGCAGGAACTTTGACATATCCAATCAACTGCAATTCGGGGTAGGCAGGTCCAAGGGTTGCCCAAGCAGAATCTATATCCGTAAAAGCAGTGGAATAAGCCGTATCTCCGTTAAAGAAAAAGGTCAATGAAGAGGTCTGTAAATTAGTCAGGGTATCCTTTGGTTTCGAAGTAGTGTCGATGGGATTGGTTCCGGTTTTGCTGACGATACTGGTAGCTTTGGAACAGGAGGTGCACAGGACAATGGCCCACACGAGCGTTCGCAAATGATACGCTTTCATAGAATGGATTATTAATGCGACAAAGATAGGGTCATTTCAGAATTTTTAAGTAGAAATCCGAATTTTGTATACAGCTCTTTTCCCTGGTCGGTCGCATGCAGGCTGATTAAGGTAACATTTCGTTTGGAAGCCTCTTCAATCAGCTTTTCGAAAATAGAGTCCCCTAACCCTCTTCTTCTGTATCCGGGAAGGGTATAGATATTCATGATATAGGCCCTCCTGGATGGAAGTGATTCATAATTGGGCGGATATTCATGGAAGCATATCCCACCGGTAGCCACAATTTTCCCATCTGCAACCGATAACCAGTTGACGAAATCATCAGCTACTATATGGTAATTAAAATATGCCAGCAGGGCCTGGGTCAATGGCCCATCCCCGACCTTCATTTTTCCAGGGGTGGCTTCCTTTAAAAAATTGATTCTCAACCGCACCAGCTCTGGAATATCCGCTTTTGTTGCTACCCGAAAGGACATGGGGGGAGGTGTTTTATTAAATTTAGAGAATTATATTGCAGCATGAAAATCTACATTTCCATCGCCATAGGCTTGCTGATGAGTTCCAGCATTTATGCCCAGACAGACCTGATCAATAAGGTCTCTTCCAATCAAAGCAGCGCTGATTCCTTTCATTTTACGACCATCGTCAGTGCAGAGGCCACAGCCGTTGAAAATCAAGCCAATTCGGGGACTTGTTGGAGCTACGCTACCAATTCCTTCCTTGAATCCGAAATGATCAAAGCAGGTAAACCCCCGGTTCACCTGGCAAAAATATTCATTGCCCGCTGCGCCTATGTGGACAGGTCTGAAAATTATGTCCGTATGCATGGCAATGCCAGTTGGGGTGATGGGGGTGAACCACATGATGTCATTACAATGACTGCCAAATACGGTGCCATTCCTGAATCTGTATATACAGGTTTGCATTATGGAACAACCACCAACGACTTCGGTGAATTTGAGGCTGTACTCAAATCCATGTTAGACGGAGTTGTTTCCAAAAAAGGCGAAACCCTTACCCCTGTATGGAAAGATGCCGTCACCAAAGTCATTGATACTTACCTCGGTGAGGTTCCTGCTACTTTTACCTGGCAGGGAAAGTCCTATACCCCTCAAAGCTTCGCCAAGGAAGTAGTGGGCATCAACCCCAATGATTACCTGGAGTTTATGAGTGTTACCAATGTTCCAAACTACACCAAAGGGATGCTGATGGTGCCCGATAATTGGGCTTATGTATGGGATTGGAATATTCCTATGGAGGACATCACTACCATCATCGATTTTGCTTTGAAGTCAGGGTATACCGTATCCTGGGGAGCTGATGTAAGCGAGCCCTATTTCAGCTTTAAAAATGGAATTGCTTTTGTCCCCTCCGCTGATCTCAAAACCTTGTCTCCCAAAGAAAGGTCAAGCCTTTTTACCAGTCCCCAACCGGAATTAACCATTACCCCTGAGCTTCGCCAACAGGCTTTTGACAACTATAGCACCACGGACGACCACGACATGCAGATCACCGGGTTGGCTAAAGACCAAAACGGAAAGGAATACTATATCGTCAAGAACTCCTGGGGAACTGACAACAACCACCAGGGTTATCTATATGTAACTAAGGCTTATGTAAAGTATAAGACAACGGTATTTATGGTCAACAAGGCTGCCGTACCCGCTTCCATCCGGGAGAAATTGGGAAAGGCGCAATAATCCCCCGTGATCCAGGTGCGGTGACCAAAAAAGTTAAGTAAATATACCTATTGGAAGTCTCAGGAATTTTTCTACTTTTACTATCACAATACGCGACCAAATTTATTCATTATATGCCGATTGTGTAGGCCTCTTTCTTTATCTCTAAAGCGCCTTCAGGACCAACGTTCTGAAGGCGCTTTTCTTTTGGGGCGCTGCGGCGCCACACGTCCGGCGATTCATGTCGCGGCCACGCGCCGCAGCGCTTACTTTGCGAAAAAACGATCTTCTTTTTGAAATTCTTCCCGTATCCCATCAAGGACATCCGCCTCCTGAAGGGCCTCTAATCCCTTTCCCAAACTGCGGAGGGCGGCAAAATGTATGACATTGAGGATAGAAGCTCCGCTCAACTCAAATTTCCTTGCAATGGTTTCAAAACTGAAAGGCGCCTCCATATGCTGAGGGATTGATTTCTTCCACAATTCCAGCCTTTCTTCTTCATTGGGCAGAGGGAAGGAAATCACGGCGTTAAACCGGCGGAGGAATGCCGTATCGATATTGTTTTTGAAATTGGAAGCAAGGATGATCAGGGCTGGGTGGTCTTCAATACGTTGTAACAAGTAAGATACTTCCTGATTGGCAAATTTATCGTGGGCATTAGATACGTTCATGCGCTTTCCAAACAGGGCATCACATTCATCACAGAAAATGATCCAATCCCTATGCTCTGCCTGGTTAAAGATCTTTTCCAGGTTCTTCTCCGTTTCCCCAATGTATTTGGAAACAACCTGGGAGATATCAATTCGATAAACGTCCCGGTTAAACTGCTTACCCAGTAAGGAAGCAACCAAGGTCTTGCCCGTACCCGGAGGACCATAGAACAGGGACCGGTATCCTCTTTTCACCTTTCTTCCCATATTCCAGTCTTTCATCAACCGCTCATTATGGGTCATCCAAACCTGCATATGGTCAATTTGTGAACGGGTATAGGGGTTCAGTACCAGATCGTCCCATTCCATACGGGTGGTCAGTAACCGGGCAGGAAAATCTGGTCCAAAGCGGGGTTTGGTTTCCTTACCGAACAACACTTTATCCTTAAAGGCGTTTTGAATCAGCAGCCGCCCACTCATGGGAGGTTCTCCTTCCCGGACGTTTTCAAGGACTAATGCTTCGGAACTCATCAAAGCCTGATCGGCTCCAAAAAGTGCCTGGATCTGCACCCGGCGCTCCATGTCAGAGCCAGCCAGCATAAATAAAACAGTATCTCCGGTAGGCATCATGCCCCTGAAATTACCCGCTTTCACACCGCCCATTTCTACCAGATCTCCACCCTGAGGCAATTTACTATTGACAATGGAATCAAAGAAGGTAGGATGCAGGTAGGGTGCAATGGAGGACAGGAGGATCACCTGTTCGTAGGCGTCAAAGGGTTGGAATTCAGGTGACTGAGACAGGCAGCGCCAGATATCTCCTATGATGATATCGACAGACTGCTCTCCATTCCCGCCCAGGTGATGGTCCAGGCGGGTCTCGCATAAGCGGCGCAAGTGTTTTAATGCTTCATCTAAGATTTGTGTTGACATAGTTCGGTCAATTAAGGACACCTTACGGGTGATACAGTGCCTTGAGCTTTATGATAATCCTCAATAGTCGGTTTACCTACACAATCCGTGAGCAGCTCACTGGACCTGTTCAAAGTACCAAAGTAGGTGGCCATTGCCCGCTGGTACTCCGTAGCAGCGGTATGAAATGCACCAACCGTTTGTCCCACTTTTCCACCAAAGGTGGGCGCCGGATGGGAATTGATATAAGAAATAAAGTCTTTGGCATGGCTTCCCTCATGGTAAGCCAAGGTAGTATCACCGTGTTTAACGTCCTGGTCGGTTGTTCCCCTTCCGTAACCGGAACCACCGCTCTTGGAGGCGTCGGCCTGATAGAAGCTTTGGATGGCTACGGTAGGGGCGCCCACCGAATCCACCGAGGTGACCACACCACCCGAGAAGGCAAACCCGGGTGTCCTGTAGTGTGGATCCGTTGTTGTCTCCCCTCCCCCTCCGGTCCCCGCCTTGACCCCGTCAGGTTTGATAATCACATTAAATCCATTGAGCGTAAAGGTAACTTCTCCCGTGATGGGATCGGGTCCACCCGTACCCTGCGGAACCGGAGCGGTAATGTTGGCAAATTGTTCATCGGCCCATTCATGAATCAATTGAGCCTTGGGTCCGAAACGGTATTCCATGTAGAGCTTAAAAAGACTACTACCCAACTGCGGAGCCGCAGTCATCAACAGGTTTTTTACAGCACCACTATAAGCCGTCCGCAAATCATTCCGGAGATTATTATCATTGTTGAGCTGCCCGGCTATCATAACCTGGGCCCCATCTACCAGCGTATTTAACCTGCCTAATATTTCCTCCAACTTTGGCCGGTCTAAGGTACCATAAACGCCGAATAAAGCGGTATCCCTAAGGGCGGTCGCAAAGTCTGCGACAAAAGCACGCTTATCCTTTTCCTCTCCTCCGGTAAACAGCCCAGAATCAGGCCAGGCCCAGGCAGGTAATTTGGAACTATTGTCCAGGAATAACCGGATAAGTGGCTTCTTGGTAACCTTGGATGCCTGGACAAATAAGGTGCGGATGGCCGAGGCAAAACTTTTCTGCAACGATTCCAACAGAACAGGATCGCCCGTAGCGGGTGTCCCTGCACCTGGAGCCTGAGGGGTGGCACCTGGAGCCTGAGTGCCCGCGGCTTTCTCAGACCCTATCTTGGAAATGATGTCTTCTGCTTTAGTATACATTTCCATCCAGGATTGCAACATTTTATCCAGCATGGCTCCATCCACTTTGGAGACTTGCCTATTTTGAGCGGCCGTTTTAATATATTCCATCAGGCTTTCGACATAGGCCCTGCGTTCATTGTCCATATCAACGGAAGGGGGAGCCGCCTGCATTTGCTGAGCAAGCGGAGCAGCCATCGTCCCTCCTCCGGCAGAGCCGGCCTGCATAGGCAGAGGCGACGTCAGCCCTCCGGGCGAACCCGTGGTAAGACCGCCTGGTGTGGTAAGACCTCCGGGCACTCCTGTCTGCCCTGATGGGGGTACCGCATTCTGAGCCAGCGCTGTCTGTCCTTTAAAAAAAGAGCCCTGGTTTTGTACCTGTGGAGGTGCAGTAGCTGAGTCGTCTTGTTTTTGCTGCTCTTTGATCATGATTGGAAAAATTAGGCCAATACCTGCATCTCAGGATTGGCTGTTACCAGTTCATCAAACGACTTCCCTAACATAAATCCCATCACATCATATGCCCTGGTCATAGGATCTTCTCCTTTTTCCGAAGGGAGCATAGGTCCGGAATCTGTCTTTAATTCACCCATCCAATAGTGGTATATCCTTACCCTTTTACCCCCATGAAACCAGGCAAAACCGCAGGAATCGGTAAGCTCATCGACGTATACCATGACCATATCTGACTCTTTGGACAATGCTGCACATTTGGTATCCTGTTCATTTTCCTGATCAGCTGACCAGCTTGCGTTTACGGCAAGCCAGGGACTGACGATCATAGTGCATCCGTTCCAAGCTCCAACAGCCTTGTCCTGGAAAGCGAAGGATATGCTTTGGGTCCAGGTCACTTTGTCTCCTGTAAGGCTCTCTTCCATACGCAGCTTCCGGATCAATTCGTTCCAGTCTGAGGAAAAATCTTTTCTGATCAATATGCTGCTGAATTTCATCGACATATTCCGGGCTTATTTGGTTAAAAGTACTTTTTCATCCTTTCTCGAATAGTTAACTTTCACATTTTTATCTGTGTATAATTTTTGCCAGTTGGGATCAGTGAACTTAACCTGGTTCCGCTCTGGGTCATTAAAGGCAGGATCCCAATGTCCGTATACCTTTTCCTGATTTGCGGTCAGTTCACCGCTACGAGCCTTACACTCTATGACATGAAGCGTATTACTATTCTTATCATAATATACCAAATCAATACGAGCATCCACGGGGGGATTTACCTGAGAGGCCCAGACTTCCCGGCTGGGTTTAAATCCTTTTTGCCGGATGGATTCCTCATTTGCCCTGGTCCATAGTTCACCTAGTATACCACTTTTTGCGGTCTCAGGAATATTGGCATTGAGTACAGCATCGTGCACTACCTCCCAACGGGCCGGATCAATGGCCCCAGCTCCATCCGTGACTCCTTTCACAATACTTTCCATACGCTCCTGAGAGCCCTTTCCGGCGGTGGTCATCTGATAAAGTTCCTTACCATAAGCTTCCGTACCCGGCTTGCTTTGAGTGACTACCTCATATTTTCCTTTTTCGGTGACTTTAGTATTCTCTCCCCACAACAGCTCAACGGTTTTGCTGAACCCGTGTTCCTTATCTCCCAGGGCGGCTTTAGCCCTTTCCCCCATCGCATTGTACTTTTCTATGGCCCCCCGGGCGGAAGTAAATGTGTTGTTGCCCTGGACATTATCTTCAAGTATATTGTTCAGGCGCTGCCACCCTTCCTCACCGGGCTTTACGTTGCTCCCTGCTTCCGTAATCAGACTGATCATCTCTTCTTTACTGACATTAGGAAGTTTCTCCGTTAAATGGAATATGCCGGTGACGAACTCATTACCAAATTTCTTGGTAGTAAACATCCTGAGTTCCTCGATACTGAAGGTATTGAGGATGCCGTCCACGGTAACCAGGCCTGGATATTGCCCCAGTTTTGGATTGGAGGCCTTTTGGTTACCGACCTTGGATAAAGTCATAAGGTCTTTAGCGTCTTCAAAGGTGGTTTTATTGTTGCTTTTTAAACCGTCCACCAACACGTCCGTATTCTTTACTTTGACTTTGGTGGCATTCTTGCGCTGGGACATGGCCATACCGAGGTCATTTAAGAATTGTTGGGGATTATCCACCCCGTGTTTGGCTGCGCTTTCCAGGATGGCGCTGATATCCTCTGTGGCCAGGCCGCCCTGGCGCATCTGTTTGACCTGCTGGGTGACATTCGGCTGATTCTTGAAAGCGTCCGGCAAGGTAGATGTATCAAATGGCGTCTGTGCTATGGACACATCTACCTTGCGGTTGGCCATGGCATTATCGAGATCGGCGGCTTTTTGTTTGACGATATCCGCCAGGTTCTGATCCCCTGTATCTGCGGCACGTTTGGCATCCGCTTCCAGTTTGTCCATCTTTTTAACGAATCCCGCCTTATCTCCATTATTCTTTTCCTGCTCCAGGAGATCTGCGTATTTCATCCGCAACTCCTGACAAAAATCGGAACAGCGGATAATCTTTCCTTTTTTGGTCACCGTTACCGTATGTGCCCCTTCCTCAACCTTAGCGGATGACATGCCCAGAACAGCCGCTTCCTTGCGGTTATTTTCTCCTATTTCCGCGGAATGGATGGCTTCATTCTCCGGCGTCCGTTCCTTCAAAAAAGGAGGCGCCTGTTCAGATATCCGCCCTTCTTCCGTAACCCAGCCCTTTTCTTTCAGGGAATGATAGGGAGCCGCCTCAACTTTGGCTGAAAAATGTTCCGCAATTTCTTTTACCCGGCTACTATTGGCAATAGCCATCATAGCGCCTTGTTGGATGGCATCGGCGGCTATATTGAGTAACATCTCCTCCTTTTGGTCTTCGGATATATCCAGGGCTTTGATGGCTTCCACATCATTTTTAACCTTCATGCCCATCAAAACAGCATTGGCCGACATGTCTACAAGGTCGTAGACCAGGATCATTTTTTGGATGGGGATTGCCTGCAAGGTTTTGGCGACCTTGGCCACCATGGCCACCTTGCCCGCCAGGGCGGCACTTCTGAATACCACGCCTCCGACAACGGTAATAGCCGCCAGGATATTCACAATATCAAGGCCGGTCTCCACATCCCAGTGCAGGGTGCCCTTTTGACTCCTGTCCATCATATTGCTGACGGCAAGCCCTGCACCTACTACTGCTGCACTTACGCCCAGGACAGTGGCAAAGGTGCCTACTGCTGCCGCTGCTGCGGGCGCAAGTAAGCCGCCCGATGCGACTACCCCTGCGGCAAGGGCTATCATACCGGCAACGGCTACCGCCCCTTCTATGATGCGCCTCAGGGGCACGACGGAATCTGCTTCTCCTATAATGGGCTGGGACTGGTCATCGAGCAATCCTGTAACGCGGTACTCAATTTTACCCTGACAATAGCGGTTATATTTACCGAAATCCACGAAGGCACTGTGGATGGCATCTTTAATCGAATCTTCCGCATCCCCTACGTATATGGTATCACTGAAATTGATACTTTCAGGTGAGGTCACATCCACCAGGGTATACTTCTTTTTCCCAGCAACACTTTTGATGGATTCCCCCACTTCCATGATGATGGGATTGGCGGCTCCTGTTTTTTTATCAATCATGGTCACCACCGCTCTATAAACGGGGGACCCCGGCCTGAAAGCTTCCTTACCCCGGTTAGCCCTGCTGATGATTCCAGACAGAGATTTCTGCTGGCTCTTCAGGGCTTCTATATATTGGTTGACCGCCGAAAGCGCATCATACCGGGCGGGATCATACTGCTTCCGGATCATGTTATATAGCCCGGGGAGCTGTGGATTGAGGGCATTGAGGCGAACAATAAACGGATCCGTTTGGCTGCTTCCGGAATAACTGTAATGCTGCTTCCTGTCATCGACAATAAAATCCCTCAACTGTTCAGCCAGTTGGAGCACCTTGCCCACGTCACCGAGGTCAGACTGTGTTGCACCGACCAGGTCCATCCCTTGCCGTTTTTCCAGGTCAGCTATCCTTTGCCTTAAAGCATCGGCTTCCTTCGTTTTGGTGGGATCGTCTTTTATCTTTTCCAACTGGTCTTTCAGGGACTGTAGTTCGTCTGTCTCCGCATCCGTTTTTGACCGGCCCAGTTCCGCAGGATCTGCAATGATGAAGGGATAGGCTGCAAAACTGCCGCCCCTTTTCGTATCATTGGTATACATCGGCTGGGCATGGCCTACCAGCAGGTAATCTCCTACTGACAAGCCGTCCATTTTAATATCATCTTCCGGATCCAGACCTGCATTGTCATATTTCAGCCGGTCACCCAGGGCCTTATCATCCAGTACATATTGGTTGGCATCTTTGATCAGGTCTTCCTGTTTGTATTCCGTAGATTGTTTATAGTCCTCCAGATCCTTGGGAAGGCTATATACCGACCAATAATAGTATACGGACATTTCCAGATTAGCCAGCACCTGGTTAGACAGGTTAGATCCCACCACTTGCTCCACGTGCAGGGACATGCGGAAGTTATTGGTTGCCGAAGCGACTGTGACCAGATCTGAACTCAGATCCAGCGGATAGATCGTAGCGGGATAAGGAGGTTTGACGTCAGTATCCGTACCTCCGGCCTTGTATTTATAAAAGGGAACTTCCTTAGGATCCTTTTTGGTCTGGTCATTTTTCCTCAGTTCCTCGGTAGCTTTCCTTACCATAGGCACCCAATCGGAAACCATTGAGTTCTCTTCAATGGCCATATTCAAAGGGGCTCCCATGAACTCCTGCTGTTCCTTTTTGGATGGATCGGTGGAAGCCTGCTGTATCCATACTTTAAAACGGATCTGGGCATCCTTACCCTCCCCTTCAGTAACCAGGGTAAGTTTATCGGGTATATCTGTTAGTGTATTATCCTTTGCTTTGAGGGAGGTGAGTTCCTTCCATACTGCATCCTTCAGCTTCACCGCCCAGGCAAATTTTCCACCCTTAGCGGTCTCTTCCTTATCCTCAGCTCCGGCTTTCTTATCAAAGGCAGCTTTATTCAGGTTATCGTTGAGATGCGTTACCTTATCCTTTATCTGAGCTTCCAGCTTCTGTATATAATCATCCTTAGAAGTGGCCGCTTCCCATTCTGCCTGGTGTACACTCTGCCATGCTTTTTTAGCATCCTGGCCCAACATGGCTTTTATTTCGATGGTCCAGGCATCTCCCATTCCTTGCTGGGCCTGAACCCTGTCTGACCCATAATAAAGCAGGGAATCCGGTAATGAAGCATCATTGGGATTGGCTTTCTTGTCGGCAGCTACTTTTGCATCCAGTTGCTTTTTCAACTCCGCAAACCAGGATGGAAGGTCAAAGCTTAACTTAGGTCCATCTGTGGAACCGTCCGTTTTTGCGCCATCACCTTTGGCCTCTTCACCTTTTCCGCCACCCCCTCCGCTTGCCGTTCCATTGATAATAGCCAGGCCCATAGTAGACTTGCGGGGAACCAGCCCAGTCAATTTTTGTTCATCATCTTCACTGATCCAGTTAACAGGTACCATAGCCTGGTCCAGTTGGGTTATGGTTTTTCCAATGTCCGTCTCGTTAAAGACTTCCCAATCCTTTTTATCTTTATCGAACGACAAATATTTAGCTTTTCCATCTGCCGCTTTCATGACGGGAAACCATCCGCCGCTGGCATATAGGTTTCCCACCCAGTAATGTTGCAAAGCAGGACTGACATCCGTTGTTAATTGGTAGGATGCCAGCTTTGTCTTCTGATGGTTGTATAGCACCTCTGCGCCTTTATCCACAACCATGTAAAAATCAGGGAAGGCGGGTTTGAGTTTAGGGTCAATGTCCACCTTTGCTATATCGTCCGCCACTGTGTCAATAGAGGAGGTCGTTATCGGATACCAATCCAGGTCCGTTGGCTGATCGTCCCTCTGGATACTGGCCGGCTGGCGCTGGATGATAGATGGAGCACGAGTTCCTTTACCCAGCGGAGCTCCGGATATTCCGGAATCCCCTGGGCCGCTGGAGGCGCCTGTATCGGCAGGGCTACCGGAGGTACCTGTGTCCGCTGGGCCACTGGAGGCACCCGTATCCGCTGGGCCGCCGGAGGCGCCGCCTCCGCCAGGACCACCCACAGGTGCTCCCGAATTGGATACCGGCTCCAGTTGTACACCCGCAGGCGCTTGCGGGTTATCATCCTGGGAGGGCGCAGGTTTGGTCTGTACGGCCGGACTTGCCGCCCCTTGCTGTACAACGTGGGTCAGCTCATGGGCCAGCAGGTGTTTGCCCGAACTGGAGCTTGGGTCAAACTTGCCGCTATTGAAATATATGTCATTGCCATGCGTGAACGCATGCGCATTCAAATCTTTGTTCATCTGGGTGGATTGACCATCCGTGTGGATGCTGACTCCACTGAAGTCCACGCCAAAAGAATCATTCATCTCTGCCTTCAACCCATCCGATAAAGGATTGCCATTCCCTTTCCCACTTTGTAATGCGCTTTCTATGGAAGGACTGACATCGGGGCTGCCGCCTGCATCTTTCTTTTGAATGCGCTTCTCTTCCTCCTCGCAATGGGCGCACTTTCGTTGAATATCATTAGCGGAATAGGAGGATTTCCCTTGCAGCTTCTTCTCCTCAGCCTCACAATGGGCGCACTTTCGCTGAATACCTACAGGGCCGGAGGTTGCCTGACGTTGGATAACCTTATCGGCCATGGCATCCGCTTCCTTTTCATAAGGGTCATTCGGTTGGTTGATTTCCAGCTTAAAGTGTAGAGCTGGGCCATTGAAGGTATGCTGGGAGATATTGGATTGGCTATTGGATTGTTCTACAGGCGTAGGATAATCACCTTTAAGGGCATTATCTACGGCCGCGCCTGTTGTCGTATTGGCAAAAAAAGTAGGAAAGTCTCCCAATAGTTTATCAAAAGGCAAAAAGCTGGGCCACTGGGGCATGAGGCCTTGTCCCAGCTTATAGTTTTGCTGCCAGAGGGATTGAGTGGTATCATAATCACCCGGACTCATAGGGCCTACACCCCTGGAGACATAAGGAGAAGTCAATCCGAACCAGTCGGGTTGGCCTGAGGTAATATTAGGAGTGTGAAGTGAATAAGGTGAAGCCGCAGCCCCTTGGTCGGAAGGATCGTGAAGCCTCAGATCAGGCATGGAGGGAGTAGCATCGCCTCCACCCATTCCTGCGCCTGTGGCCGCAGGGGCGCCTGTACCCGCTGAGAAAGGGGGCGTCAAAGATGGAGGCGTTAAATAGGGTCCAGGTTGGGATAAGGGGGAGCCTCCGGAAGAAGAAAGCCTTGCCGTAACAGAAGGCAAATTAGCTAAAGAGGGATCTAATCCTAACGTCTTTCCCAATAGATCCAGGATCTTGGGATCCAAGTGGTAAGTAAAGTTAGGAATACCAGGGGTTGCTGCGCTTCCTGTCGCTGGTGTATTTCCGGCTGCTGGTGGGCTACCTGCGGGGGCGGTCCCAGTCGTGGGTGTTCCTGAAGCACCTGGCGCATCCTGGCGCATGATTTTCTTTTCTTTTTCTTCCCCTGCATCGCATGCCGCGCATCTTTGAATCAAATTTTCCTGAAAAAAAGCGGGCCCCTCATTGCCGCCAAAAAATGAACCCTTTGTGGCTTCGCTTTTTGCCGAGTCTTTAGTACTATGGGAGAATTCCGCCATCCTTATGAAAATTTATACCCATTCAACTTTAAGCAGCTCAGACATCCAGGGATGTTTAATCATGCCTATACTCCAGGGCAGCCCTTTGAGCACTATATCGTAGCCTTTTTTCTCTACGATAAGTAACCATTCTGAAGACTTGCGGATGAGCTTACCTGGTCTCTGCAAAAAGGAGATCCGTAAATTATCTATGGTCGTGCAGACCTGATTGCCATTGAGCTTCCAGTACTTTAAGACTGCCTCCAGTAGTGCTTCTGTTTGGAGCTGCTCCTCATCAGTGCAATGCAATTCGGCAGGCAGTGTTGTTTCCAGGTCATAGCCGCAAAGCACCTTGTTGAGCAATAATTGGTGCTCCGGGAACGCATCTCCTGGTTGCAGTAAGTACTGGCTTAACAACACAGCTCTTTGATGCAACACATCGGAGGCAAATCTTTTTCCATCCCAATACTGCAAGGCACTGAATAAGGGGTTCAGAAATGGATGCAGGATAACCATACCGGCATTATCCACATAAACACCTTCTTCCTGTATCTCCGCTACCAATGAATGGGATTGGGGTGTTTTCGGTGCTTGGGACGTTTTCGGAGCCGGGGTTGGTTGACCAGTCATTTGCTGAATGGCTTCCAGAACATCACTGTTATTTTTCCTGCTGAGAGGGCCTAAATCGAGTGCCTTCCATACTTTTGCTTGTTGCTGTGTGGAAGCATCCTCCGCCCACCATTTTTCGATATAGGCCGCTGGTACGTTTTTTAATAAATAAGACAAGGGTGTTGCCAGCGCGCCTTCCTGGCCGGCCCATTGGATGAATATTTTCCAAAACAGTTCCTCTTTTGACATGGCGGAAACCAATATAAATCTCCAGGGCGCCAGTCCTTTGTAGGCTTCTGTATTATGGAATAATTCTTTGAGCAAGGTCTCACCAAACTGGCTGATGCACCTTGTGAGGGCCATCGGATTGGCCCCTAGTATAACCATTAATTGTTTAATGAATGAACTATGTAGCAGGGGTTTCTCCTCCTGGGTTTTTACCATTTGTTTTACCAGATCAGCATTGGACCATTGTTTTCCAAACCAAGGCAGGGTCCCTGTTTCCAAAAAATGCAGGAACACAGCGCCGGCATCAGCAGACAGAACTGGCTTTTTCTGTACGGGTTGCATCCGCTCTTGCCAATAGGCTATGGCTGGAGGTGTGCGCGGGTCCGCTACAACAGGATGATTTACCCCAAAAGCATTGTCCATTCCATCCGGCGTGGATACCTGTACAGGGGCCAGGGCTTCCAGGTTTTGATTTAATTCTCTTAGGACAGATTCACATAAATGCTCCTTCCAGTTATTGGTTAATGGAAGGGTAACCATGATTTCCATCTTTTCTGTCCTCAGCAAGGTATTGGGGCCTGCACAGCGATCAAATAAATCCCCCATCTTAGGTAACAAGGTCTCTTTGTACCAAAGCTCTACTTCCCGCTCGAACCCCACTTTTGCGGTAGGGTCCGTCGTTTCTACTTCCAGAACTTGTTTCCATATGGTATGCGCATTAGGCATTATACGTTGGCTGGAAAGGTGTGCCATTCACTTGTGCTTCCAGGCTCTGGGTTGGCACTACCCCGGTTTTAACATCGGTTCCGGTAACGCCATTCAAAGTATAGGAAAGGGTTAGGGTGATGGTGATGTTTGTTGGGTTATTCAAAGTAGACAGCAAGGTTTCAAAGTTCACCACTGGGCTGGCAACAGGGGGTATCAGGGATATAAATCCATTAATGACCCACGCATAAGCAGTCGCATTGGGGTCCGTTGCCGCGAGGTTGAGCATCCGCGGAATAACGGCAACGCCGGAAGTGCTGGAGGCACTAGACGTGCTGGGACTGCTGGCAGAGCTGGCACTCGAAACGCTCGACGCACTCGATATACTCGATATACTCGATAGGCTAGACAGGCTCGACGCACTCGATATGCTCGAAACGCTAGACAGACTCGATGCGCTCGACACACTGGAAGTGCTGGACGCAACAGGCGAGGTTGATGCGTTGCCGCTGGAAGCGCTGGGGCTGCTGGCAGCGCTAGCACTCGAAGCGCTGGGCGAACCAGCACTTGAAGCGCTGGGGCTGCTTGAAGAGCTTTCGGTGATACCACCTCCTCCCACTATGGGATGCGTTCCAATGGGCGCCGTTCCAATCGGTATGGCTACAGGCTTCACCTCCGTAGCGCCAGGGGCAATCGTAGCCGCGCTGGAAGAAGACGCAGCAGGAATGGTCTCCGTTGTGGTAGGTTTCGCCTCAACAGGTACTCCTGTAGCCTCCGTGGGAACAATAGTGGTGGCCCCAGCTGGAGTCGTTTTAACCGTCCCCGTTGCTGATCCTGTTTCTGCGATGGTAGCAGCAGTGGTGGAGGATTCAATGGCCGTAGACTTCACCGCTTCGGAAGAGGAGCTGGAGGCCGCTGTGGCTCCCGTCCCCGGCACGAGGGTGGGTCCACCCGTGGTCATGCGTTGGGTGGTAGAAGAAGTTGCCGAAGCTGCGGAGGTAGTGGAAGCCTCTGTAGCGGTAACCGGTTTGGTCTCAATAGGTGTGGTAGCTACTGGCTTGGCTTCAACCGGTGTGGCGGTCGTCACTGGCTTGGCGGTCGTGGCCGTTTCAACCGGCTTTGCCGCAGTCGCGGTCGTCGCCGCAGCCGTTGTCACCGGCCTAGCCACGGTAGCAGTCGCCGCATGTTCGGTAATGATAGGCGGATTTGGAATAAGTATTGGAGAAAAACTTGAAGAAGACAACGCTGAAGAACTGGATGACCCCACCAAACCTTGGGTCAGGCCCATCGTAAAGGTGGCCAAAGGCTTGATAATGGTAATCTGTTGCGTGATGTCTTCATAGGTTAGCGTAGAAGTCACGGTCGTTGTAACGTTGGCTGCCTGGGGTATTAAGGTAATGTCTGCATCCGTTGCCACCAAAGGCAGGTTCTGAGGGTTGCTCAGTTGGGTCGGATCTGACGTCTGCGTCACGATATTACCTTGGGTCACCACAGGATCAATCGTGAAGTGATACGTATTCGGGTCATTGGATAAGAACACATTCGGGCTCACGACAAAATTGGCCGTTTGCACTGGCGTCGTTGTCCCTGCACTAGGCGGGAATACATAGGTGATGGGACCCGCCGTAGGATTGTATAGGTAAGGCAGGAAAAAGTCTGCCACCACCCCATTATTTGGAAGGTTGAACGATGAATCTGAAGTTGGAGTGGTTACACTGGCCTTTGAGTTCAGTAGTCCGATAATCTGGCTTTGCTGGGCAGCGGAAAATCCATACTGTTTGTCCTGTACGAGGTTAAGCAACTGGTTTACGGTGGAAGTAGATGTCCCGGTCAAGACCGATTTAGATACGACTGAACTGGAGGCTGCTGACGCCAGTGTAGACGTAGCGGTGATATTGGAAATGGGAACCACTGTTTTAGTCGTTAGCAGCGAAGCACTGACTGCTTTGGCCGTGGGTTGGGGCCCGGCGGCACGGGCCATCGCCTTGAGACCCACATTTCCGCCGACCTCTACCTTGCCCAGGTTCGGATTTATCCCTGAAACGGAAGCCTGACTCGACGAGCTGGAAGAAGATAAGCCTGCGATCACATTTTGCAATCCTGCTGCATTACCGATATTGGCCGCTAGATTGGAAGCCAAAGAAGAAGAACTGGAGGAAGACGAGCTTGACACCGGTTTTTCGTAGTACACCAACAGGAAGGTTCCTCCTTTAGGAACACCTGCCCTATGGTCTATGGCCGGATTAGCGGTGATGAAGTTGCCGAACAACAGAGACTGTTGCAGGGCGGTATATCGGGCGGTATAGTCATTGGCTAGTGCAGTTAGTTGCCCCAGGTTGCAACTGCCTTGCAGTCTGGTCAGGTAAGTCACCAGGTTGGCCGGAGGCGTATAGGTGCCGGCGTTATTGTTGATGAGCGTAATGATGGAAGCTGCATAACTGGTCATTGTCTGATACTTGGTCGTAAAATCAGACAGGTTAAAATAGCCCAACTGAACATAGAATACATCCGCCACTACATTGTCAATCATATCGAGCAACGCCAGTAAATAATCGGTGATGCTGCCTGTAGACGTAGGTGGGGTCTGGGCTATGGTCACCCCGCTCTTTACATCATTCATATAAGTCAGGCCAACCGATACGGAGTAAGTGGTGGACTGAGACATAGAGGCATAACAAGGTTGGGAAGACAGGAATTGGCCCTTTGAATATATATTCATCTGAAATATGGGCCTCAGGTTGATGGGCAGAATATTGGTGTATTTTAATACGTCAGTGGTAGCCAACCCTGTAGCAGCAATGTTGGAGAAATCATAGGTCAATGCAGCCGAAGAAGAGCCAGAGGATGTGGAAGACGAAGAAGAGGAGGTCGCAGCCGCCCCGGATGCAGCTTCTGCACCAGACGCCGCACCCACCTCAGGACCGATGTTCGTATCCACAGCAGTGGGGGGCATTACCGCGTGGGCCGAAGGCGCAGGCGCCGTATGCGCCGTAAACTCGGAAGCTAATAAATCATCCTTTAATATGCCCGTTCGCTGAAGAATGGGGATATAAGTAAAACTAGTATACGTAATCCCTCCATAGAAACAAACCTGGTTACCCAGATTGCAAAGCAAACTGGAGATCAGCACATCGTATTGTGAAGTCAGGTCATCAAAGCTGGCCGCACTGGGTTGGATGTCACTGGCATCGGTTCCCAGCTTCAAGGCCAGTACATTGAAGGGTAGCCTATAATTATTGATCTGCGTGGTGAGGTTATTGAGGACCGTGGTATAATTCTGCCCGATATGTCCCTCAATGCGGAAGAAGTTATAAGGCAGAATATCGTATTGAAGTGGACTGATGAAGGGTAGCCCCCCAGGGGATACGTTGTAGAGACTCGCATTATAGCCCAGGTTCTCATTGGCTTTTCCTGCCTTGGTCAATTCATAGTTCCAGTCATTTTGTATAGGATCTGAAGATTTGATGGGATAGTAGTACGGAATGGATTTTTGGGACAAAGGCGCATTGCCTATCAGGGAGGGGGTAATCCTGATAGCCACTGTTGTTTGTTTGGCCGTAGACAGTACCCCTACCCCATTGTTGACGATGGTGTAGGCAGGTATCACAAATACAGAGATCATCTGGTTAATCCTGTCAAAATAGCAACGGAGTTCTTCCGTGATTTGCGGATTTCCGGAAATCAGACTAGAGGGTATAAAGTAATCTCGCTCCGCATCTACCTGCCCGGCAGTGTTCAGGGTAGCAATGCCCAGCGAAAGGTGGAGCGGAAAAGCACTTATATTCGGCGTACAGGTGCTTACCCAAGCTTCACACTTACCTTGTATTTCCCTGTATGCCCCAATGAGGTCATCCAGGAAATCATAAAAATACTGAATAGCCCAGGGCTTGTTTTTTTGTATCCCCGCCAGGATGGTCGTAAGGGTAGTCTGAATATTGGTAAATGGAGAAGAAGTATAAGCACTAAGGATGGGGTTTAGGAAGGTATACAGGTTTTGCAGGGCTCCTGAAATCTGGGAAATCGTGTTTCCGACGGTAGTGGTGTCGAATAGGGTATTATAGGCATTGTAGATGGACGTAAAATCAGATAAGGCGGTAGCCGGTACACAAAAGCGAGGCAGGTAAAGGTCGGGTAGCTCAGATGCCGAAAGAATTGCACCCACATTAAGGTTGGGATTACTAATCGGCATTGGGTCCGTCACCAACAAGTATCTCAGGGTGAGGTTCATGGTGGCTCCTGGTCCATCACAATTACCCGTCAGGCAACTCTGGCCCTGATCTTCACTGATTTCCAGGTAAACCACTACCCGCTTTCCCGTAAGGAAAGCCGTTCCCCCTGCACTCAAAGCTGTCCATTTAGCCTGGTCCGTGGCACTAAGATTGGTCACATAGGCCGAAGTCTGTAGCTGGAACAGCGTAGTGGTATTGGTTGATTTGAAGGGCCCGTATTGATCGGCCGTATTGACGGAGGTGGGAACCGTATAGGCCTGATAATAGGTAAGGTTGATGGGTGCACCAAATACCAGATAGCCCAAAGAAGTGATCCCACTTCCACCGGACACGCTGATCACAAAATTTGTGAGGTCTACACTTAACTCGAAGCCGCAGACAATACCCATGCCCAACAGGTAAATCCTGGACAATTGGTCCTGCTGGTCCAGGTATTCAAAACTGCTATTGAGGTCGTCACTGGTCAGTACCTGGTCAGCAGCATATACGGGGTATGACAGGGCGTCGGTTGGTAGAGTGAACGTTGATGTTGCCATCGATTTAGTTTTTATATGTTCCTAAAACAGTACTACCCAATAGGACCACGTTGTCCGTCTGGCTTTCTTCACAATCGTGCAGTATAGCCAGTGGGTATTCCGAATGAAAGTTTTGCATAATGTTGATCAGGGCATCGTTAGCCTTCTGAAGATCCGTCATACGACCTGCGTCATCAGGATCAGCCGTAGACTGGGACAGGGCATTTAACCAGGTCCGGTAAGCCACTTCAAACTGGCGCATGTTGGAGTTATTCACCCAGCAGATCTTTAGCGATACTTGTGCCGGGGCCTCTGCCATGATGGTGTTTTCGAAATAGGTCCTGAAGTCTAGGTCTTCGAATTCTTCAGGCCAGTAGGGCATGACCACAGAAGCCCTGAAAGTATAGGGGTCCTGTTCTCCACAGAAAGAACAGTCGCTTCCCAGGCATACCCCCATGAGTTCAAAGGCATCCGTACGGGGCCTGAGCAGTATGTGTTCCACCAGGTAGAAACCTAAGTTGTTGTATGTGGGGCTGAAGTAAGCAACCAGGTTGTTGATGGCTGTCTGGGCATCAGCGGAGGTAGCATAGGTCACCCCATCGGTGGCGAGTTGAACCCCACCCGCAGACAAATAGACGGTAAAACTTGACCCGGAACCTTCAATAGAATAAGCATAAGGATCATTGAGGTAATCCGGCAGCAGGTTCCCATCCGCCAAAGCAGCCTCAGCAGTAGCATAATGCTGAGCGACGGAAATTAATATGTATTGCCCGGTAGGTTCCTGAAAAGCAAATCCAAAATCTCCTGGATCCACCGTCGAAGGCAAGGCCACCGGAACATTATTAGGCGTGAACAATTGAATCAGGGATGGGATGGCAGCCTGGGCTAAGGCCTCCGTGGTGTAGGTAACGCCATTCGTGGCGAGTTGAACACCGCCTACCGTAAGATAAAGGGCAAAACCGGCGCCCGAGGCCGCCACCGTATAGCTGGAGGCTTTACCCACCGCTGCTGAAGCCGTAGCCAGGTCTGTCTGAGCGGCCGTTTGATTGGCATAGGTTTGCTTGATAGAGGTCAATCTTGCTGTACCCGTCGCATCAAAAAATGCGTAGTAGTAGGGCGACTGGCCATTGTTATTCACCGACAGCACTTCTCCCAAAGAAGGACTAAAAACATATTGCTCATAGGTTATGCCCTTGGGTAAAGCAACCCCACTGAGTAAAGCAGCCCTTTTAGCCAGCCCAGCCATGTTCCAGGCATCCCATAAGCCTCCCCTTTGGGGATCTGAGGGATTTAGTCCTGTATGCACGCTTGGGATACCTTGGGCATTGAGGATGGGTAATTCGGTAGTCGTATCTATTAATAAAGGACAGTAGTTAATGGCTTTCCCCCTATTGGCGGAGATGCTGGGGTATTGATTTAAGAAATTGATCTTGCTTTGTATCAGGGTTGTATCGCTCTGTAATTCGGACTCCTGTAGTTGAAAATCCACCGAGTAGATCATCAAGGCATAATCGCTGAAAGACGCTGCAAACCGAGACAGCAGGTGATCTAAAAAGGCATTTCTGCGGCTGGAAAAAGTAGTGTCCGGCTCCACCAGGCTTTGCCAATCGGAGCTCCCGATTTCCTGCCCCCCCATCAAAGAGGCCACCTTTGCAGTACCTACCTGCCCCGTATTGGTATCCAGATAAATCGAATCCACATTTTTAACCCCGTCCTGATAGTAAGGAGGCGCAGAGGGGCCCAGGTACTGGGTAAAATAGGTTTGAACCAGGGTGGCATCCGTGGAAAGGAGCCGTCCTGCACCCTGCAATTGGGAAAAGAAATTGGCCAGCAACTGATCGAAAAACATCAGGAAAGCCTTTAGCTGCCAGGCTTGAGCCACTCGCTCCGTAGAAGCGTTGGCGGGAAGGCCGGCCCTCCCTACCCCATACGTTTGGGGCATATCGTTTTGAACAGAATAATAATCACCCAGGTTATAGTAGGTCCCCTTAGGCAAAGGAAGGTCGCTTTCCGTTCCATAAAGTTTATTCTGAGATTGAACGGCTTCCAGGTAACGCATAATGTCCAGGGTTTCGGACATGTCCGCTTCCAAGGGAATTTTCCCTATATAAAAAGTAAGGTTAGACCGGTCTGTATTGAGCAATCCTTTGCAGCCTGCGGGTATGATCACGCAGGAAGTTTCAGAAGGCGTGATGGGCTGGCCATTAGCCTGATAAAGCGTCATCGACAAATTCCTTACGGCGTTTACCCCTTCTATACCCATGATGATCTTCACCAGCGCAGATGTCCGCACAATCGAAACCAATTGTGCGTTATCCAGTTCTGTATTGTTGATGAATCCATGCGTGAGTACGGGTCCGTCAAAAATCTGATCTATCGTAATTCCCTGGCTGATTAAATCGCCAAGGCTGTAAAAGTTTACCGTTGGAGAAAGGTAGGCCTGCACCTGAAAGAAGACCTGAGCCTGAATACTGTTGAGGTCTGCCCCTACAGCGACGTCTATGTCCATACAAATGGCCAGCTCCTGATCGGTCACCGTAACGACGGCCTTAAAGTCCTCACAAAGATTTCTATGTGCCAGTAAAACCCTGCGCACGTTCATCAGGTTATCCGCAATAAGGATGACCTTTTGCTGATACTGTTGCAGGACCTGTTGCACCAGGGTCAAGTTAGAAAACAAGGTCGCATTCAGATAGGTGGTAGCTGCTGCAATATCGGTTCGGGAAGCAATGGCGTCTATGCGAATGTCCAGGGGGACATTGACGTTACCAGCAGTCAGGGCCACTACCAGGGTCCCACTCCAATAATATTGGTTATTGGTCCGCGTTACCTGCAAGCTGACGATGGAGGCCAGGTTCGTGGTCACTGCCGTAAGAATTTCCTGGTAGGTGGCGGTATCCATGGCCTCCAATTGACTGAATACAAAGGTCACCACCTGATTCTGAAGGCTGCCGGCTGCGGGAACCCTATAGGTAATATTGGTATTGTTCAGATCCCCCAATGAAGCATCCGGTTGCAAGTCTACAATGGCCTCATATAAGCCCGAAAGATGAATCTCATGATCCAGGGGTACCATCACCTTTCCATCATTAATGGACAATTGATCCTTGTCACAATCAGCGTAGAAGTTCACTTCCTGGCCTACGCCAGTGTATTGCAACCAAGCATTCTCCACCCCTTCCAGGTCTACCAGCAATTTCCGGTAGTCTCTGGGAGTAAGCGGATTAATGGTCATGATTTGTTTAGGTGTGTAAAAACACTGGCCTGGTAACAAGGTTCCGTCCGGTTGTGTCAACAGGTTGGCCATGGGGAAGGACGTACGATAACCCAATTCGGTAATCGCATAACTCAGCGCCTCCAGCATGGTAATGCCGGGATCGTGTTCGTTGAAATCCGTCCACAACGCGGTGGCCATACCCTGCAGGTATTGAATCCCTTTCTGTCTCAGGTAATTGAAATCCTGGTCCGGCAGGAGCGTTGATGTTTTTGGTATGGTATCATTTGTACTCATGAACAATCACAGGTTGTCGGGTCGTTGGATAAAGGGTTGATGAGGTGCCCCGATCCAGTCAGGGGATTGTAATAGCTTACCAGTATGGAACGGGAGGTACTGGCTGTAGCCAGGTCCAGATCATAGAGGGTCACCGTGTCGGAGATGAACTGATTCATTTTGATACAGGTGACGTAATCCACATAAGGCAGATCCTCGATGAACTTCAGGACGACCGATTTAGCCAGCGTTCCTCCAAAGTCTATGTCCTCGTTAGCCGTGAAGGCCCAAGGTGAAAGAAATTGGGAAATGGCTTGGTTCAATTGGCTGCCATAGGCTGTGGGATCATATCCTTGCAGGAACCGCACACATACATCGAATTGTATGCCTTCAAACTGGGGATTGGCCATGTGCAACTGAACGAAGGGAGATACGACGGTACCTAGGTAACCGGCTATATCAGATAATAATCCTAAAGATGTATACGGGGTATAAGGGTCTACGGCATTCTGGTTTTGAATATTGGGAATGGTGACCAGGGTTACATGCCCTGGCAAGCCCTCATTAAAGCGCTCAGCACTGGTATCGGAAGCGGCCGTGTAACAAGTATGATTGAGGCACTTCACCTTATAAAGTTGGGGAAACTGTTGCAGCACTAGATGCTCATAGTCCCATATACTAATGGCCCTTTCCTTATGGCGGAGGCGCTCACTTACCCTGGTGGAAAACTGGGTCGTTGTTTCTGCCGCCTGTCCTCCGAATGAGCTATAGGGCTGCGCCAGGGTCTTTACCGAAGGGTTCCCTTTTACCCATTTGCTGATAGTGCTCGAAGGGATGGGGGCTGAAAAGGTTACCCCTGAATCAGCATAGTCCGTAAAAGCAGCCAGTATCCCCTGGGCCTGAATGCTGATGATGTTGCATATAGCATCCACGTCACTGGCTACAGCGGCCTTAATCCAGGCGTTGGCGCCACCCATAAGGGGGGCATTGAGTCCCAGTTGTGCGGGTAAAGTCAGGATGACTAACCCCGACTGGAGTAATCCATTGGTGGCATCCTGTATTTGGGTTTTTGGATCCAGGAGGGTCCAGTTATTGGACGCAGACAAATAACTCCAGATCACTTCAGGAGGGTTTTCCAGGGGATTTCCGCTGCCTTCAGAGACCTGTATGAGTAAGGATAGGGTTTGATTCCCTGTCATACCTGATAAACCAATATAGAGTTCTCCTTTGTTGGTAAAGGCAGGTAGTATGGTGGCCGGAGTCATTGACTGCTGAAACCCGAAAGGCATCAGATAAAAGAAAGCAGCATCGCCGACGCTAAAATTCTGATTTTGCGTCGAATTATAGGACAGCATCAGTGACTTGATCACCGGTGTATAAGGCGGTTGAACCCGGGTAATGGACTGGGTCGTCGTTGTTCCACTCGTCTTAGAGACTACCGTCACATTAAGGATGGCGCTGAGGTAATCGTCGTAGCCAAAATCATCCCCGGCTAACGTTAAACGGCTGAACCCACTCACAGAAGTGGAGCTATAGTTTTCGTCCGTCATGTCGTCAAAGACCGTGGGACTGTATTGATCAAGGGGAAGAGGGATGGCATCATAGGTTGATTGCCAGGCTGGAGCACCTGTACCAGGAAGTTGGGAATATTTTTCCTCGTTCCTAAGCCAGGTGGATGGATACAGGTAAGAGGTGAACAGCTCGTTTCCGGTGAACAATCCGCGGGGTTGGTCATCCACCCATATGCCCGCGTTGAGGTAAGCCACTTCAGCCTGGTGAATGCGGTGCCTTAATTTACCAGTAGAATCTGAAATGGGATAGTTCGTATCCTCATAAATATCCAACCCTACAGCCGGGATTTTATCCCATTCCACCAGTAAAGTGAGGTTGGATAAATTTTTTGTAAATGCTTCTTTATTGGCTATCGTCCAGGCCGAACCCAGATGAGGGGTAGCCCCAAAGGGCATGAAAGGCTTTGAAGGATCAACGGCCCCGTTGTCGGTGCTTACCGTAATCTGTTTAGCACCCAGCACCTGGGTGCTGATGTTGATGGAGCTCAGTCCTGCCTGATTGAAGGCGTACATGGGATTAAACGTCCCCGCCTGCATATTGAGCAGAAACTGGACCATGGGAAGGCTGGTCGTGAAGGAACCCTTGTGTAAACTGGGCGAGTAGGCCACTACGGCGGGGCTGCTGCCATCCAGGGTAAAGGAATATTGTACAGATCCATAGGCCGTCGTAACCGTCACCCCTGTGGCCTGAATCCAACCCTTGGCTCCCGTGATCTGTATTTGAAAAGCGCCCTGAAGCAGGGTCGGGAGTACGCCTATTTTTCCATTGATATTGAAGGTAATGGTAATGGTCCGCTGTCCTTCTCTAAGGTAGAGGTCCCGGGAAGCAATGGCCAAACCCAGGGAGGCGGTTTCCTTGATGGATTGCAGGTTACCAAAGGGGGCCCAGCTTCCATCCGGACTGGTAAGGGGACCGCCGTCTCCGTCGGCAGAATTAGCCGTCGGGCTTTCGTATACGGTCGTATAGGCTCCGTTGATCGGATCAGTGGCTGTAAGGGTTTGAATGGAACTGAGTGCGGCTACCTGGCCCTGATTGATGGTATAGCTCTGGGTGGTTTCGTAATATATGGCAGTCCCGTTGGCATTTTTACCCGCCTGCACGGCCGTTCCCTGGGGAATAATGAGGTAGGGCACATTCTTTTGCAGGGTGACGACCAGGTGTACCTGATCACCTATGGGTCCTTGCATGTTCAGGCCCAGTACCGTGTTATAATAAAAATTCAGGTGTGTTCCCGTAAACTGATTGAGGTGACCAATAGCCTGTTGGAACAACTGAAGGAAAGTCAGGAAAAGGGCATAGTGGGGGGTATGAGAAGGGTAATTGGTAATAGTAGATTGAAGGGTATTCTCTGCATAGGTCGCAATCGATCCTACCCCACTCAATATGGAATCCACTACAGAATTAAACACATTACTGGCAATGAGGCCTCTGATCTGATCCAGTATGGTTCCCACTCCAGTCACCGGTATAGGTGGTATGATTAAGGTGCTGCTCACTGACCAGATCGTATTAGGTGGATTGCCGATCAAACTAAATCCTTCCGCTGGACTAATGGTCAGCGTCAGCGGAGCCAGGACTTCAATGCCTGCCGTAGCGGTCACCGGAGCCAATAAGATGTGCGGAGACGTGGAGACCGTCTTATAATAGCTTTGCAGAAAATACAAAGGCACAGAAAGGTTGGCTTGTATCAAACTACCCATCATGACTTGCTGGGTGCTTCCGACAGGTAGTAATCTATATTGCTGATCGACCAGGTGTATCCAGGAAAACAAGAGGTCAAACATGGCCTCCAGGAGTTGAGGACTCTGGGCTTCGGCGACAGGTCCTTCTTTGAGATCCAGGAGCTGGGTATACAACCCACTTTGATAATTCTGATACAGGGTCATATCCTGGGCGGCCATGGTCGCCAGTACCGCAGATATGTCTCCCTCCATCAGGGGTTGCCAGTCTCCATTAGGGATACCCAACGTATTGTAAAACTGGAGATAGCGCGCATACTCCTTGGCAAACAAGATCCAATCGTAGGTCTGACGCCCATCAATGGGTGCAGATCCCGGATCCAGTGCAGCCAGCACCCTCCCGGCCTGGGAGGTACCGGTGAGCTGTAATGGGTTGGTATTGTTGCAATTTGAGGCCATTATGGATTAGGAACATTTCCTTCGGTTAAGTAATAGGGGAATACCATGTTGAACCTGGAATTGGTGGATTTAATGGTATAATCCAACTCCACCAGCATGACGCCATCCGCCGCCTGTTCCGTAGACACATGCACACTGTTAAGGATGATCCTTGGTTCGTAATTGGTGATGGACGTTTGAATCAGGTTCTGGACGTAGGTGATAAAAGTGGTGGACATGGATTCAAACATCATGGGTTCCAGATCACATCCAAAATCAGGCAACAACACGCGTTCCCCATGGCGGGTGGACAGCAGGATCTGCAAGCTGCATTGAATATCTGCTGCGTCACTGGTCATGAGCACCTGACCCAAGGTCCTGTCGAATGTGGGTGGAAAACTCCAGCCCGTGCCTAAGAATGATGAAGAAGCCATGTAAAAAAATAAAAGTTCAAAAAAATTATCTGTCCCCAGGCGCGCTTCTCGCGCCCGGTTTATGCTATCCGCCGATCATAACCGTGAAGCATCCCAGGAGTATGGTTCCCCCGTGAGCCGTCGGATCTCCCATACGAGCCGCTGGCATACCGCCAATCGTAACCGTAGAAGAACCCTGGACAATCACATCTGGGGGCCCCACACAAGTCAGCATATCCCCCACCCTGGCCGCGGGCATGCCCCCAATCAAGACGGTGGGACATCCCGGAGGCATCACCGGGCCTCCTACATGTGGCACCACTCCTGTTACCATGGGGCAAACGTGCATATCTCCTGCTCTGGCTGCAAACGGCATATTCAATTGATTTGTACGATGCCTCCGGATATGGAAGTCTGTCCGGAGCCACTGATGGAAATAGTGGGGGCACTCATCCCGGCGGAAGATTGCCCCGATACGGTAACATCAGAACCACTGATGGATACAGAGCCCTGGGCCTGTAAGGTCAGGCTACCAGAACTTTGAAGTGTAACCCCACTGGAACCAAAACTTAAGGTATTGGACCCGTCCGTCAATTGGACAGATCCGCCATTATCGTTAAGGGTAAACTGCCTTCCTCCAGGCGTCGTAATCGTAACGGAATCCTGACCATCATCAAATAACAGTTGCATGCCACTCCTGGTCGTGAAGCCTTTTTGATCATTGGTTGCAGAAGGGGTTAAAGCTGCCGGTAGGGCGCTGGAGTTCATCATACCCAGGATCACTGGTTGGGAAGGGTCCGCATTGATAAACCCAAGGATGACTTCATCACTTACCTCCGGCATGAAAAACGATCCCCGGTTATTACCGGCATCCAGGGTACCTACCCTGGCCCAGATACCATCATCGCTAGGGTTGACAGAGGGCATTTTTACCTGTACCTTAAATTCATTATCCGGGTCCTGAATACTGTTGACGATCCCAACCTGCAATCCCTGTAGGGTACTGAATAAACCGGTGCCTGTATTGGGGCTGGCGCTTCCCACCGGGGTACTTCCACCCCCGGCCCCGGATTTGGCGCCTACCTTTTCGGAAAACCAATCCAGGGGCATACCCAGGGTGACTTCGGTGGTCCAGTTCCCTTCGGCATAATCATGGTGGACAGCACTTACAAAGGCTGGGCCATTGAAGCGATCACCCAACCCATCGAGGCTTACCATATCCCCAGGGTTGACCCCACTGAAGCCTTGGAATTTTACGCGGCCCCGTATTTTGGACAATACATTTTTCATTTGCCGGGCATCGGCAACCGCTTGGGCCTCGTCAGGGGCAAAAGCAGCGGAAGTCCGCATGTCCAGTAGCGATATGCTCAGGGCCGAGGCCAGGTCGGATGCGTCAATATTACCTTCTTCTGTAGAGGGAGCCTGGTATTGGGAGGACGTACTTTGCACGCTCTGGGAGGGCGCATCCCAATTGGATAATTGTACGGACTCCACCTGTGTTCTTGCATCCATATGGGCTTCGAACTCCAAGATATTTGTTCCGTAAACCAGGTCTATGACGGGATCCGTAGTAGGATCAGGGGCAGCAATGGTCACGGTCGCCTGATCCACCGTGGTGATCATACCCAGTCTATCCATACGGGATACCACAAAATCCCAATCGGTCGTGCTGCATTGAACCAGGTTCTCATTGGTCACCTGCGTATCGGAGACGTCTGCCGTCAGGTCAGGGTAATTACCGATCAACTGGGAAGCCAGGTCACTATCGGTAATGTTGTTATAGTGCTTGGAAGCGGGGACCATAGTCATCTTCACAGCTTCATCTTTACACTCCAGGTGCAGGGACGAACCCCTCCGATCTATACGGATACCATGGGTAACCACCAGTCCGGTGAAAACAACCGTGTTCGTGTTATCATATCCCAAATCAATCTCAATAGGCTGACCGGGAACCAGGGTATCCAGATCACTCACCGGAAAATCCATGGAAGCAGGGTCTCCGTCTAGGATCACGATTTTGGCGAATGGTATTTTATTGATCTCTTTACAAATATGAATAGAGGTTAGCTGAATGGATTGATCCAGGGGTTGGCCTGCCGCAGACACGGTACAGCTCGCCAGTCCTCCGGGCGTACTTCCGCCAGAAGCGGAAGAGGCCGAAGAGACCGCCGAAGCCGCCGAACCTGCTCCGGACGCTCCTGATGCTATGGAAGAAGTTGCACCCATGGTCTATGAGCTTAATGGTGGAAAATACAATTGGGTTCCCTGTGGAATTTTTCTAAAGCTGTTGAGTTTATTGAAGGAGGCTGCATCCAGGTAATGGGTTTGGCTTCCGTAAATCTGGTCAGCCAGCAAGGTGAAGGAATCACTGACCTGAAATACCCTGGAATGCGTTATATCCGGAGATTGATTGTCATTATTCTGAGCCTGCTGCGTATCGGCGGTGGAGCTTTTGAACGTAGCTTTAGCTACAGCCCTGATAGGGGTTCCATCAGAACCAAACAAGGTATAGTCTACATCGAGCTGGGTCAACCTTCCGGAAAACATCAGGGTTCCCCAAACCAATTGCACGTAATAGGGCTCATGGGTGCTTCCGTTATAATCTATCACCGTACCCATGAAGGTATTCAGTTGCCCTGTAACGTCCGTACTACTACCACTTCCAAAGGGATTGAAGACAGCAGGCAATAAACTGGCAGGTACCAACACCCCACTATTGTCAAAGAGGAACTCAAAGGTCATTTCATCCGGCAGTATTTTGGTGAACCTCAGGTTGGCACCAGAACTGCCAGGCGCTTGCGTATCGTCGTATTCGGCTTTGTAGGACAATTTATACCCCTCCGGGTTGACCTGGACCGAAAACGTTGTCACCTGAGCGGAATAACCCGGATCAGAATAAGCAATGATGGTCATTTTATTGTTCGACCCAAGGGAGAGCAGACTACTAAGCATATTGAAGGTTTAGCGTTCGTGTTTTTCTTCCAGCTTACGAAATACTTTTTCCATACATTCCGCAATGATTTCCTTTTTCCACTTTTGTACATCTGCCGCTGCCAATGCTTTAACACTGGAATTCCCCCCATCTTTGGGCGCCGCAATCACGGCTTTGATCTGGAGTTCTTTTATTTCTACTGGCATAACAATTACAAGGCGGAAGCTATGGCGCCCACCGCATCACCGATCAACGCGGCGGGCGTCATGATGTTGAAATATTGGTAACTCAGCGTAAGGCTTTCTATGGCCAGGGTATTTTCCATGGCATTAAAATTTGACACGGCCCATTTCTTAGGGATGGCATTGACCACGAACCAGGTGTTCACTGGAATATGATCTGAATTGAGCAAGGATATCAGCACATTGGTAGGCGTAAAAGAGAAATTCTCTACCGCCTGCCTGCACCACTCTGTTATTCCTGACTCAAAGAACAATCCCCTTTTGAGTACGATGTCCGAATATCTCGAACGTACAGGGAGCTGGTGGGTAAACCTGTTCTGTCCACCTTCCTTCCGGGACTCCATTTCCATTTCCACTTCCAGCCCTGAAACCTCCATAAAAGCGAAATCATTGGGAAGCTGTGGAAAGAGTTCAAAGGCTACCAGAAAGTGAAACCCAACGGGTATCGTATCAAATACAGACATAATAAACCTTTTGAGTTATAAGGGCCGGCAGGGCCGGTCATTATCCATTCGTAATAGTCAAACCCTCGTGGGCGATTTCCAGGGACTCAATGGCTGCTTCGTTGCCATCAGCCTTCAGGTCCGTGCTGGTCATTTTGACCGGCCAGGCGTTTTTGACGGCCCATACCACAATAGGCGTTTTGGTTTCATCCAGCAGGGAAATGGTCAGATCCCGGCGGGTCACCGTATTGAGGGAAATGGTATTATACCAGGCATAGAAATCGTTGTCGTTTTCAAAAATGCCCCGCTTCATGGTGATGTTGCTGAACTTCTGGAGTCCAGGCATCTTCGTTTTGAAGAACTCCGGGCTGGAGCCTTCTCTGTATTCAATAGGGTCGGTAGACATATCCAGACCGCTCACCTCGGTGAAACCGATCCGAGTGCCGCCCCATTCTACCTGAAAGTAAAATTTAGGTAGGGGATAACTGGTCACTGTTGCCATATTAGTAGTGTTTTAAAATGATTATTGTTGTTGAAGCTGGGTAAATACCAG
>CAJCIQ010000233.1 GCA_903970475.1 Beijerinckiaceae bacterium
ATTAAATAAACGTAAAACATAGGTATATATTATTCAGTTAATATTTATTTAAGATGTGAATTCGGCAGGATTGACTTAGAATCCGGGATCCCGTACAACAATATTCAAACCAACCGTCAATGGCATGAGCATTTAATGCCCAATTGGAGTAATTGAAAGGAGTCCACCTTTTTTCTGGCCAAATATTTCCTAAGCAACAGAAAGGCTTCATCCGGGCCCGGGTCGGGTATTCAAAAATCGTTTCTCCAATCTTGCCATTTTGGGCAGATCATTTCTGGTCAATGCTTGTGCGGAATCGAACAATTTTCCCTCGACAAACTTCCATAAAACACTACTTTACAACACTTTACAAAACCGGCATATTTATCGTGGCATTTAGTTACAGCCCTAAAACGCTACTTATGTTCAGAAATTACCTGCGCGTTGCCTTCCGCAGTCTCCTGCGTAATCGCTTTTCTGCCTTCATTAATCTCGGGGGCCTGGCCATCGGAATATCCGTAGCCCTGCTGATCGGACTTTGGATACAGGACGAGCTTTCCTTCGACAAGTATCATGAAAATTACGGACACATCGTCCAGGTATTGCAAAAGGAGAAATTTTTAGGGGAGACAAAGGTTTGGGAACATCAGCCGTTTCTATTATTGAATGCCTTAAGGACCAGTTATGGCAACGCCTTCGAGCATATTGTCGCCTCCGTCCCCGCTGAAGGGTTTCTTTTGTCGACAACCGGGACAACGGCGAGCACCGCCGCCGGTGCGGAAAATCAGCACATCCCCAGCAAGGGATTTTATATGGATGCCGACGGCCCGGATATGCTGACCTTAAAAATGATTAAGGGGAGCAGGTCGGGATTGGGAGCTGATCCACATTCCATTTTACTTGCCGCTTCCGTGGCCAAAGCCCTGTTTGGAGACGAAGACCCCATTGGGAAAAGGGTCAATCTGAACAATCTATGGGATCCAGGAACCCAGACACCGGTTGTCGTAAGAGGCGTCTATGAAGACCTTCCCCATAACACGACCTTTAATGAAGCATATTTCTTTTTGCCCTGGAGTCTTTACACCTCTGGCAATACTTATTTGATGCAACAAGGATGGGACCGACCATCGCATTAATGTCTATGCAGAAATAAAATCTGGGATAGACAGAGACAAGCTTTCAGCATCCATCGCCAATTTTGAGTTAAACACCATACGGGGCTTGTCCGGCAATGAACAAGAGGTGGCAGCTACGCCCCAGCTCATATTACATCCTATGCGTCGCTGGCATTTGTATTCGAGTTTCAAGGAGGGCATGGCCGATCAGGGAGCCATTGAGTTTGTATGGATGATGGGCATCATTGGTGGATTTGTACTATTGCTCGCCTGTATCAATTTTATGAATCTCAGTACGGCCAGATCTGAGAAAAGGGCAAAAGAGGTTGGGGTTCGCAAAACCATTGGTTCGCTTCGCAGCCAGCTCACCAAACAGTTTTATGTGGAAGCATTTGTGGTGGTCTTCCTGGCATTCCTGCCAGCCTTGGTGTTGGCCGCACTCGCTTTGCCCTGGTTTAACCAACTCGCTTCCAAACAATTGGTAATGCCCTGGGGGCAGCCCTGGTTCTGGGTTGCGACGCTAGTGTTTGTAGTGATCACTGGATTACTTTCTGGCAGCTACCCTGCATTATATCTGTCCTCCTTCAACCCGGTGTCCGTGCTGAAAGGCCGTTTTAGTTCGGGGAAAAACAGTGCCCTTCCACGTAAGATGCTGGTTGTTTTGCAATTCACTTTTTCGGTGGCCCTGATCATTGCCACCATCGTTGTCTATAATCAAATCATTTACGCTAAGAACCGTCCCGTTGGGAATACAAGGGATGGTCTGCTCATGGTGCCCATCACCTTTACGGCCTTTGATGGAAAGTATGATATCCTGCGGGACAAACTCCGGCAGGCAGGTGTGGTGTCTGATGTAGCAGAGTCTGAAAGCGCAGTGACAGATGTCTCCTCACAAAATGGAGGATTTAACTGGCCAGGCAAACCTTCGGGCGTAGAAGAGAATTTCGGGACCTTAACTGTCTCCTACGACTATGGCAGGACTTTAGGATGGCAGTTCCTTTCAGGCAGAGATTTCTCCCCTTCTTACGGTTCGGACTCTTCAGGTTTTGTCATCAATGAGTCGGCAGCCAAATTCATGGGGCTGAAGAACCCTTCTGGGCAAACAATCCACTGGAAAGCCAATTGGGCTGGGATTGATCAGAACTTTACCATTCTTGGCGTAATTAAAGATATGGTTATGCAGTCCCCCTATGAGCCCGTTAAGCCAACCATCTTCCGGCTGGGGGGCAATTACAACTGGATCTATGTACGGATAGCGCCCAATGTAAGTACGGAACAGGCGCTTGCGTGCATCGGATCTGTTTTTCACGAAGTGATACCAGCGGTGCCTTTTGAATATCACTTCGCCGATGATGAATACGCAAAGAAATTTGCCGCCGAACAGCGTATCGGAAACGTAGCCGGCATCTTTTCCATACTGGCCATATTGATCAGTTGCCTGGGCCTGTTTGGGATGGCCATGTATGTAGCAGAACAACGCACCAAGGAAATCGGAGTGCGCAAGGTACTCGGCGCATCCATATTTAACCTTTGGGGCCTGCTATCCATGGAGTTTGTACAATTGGTCGGCTTGTCACTCCTGATCGGGAGCCCCATAGCATATGGGGTTATGCACAGTTGGTTACAGCACTATCAGTACCGGACCAGTTTATCCTGGTGGAGCTTTGCATTAACGGCCATCGGGGCTATTGGCGTTTCGCTATTGACCGTAAGCTATCAGACGATCAGGACGGCCTTGGCCAATCCCGTGAAGAGTTTGCGATCGGAGTGATGGGCCGGGCCCACTGGATTCGACCAAACAGGCCGGACGGCCGGCTATTTCAGCCCATCCTGTAAGGAGGTTCTGAGCTGATCCAGATAGCCGCTGACAGTAATAAGCGCACATCCCAGGCGCACGTAATCCTTTATATCTGCCATTTGCCAGATCGCTCCCCCATTCAGCCCTGGATAGGCCTTTTTAAAATCCGTCATCATCACCTTGATGCTATCCACCGGTACACTACCGTGTGACTGGCCACAAGTTCCGAAAGAACCCCTGCATAGGAAAATGGGATACACCGGCACGGCTCCGCCCAACATTTGAACCCAGGGAGCAGGTGTATTCCCCGTCCCTCCATCATAACATTGCAGATATACTCCGTCGATCAGTCCTGGTTGAGAACCATCGAGTATTGCTTTCCAGTACTCTCCCTTCGTGAATGGGCAAAGCGTCATATGCATACCCAGTTTTTGCATCACAGTTCCCAACTTGATAATAGAAGGACTATCATAGACAGATTCGTCATCTATACAAAGCGCATCGGCTCCCAGATCCTCCTTGAATACCTTGCAAATATGGTATAGGGTGTCATTGAGTCCGTTCTCCGTAGAATCGGCCCAATGTCGGATGAAATCGAAAGTGTTGGGCGGTTGGTTGTACCATCTCCCTTCCAGGAGAAATTCAACGCGCGCTTTTTTCTTCAGTGTAGCAAGCCGTTTCAACCATTCCTTGTCTCCTACATAATGGCCATCGTGAATGATGGGGTTGCGGCTGTCGCCAGCGTAGACGTCCCCATTAGCCTTTAGATAAAAACTGGATACAACAATGGTATTAAATCCTGAGTTATTAATCAGGGCATACGTGCTGTCGTCACCCGGGTACAGGCCTCTTCCGTACAAAATAAGGCGCTGGGGTTGGGTCAGTGCAAGGGATAGGAGAACGGTAAGGAAATACATAGGTGGATGCTTTTTGGGTTGATCGCGCTGTAGCGGTTTTACGGGCAAATTTAAAGGGAAACGCACTCAATTCTTTCCCCAGGTGAGAACGGTCTGTATTGCATCCGAATGGTCGGATCGGGAATCGCCGTTTATCAAACTTGGGCCCGGACGTCCGCACACAAGTTGAAATAGTTTTATCTTCAAATCCTAACTGACCTTTAAAAAACTAACAATTGTTCGTCCATGCAGTATCGTTTCTCTCCGAAGGGAATAGCAACCTTCATGCTTTCGGCTATACTTTTAGGTGTATATCTGCCAGCGCAGTCACAACAGACCGCACCGGCTTATCCACTGGTTTCGGTAGATCCTTATTTTAGTATTTGGTCCTTCACCAATGCATTGTATGATGGGCCGACCCGTCACTGGACAGGTAAGGTCCAGTCCTTGCAAGGCATCATCCGTGTAGATGGAAAGGCTTATTACTTCCTGGGTAAACCCATAACTGAAACAAGTACCGTATTACCCCTGGTGGGTCAAAAAGGCGGCTGGAAATATGCTACGGCAACCCCAGACGGCGATTGGACCCTACCCGGATACAATGATTCTTCTTTCCAACAGATAAACGGTGCGTTTTCAGATGGGGACGACGCACCCAATAAATGGAACACGCACGACATTTATGTGCGCAGGACGTTTGATCTGGACAAGGTTGATTTCCATCATTTGTTGCTTAATCTCCATCACGATGATAATGTAGAGGTATATATCAATGGTATCCTGGCTTATAAAAAGACCGGCTGGAACGATGCCCCCACTCCGGTAGAAATAAATCCTGAGGCTAAAGCCGCTTTGAAAATCGGACCTAATCTACTGGCCATTCACTGTGCCAATACTGCAGGGGGGGCCTATCTCGACGCAGGGTTGATTGATGAAAAAGCCAATACCACCAATGCGGATACTGCCAGACAAGAATCTGTTGAAATAACGGCTACACAAACGGTTTACCATTTCGTCTGCGGTATGGTCAACTTAGCGGTGAGATTTACGGCACCATTGCTGCCGGATGATCTGGATCTTTTTTCCCGGCCGGCAGATTATGTCACCTTTTCCGTATCATCCAGGGATGGCAGATCGCGGAGCGTACAACTCTATTTCAGTGCAGCGGGCAATATAGCCGTTAACACACCGGATCAGGAGGTGACCTGGAAACGCTCTTCAGAAAAGGACCTCCAGATCATGAGCGTAGGCACCACTTCGCAAAATGTACTGGGCAGAAGCGGAGACGATGTACGCATAGACTGGGGATACCTTTACCTGGCCACTCCAGATAAATATAGTGCGAGCACAGCCATTACCTCTTCCCAGCGTTCTGTAAACACTTTTACCCAGACAGGAAAGCTAAAGCTTAATGATGATGACAGCGCCCAACCAAGGGCTGCTGGGACAGATCCTTTGACCCTGGCAGTCAGTTACGATCTGGGGGCAGTTTCCACCGTTGTAAACAGGCACATCATCCTTGCATATGACGATATACATGCTATCGAGTATTTCCACCAGCCTTTGAATGCCTGGTGGAAGCGGTCAGGAGAATCCACGCCCCAAATGCTACAGCGTGCTGCCGACGACTATAAGCAGGTCTTGGAAAAATGCGATGCCTTTGACCGTAGCTTAAAGGAACAAACCACCAAGGCCGGAGGCCAAACGTATGCAAAACTCTGCGAATTGGCATACCGTCAGGCATTTGCCGCCTGCAAACTGGTTGCGGATTCAGCGGGAAATCCGTTGCTGTTCACCAAAGAGAATTTCAGCAATGGGGATATGGGCACCGTAGATGTCATTTATCCAACCTTTCCCTTACCCCTGTGCTTTAATAACCAGTTAGCAGAAGCCATGCTCAATCCTATATTCTATTATTGTGAAAGTGGCCACTGGACCCGTCCTTATTCACCGCACGATTTAGGCACCTACCCCATCGCCAATGGCCGTACGGAAGAAGAGGGCATGCCAGTGGAAGAAAGCGGCAACATGCTGGCTATGGTCGCTGCCCTTGCCCACGCAGAAGGGAATGCGTCCTACGCAGCCAAACATTGGGAGGTGCTTTCCAAATGGGCAGATTACTTGCTTAAAAACGGGATGGATCCGGAAAACCAGCTAACGACCGATGATTTTGCAGGACCCTCTGCCCACAATGCGAACTTATCCGCAAAAGCCATCATGGGTATTGCCTGTTACGGAAACCTGGCGGGTATGCTCGGTAAAGCGACCCTGGAGCACGAATATACCGACAGTGCTAAAAGTATGGCCTTGCAATGGGTCATGATGGCCAAAGAAGGAGACCATTACAAACTCACCTTCGACAGAACGGGTACCTGGAGCCAGAAATACAACCTGGTTTGGGATAAGGTGCTGGGCCTGCATATTTTTCCCCCATCTGTGATACACGATGAGGTCGCCTTTTACCTGACCAAACAAAACAAATATGGCCTTCCCCTGGACAGCAGAGCTACCTATACCAAAAGCGATTGGATCAACTGGACGGCAACGCTGGCTGATGATAAAGCGGATTTTGAAGCCTTCATAAATCCCCTATACACCTTCATCACCCAAACACCAGACAGGGTTCCGCTCAGCGACTGGCATGAAACCATCAGCGGCCAAAAAGTCGGATTTCAGGCCCGTAGTGTAGTAGGCGGATATTTCATGAAGTTGCTGGAGCAGAAGCTATCCCCATAGTGCCATTAATCATCCTGTTTTTCGGTACTATGTTCTATTTTTTTACCCTTAAAAAGGTCCTCACCAAAATTGTAGGTGAAACTTATACCCGCTCTTGCTCCAATGGTTTTTCTCTCAAAATCCAACAGTACTCCATTACCATCCCTTAAAAAGCTCCATTTACGGGTGGCAAATATGTCCCTCCCATTAATGGCGATGGCAGCCTTCCCATGTAACAAACTGATCTTAGCCGCCGCATCCACACCAAAGCTGGAATAGGTTTTATCCTGAGCAGAGACAAAAGGGGCATGATAATCAGTACGAATCTGAAGGGAGACCTTTTTAAGGAGGGAAAAATTATTGGTGATATTGGCGTTCCAGCTAAGGCCGCTGCTTTCTCCTATACCATATTGGGGCGCAGCGGCCGTTTTGTTTTCAAACAGATTGGCATTCACCGTAAAATTCCATGGCTTTACTACATTGAAACGGCTAATTATTTCCAAGCCTCCCGTGTGGGAATAGGCCAGATTTTCTGAAGTGGTCGTAATGACCCCGTTAACAGGAACGCTCTCTATATGCGCAATAAAATCATTGGTGATGCGGTAATAAAGACTGGCTGTAAAATTCAATTTTGACAGCTTCTTGTTATATCCCATTTCAAAAGCATGGATGTCTTGAGGCAGGATATTGGGGTTGCCCACATCATAATTTACAGGATCAGAGATGTCCGGAATGGGACTGTAGTTCCGGGGTGTGGGCCGGGTAACCCGTCGGGAATAGCTGAACTGCAACTGCTGATTGCCTTGAAGTTTCTGGGTAAGCGTTACACTAGGATATAGTCGGTTATTGATTACCTTAACGGGAGTGTTTAACGGCGCGTTATTGGTATCATAGCCATTCACACACCCGTTAAGGTTGGCGGCTTCTCCCCTCAACCCAAGCTGGTAGTTAAAATCCCTGATATGATTCTGATAACTGATGTAGAGGGCATGTATCTGGTTATATCCATGGAAATAGGCGCTATAGGGATAGTATTCCTCAAAGTCCTGGGTGGTATGATTAAAGCTGTCTACTACCTGTTTTCTGTCATCTATCCGGATTTGTGAACGGTAACCCATTCCAAAAGTCCCGGTCCCCACAGGTAAAGTATAATCCATCTGGATATTGTAATAACTATTGTGGTTATTGCCCTGTGGATGAAGGATGCTGGTATCTATATCCTCTCCCTGGGATCTGATATTATCTACCCCGGAAACAAAGCTTTGTGTACTATTACTGATGCCATGGGCATAACCGGTACTAAAAACGAGTTCTTCCTTAGGTTTATGAAATGTCTTAATATAGTCAAGGTTCAGGTTAAACGCATCACTACTGCCTTGGGTTATATTGGTGCTGTTGATTATTTGAAATGGCGCAGCATCCACATCAAGCTGATTAATATATAAACGCTCATTCCTATTGAGTTTACTCGTGTTATACCCTCCCGAAAAACTGAGCAAATCCTTAGGCGTAAGATAATAATCCACCCCACCCTTTATATTATGCACCTTATTGACCGTGACAGAGGGAAATGTTTCGTCGGAATATGCAACCGGACTTAATGGGTCCAGATACTGTATATTTTGATAACCATCACTCCATACATCGCTTCGCTGGTAATCGTAATTGGTATATACATTCACTTTATGGGTTTCAAGACTCACACTCGCGCCTCCACTGTAGTTATCCCGCGTTCCCCCGGTAACATTTACGGAACCATTAAACCCAGGCCGCTTGTTTTTCTTTAATATAATATTGATGATCCCCGCTTCCCCCTCCGCTTCATATTTTGCAGACGGATTGGTAATCACTTCTACACTTTCTACCGAACCAGCAGGTATGGATTGAAGGATTTGCGTAATGTCTCCCCCTCCAATCAAAGAAGGCTTGCCATCTACCAATACACGCACATTAGTCGAACCCCTTAGATTCACCTGGCCACTTCCGTCAATGGAGACAGCGGGGATGTTTTGCAGGAGGTCTGAAGCGGTACCACCCTTACTCACCAGGCTCTGATCCACCGAAAACCGCCGCTTGCCTATGCCTATTTGATTACCAGGTCCCTCGGCCGTTACAATCACTTCCTTCAATACTTTGATCAGAGATTGCTTCATGGGCAAATATCCCAGGTCTACGATTGATGTGGAGGCGCCAATCTGTATACTGTCCCTTACGATGGTTTCATAGCCTGTGAAACTAATTTCCAAGGTAAAAATACCCGCCGGTAAATCCGTTAACAGGAATGCCCCCGATGAATCCGTCCTGGCGCCCTTGACAACGGCTTTTGTGTTCCTATCGGTTAAAAGGACATTAGCATAAGAAATGGGCTCTTTTTCTTGCCCGGTCCCTACCATGCCCCTGAGCAGCGATTTGGTTTGTCCCAGAGCAGTTCCTCCAAATAGGGTAGAAAATAAAAATATTGCAATAAGTAATTTCATCATTCCTTCTTAATTAACCGTAACGGGAATAGATAACATTTCCCAGTCCAGCGAAAAGCCGGTGGTATTGATATTATAGACCAGCATTTCCTGGTTGTTCTTTAGGGTCTCCGGCGTGACCTCCACCCGAAGCTGGTCCTGGGTTGCGTCATATTTAAAAGACCCCCACTGCTTCCAAACTTTGTTAAAAACAGCCGTCCATTTACCGTTTTGTTTGGGGATGAGGAAAAAGCCGTACTTACCCGCCGGAAGTAACCCACCCGCGATATAGATGTCCTTATCTGTTTCAAAGGTGGTAGCCTCATTGGCCCCTGCTCTCCATACGCTATCATAGGGTACCAGACAACCCCAGATCTTCCGGCCGTTAACAGAGGGGCTGCTGTAATCGATGGTAATATTTGCATTGGTCAGCTTGCCCGTTACTGACTCCGGTTGGCTAAGACGAGGTTTGGGCGTTTGGGAAAATGCAGCTATTGAAATACCAACGGTAGCCATGAGGATAAACATTGTTTTCATTGCCTTATGATTTTATAAGGCAAAGCTTTCTATAATCATGCATCACGAAAAATACGTTCAACTGGTTACCCCTCTTTTCTAGTGGAATGGGCAGAAGGCTCAATAAGGGTCTATTGCCGGAAGCATTGAATATATACCCTTATCCGTTGAGAAAATATTGATATTGTATTTGGAGAAATCTATCCTAAGAAATCTTACCCGGGCAATGTTGATTCATCAAATCGTTCATTCATCATTTTTTTGAATGCGTTTTTGTCCAACTCTGGGACTAGCAAATTCGATTGAGGATTCTCCTCGATGAACAAATGAAAAAGGTCTCCAAAAAAAGTAAAAAGACTCCTCTTGTCCAGTGTTGTAAGGCGATAGCTAAATGTAGCTTTATTTCCGGGTATACTTCGGGGCTGCCTATTATATATAGGCTTAAATTCGAAGGTAGGGGTATCTCTAATCAGGACAGCTTTGAGGTTTGAACGAAAGTCAATGGTGACCTTCAAGGTTATCGTGCTTTTAAGGCGACGATGTATTATCCCAAGTGTCACAAGAATATAAAGTAGCTCTACAAAAGGCTGTTCTATATGCAAGGAGATGATATCCTCCCTGGTGAATTCTGCATATTCGTAAATAAGATTGCCCTTCTTAACATCCAGCTTCCCGTGGCAAAAAGATTCCTCCTCTCCGATTTTCTGCAATGGGATTTCATGTTTTGAGTTGGGATCATAGCCTTCCTGGAAGCGCTCATGAAGTATAGTTGGCGTACGTACATTGCGATATATAGCAATAGGTCGGAATGATTCCATAAGATTCCCAATCCTCCGGGCCTCCAAATGATGCAGCGGAGGAAACTCAATCATCATCCTCCATTTCGCGTAAGCAGTCGTTTCCGACTCAGCCATGTCCTTTTTCAGATCGATCAAACCCGTGGGCAGTTCTATTGCAGGTTTAGCTGCGGTGGTTCCTGAGGTGAAATCCGGTTTCTTCCCCAATGGTGGTCTGGTAATGAGCGGTTCCTCATAGATTTGGCGCAACAGCGATTCGAAACTCTCTTCCATTTTCCCATCGTCCCTCATATCAATATAAATGAGGGTACTGACAAAGGTCGGAGCACTTTCTTTGCTGTCCCCCTTTCGGATGACCGGGATGAACTTCTGACTTCCCTGTTCCTGGTATATCTGCTGAGAGATCATGGCATATTCAAAGCCGGCGCCACCCACTCGATTATCCGCTCTTTGCTTGAATTGGGGCGTTAGGATTAGTATCACTTTATCTGATTCCCGAACTGCTCGCTCCATAAAAGCCGTCATAGAAGTTCCTGGCAGCAGGTCGTATCTGTCCAGAAAAACATGCACTCCAGATTGAGACAGCCTGTTGGCCAATTCTAATACCCATTTTTTATGCCCTTCGTCATCCCAGGTATAGGAGATAAATATAGTGGGTGTTTTATACTTTTCAGAGGTTGCAAACATAGACATTTATCAGATAGTTTACGTATCGGAATATACGATTTTCATTGCATAATATAATCCAAGGCTTCTTTTGCACCCCGACCATCCGTCCTATTTTCCAATAATATAAAAGCCACAAATAACGATTACATTTACTTGAATACCTTCTCTTGGTTATAAATACCACCTAACAAGCTTGACCATGAAAAGATTAACAGTAAGTGCATTATTCATCCTTTATCCTATCTGCTATTTACTGGCGCAGATCGATCCCCAACTAAAAAAGGATATACGAAATACCGGATACGTTCATGCGCCATTGCCCCTTGATTATAGCAAGTCATTCGAGGCCTTCGCTATTACCAAAAAAGTGCTGGATTCCGTCATGCTTTGCGACATGGAAGCCTTAAGCAAATGGTCCCATAAGGGCATTGGCAGCATGTACTTGACAGACGAAAGAAAGATCCAGGGGCGGCATAGTCTGCGCCTGGTCGCACCAACTACTTATCCGCAGTTTCTGGGTTGGGGGTTGGGTTTTGGAACATCCCTTGCCAGTTTTGATGTGGGGGGAGTCAATTGGGAGAAATACAACCGGATCAGGTTTTACATATATCCCCATTGTGAAGGAGCCCGTACCATTTATCTGAACCTGAACCTTGAAAACGACGGGAAGATCAAGGTGCCAGATCAATACGGAAGGGAAGGATTCCATGAAATAAACCTGGTCAACGGCAGGTGGAATGAGTGCTTTGTCGAGATGTCAGAACTTGCCCGTGACAAAGTAACGAAACTGTCCTTTTCCATTGAGGTTTTTGGAAAAGAAAGGACCATGGGCGATTCCCTGAAGTTTGATATAGACGCCGTATCCCTGGAAAAGGTCGAAAACCCGGAAGTAGTAAGCGGCTGGCAACCAGCTCCAAACAGGATCATTTACGCTACAACCGGGTACGGAGTGGAAAGCGAGAAATCCGCCATAGTGAGGGTCGATGATAATGACGGGAACTTTCAGTTATTAGACAACAATACCTCTGCTGTAGTCTATCAGGGAAAAATAAATACAGCCAAAACTCCAATTGGCAACTTTGAAACCATTGATTTTACCGCTTTCAAAAAGGAAGGTCAATACAAAATCCGTGTAGGAAGTATTACCACCAAACCCTTTTATATCAGCCCCGATATCTGGGATAACTCCGCATGGCGCGTGTTGAATTTCCTGTTCTGTGAGCGATGTGGTTACCCCGTTCCAGGAAAGCATGGCGTTTGCCATACAGATATCCACGGAATGCATGATGGTAAAATGTTTGCCGTAAATGGTGGTTGGCATGATGCGGGTGATATGTCTCAACAATCATTGCAAAGCGGAGAAATAGCCTATGCCCTTCTGGAAATGGCCGGCAGAGCAAAAGAGCGGAATAATATTGATCTGTACAACCGGTTAACAGAGGAAGCCCTATGGGGGATAGATTTTATACTGAAGACCAGATTTGGCGATGGCTTCCGCATGGAAGGCTGGAGTACCAACTTGTGGACGGATGGCTTTATCGGTACCAAAGATGATACCGGAAGCCGGCGTCAGGCATACGTCACCAATAGTAGTTACGAGAACTTTCTATACTCTGCCATTGAAGCCTATGCCTCCATGTCTCTAGGCCAGGATACGATGCTTAAAGACCACTTGGCGAAGGTGGCCAAAGAGGATTTTGGATTTGCATTGGAGCTCTACAAAAAACTAGGCTATGACGTCAGGATCAATGCGGGCGGCCATGCCTCTATGACCTCTCAATGCCAATATATGGCCACCGTATCCTGGGCGGCCAGTATGCTCTACAAACTCACAAAAGACAAGTACTATGCTGACCAGGCAGCAGATTTCATAAAATATACCCTCGCCTGCCAGCGCGTAAAACCCCTTAATGACCCTGATTCGACGCGTGGCTTTTTTTACAGGGACCTGAACAAAAAAACGATTGTTCATTTTAATCACCAGTCACGCGATTATGCCATGATGCAGGCCCTGACTGAACTATGCCAAACCCAGCCAGATAATCCAGATTATCCGAAATGGGAAGCCTCTATCCACCTGTATGGAGATTACCTAAAGAACATCATGCATTATGTATCCCCATACGGCCTTGTACCCAGCGGTGTATACAACGTGAACGAAATAGCGGATTCCGTTAATTTCTACGCAACCCAGATCTGGGTAAAGGGTGGTGTAGCTTCCGATTATAAAGCGCAGTTGGAAAATGGATTCAAACTCGATAGTGCGCATTATCTCAAGATATTCCCCGTATGGTTCTCCTTTAGGGGCAATGACGCCGTTTGCCTGTCCACTGGTAAGGCAGCAGCCCTATGCGGCAAATTCCTTAAGGATAAAGAACTGATGAACATCGCAGAACAACAGTTATTCTGGATAGTCGGCAAAAACCCGTTTGGCCAATCCTTAATATGGGGGGAGGGATCCAATTATCCCCAGCTATATAACGCCCTACCGGGAGAAATGGTGGGGGAGATCCCAGTGGGTATGCAATCCAGATTTAATGAAGACACACCTTACTGGCCTCAATTCAATACCGCAACCTATAAAGAAGTTTGGGGCTCTTCAGCAGCCAGGTGGCTCTCTTTGGTCTCGGAGTTTTAATGCCGGGATCACCAGTTGATAAAACAGTAGGTTACCTCACCAGTACGACCTTCTTAGTTTCCCATACCCCCTGATGAAGCACACCCACAAAGTACATACCCGCTTTCATTCCAGTAACCTCCAGCGTAAGCGAACTCAGGGAAGTAGTCAGAGGACCCTGTACAAGTTGTCCGGAACTGTTGAGCAAAACCACTTTGTAGTTGCCGGCTGAAGGAAAGGAAAGCAGGATATGGTCGGTGGCTGGGTTAGGACTTAACGTGCAGGTAGTAACATCATTGACCATATCCACTGGTACGACAGAAGAGTAATTTGTTTGTTTGGGTTCCGTCTGCCTCAGCCGGTAAAAGGAAATGCCTGCGTAAGGTGCAGGATCAACGGCCTGGTAGCTTTCGACCGGCTGACTAGTGATTGGAGCGGCATCTTCTTCCACGCTGTCCCAGGTAATCGCATCCTTTGAACGTTCTATGGTAAACGGCCAGTTGTCGGTCCCTTGCGCAGTCGACCAGTTGAGTTCCACTTTATGCCCCTCAACGGACGCAGTAAAAGAAAGAAGCGTTATGGGTAAGGCCACAGTCACCGAACCAATATAGAATGTATTTGTCAGGTTGGCCAGGCTGAGGTTTGTCCGGTTGATCTGCGGATCCGAGGTGGTGCCCGCATTCGTGCCCGCCACTCCGACAACGGATGCGTTCAGGCATATGCGCAGGTCATTTATATTTGTAATAGTCCCATAGCCGGTTCCCTGAATGTCAAGGCTATAAGTGCCGCCAGCCAATCCACCCCCCGTGCTGACTGCCCAGTTTAAATCCTTCCTTACAATTATCGTAGCAGGAGGGTCGGAAATAGACACCGCAGAATTGGTCGTGGCATCGGTGTAAGACACCGTAATCGTGCCACCCGTTGTTGGGGCAACCGATTCGGAAACATAAAAAGGCCGATAGTCAGTAACGGTTCCCGTGGGAAAGAGACCGGCTGACGAAGGGTAAGTAATAAGCCCAGTACCCAACCAGCGTGTAAAAGAACCTAGATTGATCATGGTGCCTGAGGAATAGGAAAGCGTGCCGGGATTGACAGCCGATATTCCAAGCGTGAGGTTATTCCCGTTCAAGTCGATATTCCCGCTGGTCATGGTGAGGCCGCTAGCTATACTGATATTGTTTTCCAACTGAATACCGGTATTTGAGTTAGCAACGATAAAATTATAGAAGTTTTCTCCGCCAGGGGCCGTGATGGTCTGGAGGCTCGATCCGTTAAATGTAACGGTCCCGTTGTTGTGCGCGAAACTCCCGCTGATGAGCGCGGCATTTCCCGTTAATGTCATGGTAGCAGAGGTGGACGTAAAGGCGGTTCCCGCTATAGTAAACGCCCCGCCGATGGAAATGCCGGCTGACCCGCCGGCAAATGTGCCCCCATCAAAAGAGGCCGCCCCCGAAACCGCTATAGTATTGGCCCCTTGGGTGATGGTGCCGGAGTATCCAGAAGTTACAGTTATCGCGGATATACTTACAGGGACATTAATAGTACATCCGCCCTGATCAAGACCCAGCGCACCACCGCCGTCAAAAATAGCGACATCGCCGGAACCGGGGACACTCGCGCCCGGCAACCCTCCGGACGTAGTTGACCAGACCAAGGCACTGTTCCAATTGGCCGAAAGTATGCTAACCCAGTAGCGGTTGGCTGCATAGGAACATAATGTCGTGGAAAGGAACAACACACAAAGAAGTAATCCTCTAAAGTGCCAGCGGCAGATTACTTTCATGAGTTACATGAATTTTAATCAACCGATAAATTAGCAAAAGGAGAACAGTTTCTGCTGTTCACTTTGTTCATTGCCTAGTCGCAACGAAACATGCGCGTCCTGGATACCAAATACTTTGCTGGAGCAGGTAACATTAATTGAATTGTCGCTAAAACACGCCTTTGCCTAATAATTTTGGGCATCTTCGGCAGCCAGGTGGCCCTCACTGGTCTCGGAGTTTTAAGCCGCCTGTGACCTTAACCGTGTCAAAAAGACGCCCGCTCAGAGGAAGCGGGCGTCTTTCGTCATTATAGTCCTACCTGATTTTCCACTTTCAAAGGCATACCTTGCGCGACATTTTTTAATCAATTCTGTTTACAATTAGATCTTAATATTCATTGGCTAATCTAAAATAACTTTAATGTCAAAGGGCCATAGGTACTCAATAGCATGGTTTGATAAATGTCTAAATGCGATCATTGGATTTATATTCTATTACAGATTAATATTTGTCTTTTTAGCTCTCGCGGGTGTATGCTTTTATGGCCACCATATATATCATTTCCAAAAAAGATGATAGTCTTAAAAATCTTTGCTTTGTCTTAGCTGCTGGTTCAATTGTAATTGGCATATTTTACAGCATCTTAAACTATGAAAACACCCACCGAAAGACACTTGATGACATCGACCAGCACAGGCTTAATCATTCTTTTACTGTATTATGTGAATGGCATCAACCAACTATGGAAAGTAACCTGAAAATCAAAAATTGTACGATAAAAACAAACATTTATGTCATGAAGGAAAATCAAAAGAATTTTTCGACATACTGGAAAATGATGAGGATGCGCGATCTGCTTTAGTCTCCATATTCAACTATTTAGAAATAATGGCTTTGGGAATAGAGCAAAAAATATTGGATGAAGATTTTCTCAAAAGTGGCTTCAAAACAATGTTTATTCACTATAGGAATGATTACAAATTCTACATTGATTATAGAAGAAATGTCCATAAAACGCCAAAATCATGGGAAGAATTTACCGAATTGGCTGAAAAGTGGAGTAAAGAAAATTAGCACTTTGAAATTCAAGTATTTTTCTAACTTAATAAAAATAATCCATATGAGGAACAACCGTGAAATTAGCGGTTGGTAGATTCAAACCGGCGTTAATTAAGGCTTTCAATCGAACGAATTAATTTAAATTGGGCCCGAAAGGGCCCTTAAATTGTAAACATTTCCTTAAGGCAACGCTTCTTTAATTAGCACTCCTCATTTCAGTTTGTTTCTTTCAATCTCTTCCATTTTAATATTCTTTCCTTTCCTATTTCCATCTTATGATTTATACAGGAAGTATGTCGCCAAGCAGTTGCCCATGTCATTTGCGTTGGAACTCATAAAGAATACGATAAATTCAATCGAATTAAAACCTGATCCATTAAAAATGGTAAAATCAAGACTCAATATTATAAGGCGATCCGTCTAACCCTTATATAGAAGATTTAAAATTGCGAAAAAGCCATTTCTTAATTTGACCCTAAAACAAAAAACCCGCTCTGGTGAGTGGGGGATTTTTTGCGGACCGGACGGGACCGCAACGTACAATGTAAGACGCAGATTATCAGCCTATTGGCGGGCGAAAATGTATTGGGTAACCGAATTTATCACCGACAAAATTGGGTCCCTTTGTCCATGAACCCTCGACCTATAAAATACATAAAATCCTTAAATCCCATTGGGTATGTAACAAAACAAACCCAGTTTTAGCGCTTTATTGTAACAAAACAAGGGCAGTAGCTATTTTGGCAAGGAATTTTAGTACTATCCGCCACGCGAAAATCCAACCTTGCCTTATTCCACTTCCATTACTTCATACCCATCCACTTCGCGCTTGGCGGAAGAAAAATTAATCCCGACGGCGAACTTTTTACGTTTGTCTGCCTGGTATGGACGCAAGTATCCTTTTTTCAATATTTGATCCAGGGCTTCCTGCGGGGTTGCGTTTAGTTTCAGTTCCAGCGCATAGATATAGTTGCTCGTCCGCACAACGATATCGCAGCGGCCCGAAGCGCTATGGGGCTCACTTGAGATGTCAGCAGCTATTTTCTGGAAAGATAATTGTGCAATGATATGGAAGATCGACTCGCTATCCGCTTTCCAATGTTCATAGGGAATGGTAGCGATGAGGGCATCCAGAGATCGGATCAAGGCGGTAATATCTCCGTCTTTGAGAGCCTCGCCTAGATCACTTTTTACCGCGAGCGAATCCCCGCCTGGGAAAACATTTCTATAGGCACTTAATAGGGCGTCGTTCAGGCTGTCCTCGACTTCCTTGTTGGGGTAGTCCAGCTCATACATCTGTGCCTTCGTATCATATCGCTTAATCGTGAGATAACCAGTCTGAAATAGGAGCTGAAACGATGATAGATGAGAAATGTCAAAGTTTCCCAATGCGTTTTCTCCCAGGCGGATACCTCGTTCGGGCAGAAATTCTCTCTTCCGCCGCATATGGTTAATCAAAAAGGTGGGCGTTCCGGTCTGGTACCAATAGTTCCCAAACCTTCTGTCAGCCATGAAATTCAAGAGAGAAAAAGGATTATAGACTTTATCTTTTCCCTGATTCCATGAATAACCGTTGTACCAGGCCTTAATGTCACCAAGAACGGTTGGATTGTCGTGCTGTAATTCCCGGATCTCTTCGGCAAAATTGGTTTCCAATTCCTCCTGTGTGATCCCGGTTAACGTGGCGGACACAGGAGAGATGGTAATATCCCTTAAATTGTTGAGGTCAGAGAAAATACTCATTCTGGCAAATTTGCTGACCCCAGTGATTAACAGTAACCGTATGTATTTATCTGCATCTTTCAGCACGGAATAGAAATCCTTGAATATAAGTCTGTTTTCTTCGGCTTTGGACAGGTCGTCGAGGTAATCGATGATGGGTTTATCGTATTCGTCTATGAGGATAACCACCTTTCCCTGGACAGCGGCTTGCTCAATCAGTTCGACGAACTTATTTTTTAGTGTTTTTGACGTCAGCGACAAGCCCAATTTACGCGCCTGATTGTCCAGTTCCATGCTAAGAGCGTCATACAGACCTAGGCTTTGATAATCAAGCTGACTGATTCCGATATGAATTACCGGATGCTTTTGTTCCCAGTCCCACTTGCCCTCAATCCATAATCCTTTAAAAAGTCCCTTATTGCCTAGGAAGATCTCCTTAATGGTAGACAGCAGCAATGATTTTCCGAAACGTCTGGGACGGCTTAGGAAATAATATTTGCCAGATTCGATAAGACTATGAATAACTTTGGTCTTGTCTACGTATACATAGCCATCTTCGATTATACCCTTGAAATCCTGATTGCCTATCGGATATTTACGCATATTGATATCCTCCTTAATAATTATATTACCCCTCCTGTTGCCTAATCAACAATTGAAATTGTCCCAAGACATGACAACGAAGATAACAAAATAAATATCGAATTGTGAACCATCCGATAACGTCTTCGGGCCTCCAATTGGCGGCTTTTCCCATTCTAACGGCCTACGTAGCGCCAGAGCTTAAATGAGTTTTCCTTCCCACACGAACCACCTGGTCCAAAAGTGGGATTTGCTAAAACCTCTTTAATCGCCCTGTAGTCGCCGACTTTTAGCGACGCGTGATAAAAGATGCAAAGCCATCAATGAATGCAATTGCTCCGTATTTGCCATCCAGGTAATATTTATCGTAAGGGCTTTTGTAATCGGAAACGAGAACTGCAGGATTTTTCGTAATCAGGAATACAGAGTTTTTGGCAACAAGGAGTACATAGGTTTTGGTAACAAGGGTGCAGAGAAAATGGCAACAAGGAATGCAGAGATTTGCCAGATAAATATACCTGGCAATGGCACTAACCCCTTATTTATCAAAGCTTATGATCTATCATGAGGCACATCAACT
>CAJCIQ010000234.1 GCA_903970475.1 Beijerinckiaceae bacterium
TCTTCCTGGTCAGCGGAATTAGCCCGAAAAGCGTTAGCTAAGGCGTCAGCGAACCGCCTGCAATGCGTCAGCCACTGTAGGGGGGTAAAAAGAGGGGGCGGACCTTCACTGCCCTCCACTGGAGGGCGTCTCGGGCACCCCTTGTGCAACGCAAGGATCAATTTTTTAGGCTGGTGGCTAGCCTTAATTTTCCAAAAGAAGGCTAGCCACCAGCCTAAAAAAACCCCAGCCGGAGAGCTCCTTTCGGGCTTCCGGCTGTTAATAGGGGTACGGATTAAAAAACGGGTAAACTATGGGCAATGATTCACAAAAAGTAAAGCAATTAGTTCAGGGCAGTGGTTAATTGAAGGCTGCGAATGACTTTGTTGGCTTCAATAAACAGTAGTGATTCACCTGGATTCTCAGAATGCGTTTCCCCCATGCGGATCCAGCAAGTGCGTACGCCCTCAGTAGTCAGGATATAGAAACGAACAAATCCTGCTGAGGCAGCTGGATAACGGGTGGTGGGTACTGAACAATCAATATGCCTGGAGGCGAGTTTTACCAACTCCATAGAGGCCTGGCGCACGGATTCGTAACGCTCCCCATTAATGATGCCACTACCATTGCTCATATATAGGCTGGATTCTCCAGTAACATAAGTAGCCAAGGTGGCGGTACCATTCTTTACGGGGTAGTCCATGACTACACCATATACGGACTCCTCTTTAATACCTTCATATTTGTAAGGAGGGGTGGTAATGGCCAAAAAACGCAGGGATTGATATGGATTACGATCCAGCCTTAGTTGTTCAAGCCAGTTTTGAGGCTTGCTTTGACTATCATTGCTTTGTACTTGGGACTTGCGTTTGGTCAGGAAGTAGGCAGGAAAGCCAACAACGCCAAACGCCAGGGTAATGGCATGTATCGTAGTCATAGGGATGGGATTTGTACTGTGAATGTACAGATATATTTCAAAAAAACAAAACCTTTTACCGCCTACGTATAAAATCCTCAAGCATATCACCTTACTAAACCCTTTTAGCTTAAAAATCCTATCTTAAGGCACCTATTTACCGATTGCTCACTTGAAAAATCAACTTATCAAATGACTGACCTTAAGAATGAGACAAAAACAACCACTAGCCGTCGGAATTTTTTAAAAAATTCTTCCATGGCTGCTACGGGTTTTTTCATTGTACCCCGGCACGTATTGGGAAGAGGCTATGTAGCTCCCAGCGATAAACTGTATGTCGCTGGTATAGGAGCGGGAGGAAAGGGAGAAAGTGATATCGCGAACTTTGCCGCCAGTGGTAAAGCAGAAATCGCCTTCCTCTGCGATGTGGATGATCGTCGTGCTGCCACCACCGTTAAGAACTTCCCCAAAGCCAAGTATTATAAGGATTGGAGAGAGCTGCTGGATAAGGAATCCAAAAACTTTGATGCCGTTTCTGTCTCTACACCTGACCACAACCATGCCATCATTGCCCTGTCTGCTATGGCTTTGGGCAAGCACGTATATGTTCAAAAGCCATTGACCCATGATATTTATGAGGCCAGGATGATGACCCAGGGGGCTAAAAAATATAATGTTGTCACACAGATGGGTAACCAAGGGTCCTCTGGAGACGGTGTACGCCAAATGAGGGAATGGTATAATGCAGGTGTAATCGGGGAAGCGCATACGGTATGGTGCTGGACGGATCGCCCCGTTTGGCCTCAGGGCATTGCCTGGCCTGCCAAGGCCAATGCTACTCCCACCGAGTTGAACTGGGACTTGTGGTTGGGTACCGCCCCCTATAAGGATTATGTCGAAGGACTGGTGCCCTTCAACTGGAGGGGTTGGTGGGATTATGGTACAGGGGCACTTGGAGATATGGGTTGTCATCTGATTGAACCAGCCTTCAGAACCTTAAATCTGGGCTATCCAAAACAAGCAGAATGCAGTGTGGGTTCGGTGTATGTAGGAGAGTTTGAAAGAGGCTATTTCCCTGATGGACCTCCACCCTCTTCCCACGTCACGCTTAAATTTGATGTTCCGGGTAAGGGTGGCAAAACCCATGAGATTACTTTCCATTGGATGGACGGTGGTATACAACCCTCCAGACCCGAAGAACTGGGTGCCAATGAAATAATGGGAGATGGAGGTAACGGGGTGATTATTGAAGGCTCCAAAGGAAAGATGATGTGTTCCACTTATGGAAGAGATCCCAAATTGTTGCCTACCTCCCGTCAGGTAAATGTTCCGCAGACAATTCCCAGGGTAAAAGGAGGAGACGACGGGCACTATGCCCAATGGGTAGAAGCGGCCATTGCTGGCCCTAATAGTAAGGAAGCCTCTTTACTCAGCTCACCCTTTTCCATTGCCGGCCCGCTCACGGAAACAGTATTGATGGGCAACCTGGCCATACGCAGCTTTGACCTTCGTAAACCCAAAGCCAGTGGCAAAGGATATGATTTTCCAGGTCGCTACATCACCCTGAATTGGGATGGCGACAACATGAAGGTGACCAATTTTGATGACGCCAATCAATTCGTGCAACGCACGTACAGAGATGGCTGGGCTGTGAAGGGATAAGGCACACGCACGCTGATCTAGACATACTTGAGCATAAAAAAATCCCGGGAGAAAAAAGCCTGGGATTTTTTATGCCGGACAGGGCGTTTATGTGATAAAGTCAAAAGAATGTCTACACCGGCTTTACCAGCTTCAACTCTTTGATTATATTATCTGCCCCACCCAGCTTGTCTATGCACCATAGCACATACCGTATGTCCACGCAAATGGTGCGGTTATACACAGGATCGAAAGCGATCTTATGGCTGAGGGCTTCATAGTTGCCGTCAAAAGCAAGGCCTATCAATTCCCCTTTATCATTAAGCACAGGGGATCCTGAATTACCTCCTGTGATGTCATTGGTCGTAATGAAGGTTACCGAGAGGTCATTCTTGACAGGATCTTTATACATCCCATAGTCCTGTTTATGGGCCAGGTCCAGAAACTTGGCAGGCAGGTCAAATTCATAATCGCCAGGTACATATTTTTCCAGAATCCCTTTCATGGTACAAGCATAATCATAGTGTACCGCATCCCTGGGATTGTAAGACTTTACATTACCATAGGAAACCCGCATGGTAAAGGTCGCATCCGGATACCGTAGCTTATCGGGGAACTGAAGCATGGAACCTTTGATGTAGAGGCGTCCCAGGTTATTGGTAGTTGCCATGAATTGAGAAAACAGGGGCGCATACCGTCCGTTATAACTCCGCACAAAAGCACTTGCCTGAGCATATGCAGGATCTTCCTGTAAAACATTGGCATCCGGATTGGATACAAAGGCCTTCCACTTAGCGTCGCTGAAAACAAAGGTATTGCTGAATACAGCCGAAGCGTAGGTATTGAATGTAGCAGCACTCCCCAAGTCTCCGTACTTGTTTTTTATTCCTTCAAAAAAACCCACCGGGTATTGATCCCTTGGAATATCCGTATAAAACATCTGGGTCATAGCGGCCAGGATTTTCAAGTCACTGGGCTGGTCCTCCTCTTTAAGGAAGACATCCCTCATCTTGGAAGCAGAATCAATGGCCCTTTTGGCATCGGCTTCCCTGCCCGCGGTAGTCAGTAATTGCTCTACCCGAACAAGGCTAGCACAAAACTGCATGAGGGGAGAACCAAGGATTCCCTCTATCGTATAAATCCGGGTTTTAGCATAAGGGCTCCAAGTGGTATAGGCCTTGGCATAATCAGAAAAGACAGCACTGAACTCAGGCTTATCGGCAGCCCAGGTGGTGAACTTGGTTTCATCAGCTTGCTTCTGACCATACACGTCATACTTCAGCAACTGTTTGCGCTCTCCGTCGTAGAATTTCCAATAATTGGCGATTCCGGCGTAGCTGGAAGCTAGTTGCAAACGCACGGCAGGAGAGGTTTTCATCCTATCCATCATAAGCTTCAGGCGCGCATCGCGGAGGTTGACAATTGCGGGGTCTTCCACGTCTGTTTTAAGCTTAACACCAAAAGAAGTCTCGTATCTATTGGTAGAACCAGGGTACCCGAATATCATGGCATAGTCTCCTTCCTTCACCCCTTTGAGGGATACAGGCAGGGCGTACTTTGGCTTCAGGGGAATGTTATCTGGGCTATAGTCGGCCGATTTACCTTCATGGTTGGCATATACCCTCCATACGGAGAAGTCGCCGGTATGCCTGGGCCATTCCCAGTTATCGGTGTCCCCACCAAATTTCCCCACACTTTCCGGTGGAATGCCAACCAGGCGGATGTCCGTATAGCGCGTATATACAAATACCAGGAATTGGTTTCCTTTATACAGCACGCTTACCCGTGCTTCGGTTTTGGCGGAAGGATCTGAATATTTAGCGTTGATGTCCGCTATAACCTGGCTTTGCTTCTTCATCCGATCAGCGGGAGACAGGCCTTGCAATTGAGCCTCTACCTGAGTGGTCACGTCTACTACACTATCCAGAAACTGAACAGATAGGCCCTGACCAGGCAGTTCCTCCTGAAGGGAGTGGGCGTAAAATCCGTCGTGCAGATAATTGTGCTCTACCGTAGAAAGGGCAGCTACAGCATCGTATCCGCAGTGGTGGTTGGTGAAGATCAGCCCCAGGTTACTAACGATTTCTCCGGTGCATCCACCCCCGAAGATGACCACCGCATCTTTAAGGGAAGCCTTGTTGATGCTGTACAATTGATCTTTGGTAAGCTTCAACCCCCTTTTGACCATGTTGTCATAGACTTTCTGGCCCAGCAGCATAGGAAGCCACATGCCTTCGTCCGCATAAGCCCTGCCCATCAGAAGAAAAAGGAAGGTAAATAACCCGGCTATTTTCCATAGCGGTTTGGATAATTTCATATGGTTGTAATTTAAAGTACTACATCATACTCATTCTCCCAGCCATTGCCCCTCACTTTGATCTTAGGTTGTTTGGGTGACATAACCCTTTCCGGTTGCTTGTGTATCCCAAAGAAGGACCCAGGATCCCAGGTCCCATTCTGATTGGCATCGTATAAGATCCTCAGCTCATATTCACCAGGGTGATACAACTCCCTGTACCATTCTCCCGGATCAATATGCACGCTATCAACAACCTTGTCATTTTGGATGAATTGCAAGACTGGATGCTGGGCGAAATCCACATTCTTAAATCTAAGCCTTAGGCTTCCATATTCAGACTCTCTTTTGGTTCCGAACCGGAGGGTATCTGAAGCACCCAGGGTTACCCCATTGGTATCTGTGGCAAAGGTCTTACCTATGATCAGTTTAAAGACGGAATCCTCTTTCCAACCATAATAAAGCTTAAACTTCTTCATGGTCGTATCGGCAGCCACCAATTTATATTGTATGTCATTGAAGTTCGTATCCGTCAACCTAAGCTGGGGCGTATCCAGCGTTTTGATGGGTTGGTCATACGTCAGAATAAGGGGAGACAGTAAATCCTGTTTACCATTTTGCAGGTCCGTGCTAACATGGAGTTTTTCCTTTTCCTTTTTGGACGGCTTCTTTTGGCTCGTGTTGTTATTCTTATTGGTTCCGTTAGCGGTGGTATTGGGTTTGGTGGATAACTCCGCATAGGCAAAAAGGAATATGGAATCCCTGACCGAGAATTTACTGGTCACCGTTACAGGATTATCATAGAAGGCGAAGTTGTCAGACTTATCATGGTATTTCTTATCCCCCGCATCCTTTAACGCATAGATCGCATAGGTCCCAGTGGCAATATTGCGAAATAGGAACCGCCCCTTCCTGTCCACCCTGGTGGTATAACGGGGCGTTTCCTTTGCCACTGCGGAATCATCGGTATGCCTGTGCAAAACGATGAGCAAGGTCGAGTCTATCTTATTGTCTTTGGCCAGGGTTACCCGTCCCCCTATGGTACCACTGTCGATGTATTTTCCTGTTGAAAAAACATAGGTAAAATTCCGAAGGATGTTTCCTTCATTGACGTCCTTGATGCCATTTCCGAAGTTCAGGCTATAGGTCGTATTGGGTTCCAGGGTATCCTTAATTTTAACCGATACGGTTTTGAGCACATTCTCGACAATGGGAATTTTCTTCAGCGTAGGGTTGATGATAAGGTTGGAGGTGGCGTTGTCCAATTGCACATACTCGTCGAAGGTGAGTAGAATTTTTACATTCGTCAGCGGCATGTTCAGGAGAGAATCTTTGGGCACGGCCTTAACCAATACCGGGGGTAAGGTATCTTTCGGACCACCGGAGGGCGGTACAATCCTGGCGCATCCGCTTTGCATATAAGTAATTGCACCCACGAGTAAAAAGCAGCTTATGGTCAATAACCTGGCGGTAATCCCCTTCATAAAAGCAAACCTACGGTTAAACTTGTAAATGTTTTACTAAGATTCAGGGCCATCAGCATCCTGATCATCCATGATTTCATGGAGGGCGACGGCCAATTTGTTCTCCTTGACAAAATTGCACCAATGACACTCGGGCTTGCCGCAGCCCGTATAAAAGTCCCTGGCCTGGATTTTTCCCCATACCTCTTTTACCTGATGCCGTACTGTGGTCAGGTCGGCAGGGGTAATGGGAATCTTCTTGCGGATATAGACCTTCTTCTTATCCGGTTCTATAAACTCAAATTCGGTGCTGACCACCTCCCAGTTTTTCCCTGGGAAATTATCCACCAGGATTTTATAGAAAACGGCCTGTCTCCAGTAATCTCCTCCCTGAGGATACTTTTCTGAGGGAGGCCGAAGTTTGCTCTGGGCATTGTCCGGGTCCCCCGTTTTGTAGTCCACGACATTGACCTGAGTGCCGTTGAACTCTAGTTTATCCAACTGCCCTTTCAGGGGAATATCGTCCATCACCACTTTTACATTGATCTCTACGAGTGCCACCGTTGACCAGGTTTGAATATAGGTATCGTAAAAATTACCCAAGACCTCGTGTCCGTATTCCGTCCTCCGTGCAAAGCCCTCTCTGGTAAAACTTTCCCGATGGCGCACCAACCACCAGTCAAAGTCTCTTAAAAACACGTCCCTTGGCGGAAAGGTCTTCTTATCCTCAGAAGCCTGCATTTTTTCAAACAACCTGCGGAGGGCAAAGTGAACGGCCACCCCAAACTCCGCCGCTTCCGATTTGCCGGCAGGTATGCGGATAAGACTTTGGTAATAAAACTGCAACGGGCAATAGAGGTAGTTATTGAGGGCCGTAACGTTCATCACAAACCGCTCCAGCAAAGGCTGTAAAAAAGCCTCTTCCACCTTCCCGATCTCCGGAGCCATCTTGTCCTGAAATCTTCCAATCTCCAGTTCCATCAATGCTTCCTCAGAAACCTGCACGGGCGTAATCTCCAACGGGTCCTCTTCCCTGATCTCTTCAAGGAAAGCGCTTTTTTCCATTTCCTTTCCATCCGCCCGGAACTTGGACCAGGACAAGTGCAAGTGCACCTCCGCCCTGGTTATAGCCACATAAAACAGGCGCCTCAACTCTTCATGTTCACTTCCCTTTTCAGCCGTATCAAATACCGTATCCGGGAGTGTATATCCCCGGGATGGCTTTCTCTTTCCTTCCCAGAACTCTTTGTTACAACCCGCCAAGAATACCCATTCAAACTCCAACCCCTTACTACCATGCGCCGTCAGCAGATTGACCCCCTGTTCGTTTCCTTCCAGTTGGGTAATGGATATGGGTAGCCCATTGGTTTCCATAAGGTCGAATACCTCTACAAGGTCATGCAAGGTCATTTCCTGGTGCCGGTGATTTTCCTCTTTGATAAAATCAAACAGCGCCGTCAGTACCTGCATCAGCCATATTTTTTCCCCTGACCCCACCACATAGGAAAGGACGCCACCCTCCCGGATAATCTTTTCAAACAACTGTTGCAAAGTAAGGCTCGGCAGGTCCTTGATCCATTTTTCTATGCACCCGGAGACTTTCTGAATGTTTGGATTAACGGGGGGAGAAAACAGATCCTTAGGTACAGACCTGGCCATCTCATAGATATGTTCCCTTAATGAATAAGGTCCCTTATATTTCTTTTCCGTTACGTCCACGCTCATGCGTGCAATCTCCATCGGAGAGACCTGGTAAAAGGGAAAATGAAGTAGCTCAAATAAAATTGGGTCCCCACTAAAAGGCATCTGCCACTCCGCATCCAGGTAACGAAGCCAGCTAATAACATTGCGGGCAAAGGGAATCTGTAGCAGGTTCAGTCGGCGCCTGGAATAAAAGGGCACTTGCAAGCTTTGCAGGATACGGGCCAGTTCATCTCCGTACCGGTTCTCCCTGTATATAATGGCTATCCGTTTGGGTGCCACCCCACTTGCTATCAGGGCGGATACTTCCTGGCCTATTCCGGCCATCTCATGACGCATGCTCAGGTATTCCTTTAATTGAGGTTGCACCTGCAAATGCATGCGGGAAGCATGGCTGCTGATCAGGTCCTTACTGAGACCATCCATCTTTTGCACTAATCGCTCTTCATTGCGACTAATCAGCGCACCCGCCATGTCTAATATGGGCTGCGTAGAACGGTAATTCCTGGTTAAGACAATTTGTTTTAAGTCATCCTCCAGCCTGGACCTGGCAAACTTTTCCATGTTTTCCAGGTTCGCACCCTGGAAACGGAAAATAGATTGGTCGTCATCCCCTACGACAAAAATGTTGGGGTTGTTCCAGTACCGTATAAGCTGCTCAATCAGGAAGTTTTGATTGGAACTTGTATCCTGGTACTCATCCACCAGAATATAGAGATAGCGTTCCTGGTAATCAGCGAGCAAGTTTGGGTTTTCATCAAAAGCTTTGATGACCCAGTTAATCATGTCATCAAAATCATAACGACTCGCCGCCCTCATCATTTCCTGATAGCGATCGAATTCCTGGACGGCCGCTTTGAGCTTCTCCATTTTTGCCAGCTCTGTATGGTAAGCCGGATTTTTCTCCCCTTTTTGCCATTTACC
>CAJCIQ010000235.1 GCA_903970475.1 Beijerinckiaceae bacterium
TGGTGATTACATTTTCGACGTTCAGTTCGACAATGCTTCTGGTGATTCTTACTATGTAGCCGTCGTTGACGACAATGGAAACACGCTTTTCAAAGGTTTGTATTCTGACAAGAAGTTCGACAAAAAATTCAAACTGCCTGCTGGCGAAGAAATCAACAAAGTTTCTTTCGTTATCCGCAATGTTCGCAGCAAGAATGTCTACACTTATGCTGTAGCTGCTAAAGAACGCCAGGTAGAAGAAGTATCTGTAGAACGCAAGGACTAAGAATCCCATCAAGAACTAAGAATCTTGAAACAAAGAAGGCCCGTGTGGGCCGAGGCTTAGGTCCTCTAACGAAACGCTTCCGAAGCGGTAGCTGTCTCCGGATTTCCTACCGGAAAGCACCCTTCCTACTCACATCGATTGTAACTGCTACAATGACGGCCACGTAAAATCCGGCGAAAAGATCGGATTTGGCCAAGCTTTCCATCTTGAAAAAAGGTCTCGCCTTTAAATAGGCGGGGCCTTTCTTTTTTAAATAATTGATATTAAATTAGTTGCAAAATCAGCCAAAAAAAAGTTGAGAGTACTATAAAAAAAATAGTATTTTGTATTGCATAATACCTAACGATACCATATCTTTGTTTAGACAATAGAAAAATAGGATAGGCATGAGAGACTAAAACAGGAGTTTGAATCTATTCTAAAAAAGATGCGTTATGAACATTGAAAACACGCAAAGTCAAATGCGTAAAGGGGTTTTGGAGTTTTGCATCCTCTCCATTATACGACAGGGGGAAGCTTACCCCTCGGATATAATAGAGAAGATGAAGGCTGCCAATCTCCACATTCTGGAAGGTACCCTTTATCCCCTGCTTACCAGGCTGAAAAATGCAGACCTTCTCAGCTATCGATGGGTTGAAAGTAATTCCGGACCTCCCAGGAAATATTTCGTTCTCACGGACAAGGGATCGGCTTTTTATCAGGAATTGGAAGATACCTGGAATGAACTGGCGGGAGCCGTCGGTGCGTTAACCCAGAAACCCCAAGCAGCCGACACCCAATAATTAAAGATATCAGTAAAAAAAATCACATGAAAAAAGTGATCAACATCAACTTTCAAGGCAGGATAATCCCGATTGAGGAAACCGCTTTCGAGCAGTTGAAACAATATATAGAGAGCCTGAGACGCTATTTTGCCGGTGAAGAAGGAAGAGAGGAGATCATTAATGACATACAGGACCGTATTGCGGAATTGTTTAACGACGTTCTGAAAAGCGGTTCCACTTGTATTACAGATGAAGATCTGGAAAAGGTCATCAGCAATATGGGACGCCCCGAAGATTTCGAGGCTTCAGAAAACAGCTTTACTGAACAGGCTTATGCTGCCTCCGGGGCCACAACATCCGGATCTCAGTCAACTTTTAATGAAGGGCCAAAAAAAGAAAGCAGTTCCAAGGCCGCCGGTCCTGGTTATGAACCCAGGGGAAGACTTTTCCGTAATGCGTCCGATAAGGTTTTGGGCGGCGTATGTTCTGGATTGGCCCATTACTTTAAGATTGACCCCGTGGTTATCCGCATCCTTTTTGTGATTATGGTCATCGGGGGATTCGGAAGCGGTATTCTGCTTTATCTTATCCTCTGGATTGTACTGCCCGCAGAAGGATTGGATGAAAATATCCGTAAACGTCTGTACCGTAATCCGGAGGACCGAATGATCGGTGGGGTTAGCGGAGGCATCGCAGCCTACTTCAATATAGAGGTATGGATACCCAGGCTGATTTTTGCAGCCCCCTTCCTGATCTCTATCATTTTGAGTATCATAGAAGCGGCAGCGGGAAATTTCCACCACGAACCCTTCTTCTTTGCCAATGGCTTCGGGGGCTCACTGATTGTCATTTATATCGTCCTTTGGGCGGTACTGCCAGAAGCCCGCACCGCCAGCGAAAGACTGGAGATGAGAGGAGCTAAAGTAGATCTGGAAAGCATTAAAGCCACCGTTCAGGACGAACTACAGAGCCTTAAGGAGAGGACCGTTAAAATGGGGGGGGAGTTTTCTGAAAGGGCCCAGGAGTGGGGAGAGCAATTAAAAACAGGAGGCAAAAGGTTTTCAAAGGAAGCAGCGCCCGTAGCCCGGAGAACCAGTACGGGAGTGTTTAACGCCATAGGCATCTTATTCAAAGCCTTTTTCCTGATCATCGTCGGCATTATTGGGTTTTCTTTGCTGATTGCCTTGATCGCTGTGGTATTTGCCACCGTTGGGTCCTATTCTTTGGTTAACATATTCTTTAGCGGATTCTGGGAACACTTCTTCTTCTGGAGCACCCTCCTACTGTTCCTCGGAATCCCTGTCGTTGCCCTGTTTTTCTGGATTATCCGTATGATTATCGGCAGAAGGGCAAGGACCAGCTATCTACGTTATGCCCTGGGCGCCTTGTGGATATTGGGGTTAGTGAGTGCCATTTGCCTGGCCGGCATGTACTTTAATGACAGGCGTACGAATGGATGGTCAACTACAGAGTCATCGATCACTCAGCCCTCCTCCAATCACCTCATCATCAGGGTAAAAGATATAGAAACGGAGGATAACGATACCTGGAACTGGCGTTTTGGGATTCATATGGACGGATTTATGGATGATCATAACGATAGCATCTTGGTATCTACGGTAAAGCTTAGGGTACTTCCCAGCGAGGATGCCAATTATCATGTGAGCATCAACAAATTTAGTCGTGGTCCCAGCAAAGAAAGGGCTGAACAGGATGCAAGCCAGATCCAATATACGCTTACCCAGGAGGACACGGTACTGTATCTATCCAAAGGTTTTGTCATGGGCTATGATGGCCGTTATCTGTGGCAAGGAATCAGGGTGGACGTAAGGGTTCCCGCAGGGAAACATATTTACCTGGATGAAAGTGTAGATCGCCTGTATGCACGTTACGTCGGGGCCTACTTCAGCAAAAACTTCTGGGACAATCATTATGATGAAGATTGGGACCTGGATACGGAGGTTGACTATGTAATGACCCCTAAAGGACTGGTGCGTGCAGACGGAACCACCAAACCAATCAAGGACGATCAGGATGAGGATAATGATGACGACGACAATAAAAAAGTTCAGTCCAGCAGCCCGGACACTTCGTCTCACCCCTACCACTATCATTCGGCACACCCGGAAAATACAGAAAAGCCTGAGCATCAGGAGCATCTTGAAAAACCAGAAAAGCCAGAGCACCCGGCAAACCCAACCAATCCCAAAACACCCAAAGATCCTCAAACACCTGTAACACAAACGGCCTTTATGCCAGAGACCCTGACAGGGTACTTGTATAAAACCATCAGCATACTGTAATCGTAAAATGAAGGAATTGTAAGGGACGCCATCAGCGTCCCTTTTTTTATACATTTGCACCCAATCTTATTTTTAGCGCATGATCAAGACAACACCTTTTACGGAAATGCATATTGCATTAGGAGCTAAGATGGCCCCCTTTGCCGGGTATAACATGCCCATATCCTACAGCGGTATAAACGAAGAACACCAGGCCGTGCGCACCAGTGCAGGTGTATTCGATGTAAGCCATATGGGTGAGTTCATGGTAAAGGGAGAACAGGCATTGGATCTCATCCAGCGGGTCACCTCCAATGACGCTTCTAAATTGGGCGCTGGTCAGGCACAGTATTCTTGTTTACCCAACGATCAGGGCGGCATTGTAGATGACTTGCTGGTGTACTGCCTGGAACCTGGGAAAACATATATGCTGGTGGTCAACGCCGCCAATATTGAAAAAGATTGGAATTGGATCAGCGCCCACAACACTAACGGGGCCGAACTCATCAATATTTCCGATAAGACAGCGCTGCTGGCTATCCAGGGGCCCAACGCCACCAAAATTCTCCAACCCCTGACCGAGGTGGATATCCTCAACCTGAAATATTACACCTTCGTGAAGGGCTCCTTTGCCGGAGTAGAAAAGGTGGTCATCAGTGCTACTGGTTACACCGGTGCAGGTGGAATTGAGATCTATTTTGAGGGAACCGAAGCCAATGCAAAGAAAATATGGGATGCCATCTTTGCGGCAGGCGCCTCTTCAGGCATTAAGCCCGTAGGCCTGGGGGCCAGGGATACCCTCCGTTTGGAAATGGGTTATTGCCTTTACGGTAACGATATTGACGACACGACTTCTCCGCTGGAAGCCGGTTTGGGGTGGGTCACCAAATTCACCAAAGCGTTCACCGCCAGGGCCATTTTTGAAAAGCAAAAGGCCGAAGGCGTAAAGCGTAAATTGGTTGGGTTCGAAATGGTGGACAAAGGCATCCCCCGCCACGATTACGTCATCACCGATAAGGATGGAAAGGCCATTGGTAAAGTTACTTCGGGTACCCAATCTCCTTCATTGCAAAAAGCCATTGGACTGGGTTATGTGGAGATGCCATTTGCCGCGCTGGATACCCCTATATGGATTAGTGTCCGGGATAAACAACTCCAGGCCAAGGTCGTAAAAGCGCCCTTTGTTTAAGGCGAAGACCCGAACGGATGTTCGGGTCACTGCGCCGGGAAGGGCACATTTTTTGATACTTTTGGAAAAATTTGCCTCATGCCCACCATACACCTGACTTCCTGTATCCATGCACCGATAGACAGGGTGTTTAACCTTTCCCGGAGCACCAGCCTGCACAAGGCTGTTATAAGGAAATATGATGGTGGAAATCTGGATGGCGGGTCAGAAGGACTCATGAAACAGGGGGATAAAATCAGGTTTCAACTAAAGTTGATGGGTACCAAAAGGACGCTGATCACCCAAATGGAACGCTTGGAATTTCCGGAAGCATTCAACAGCATCCTGATCAGCGGCCCATTCAAAAGCCTGCATCATCAACATCATTTTAAATCCATTTCCAACGGAACCTTGCTTATAGATCTCCTGGAATACGAACCAGCCTTTGGTCTGGCCGGGAAAATGGCCGATACAATGATCATCCGGTCCTTTCTAAAGAAATACCTGGAAGCAAAGAACAAACTCATCAAACAATATGCGGAAGGGGAAAAATGGAAAGTGGTGATCCCCGCCGAAAAAACAACAGCAAAAACATGACAAAAAGCGATAAGCCTCAATTATATACCTCTTTATCCCCCGCTCTTTTACCCTTATACGACGTCAGTTCCTCCATCGTTGTCATCATAGACATCCTCAGGGCTACTTCTACCATCGCAGCCGCCCTAGCCAATGGCGCCAAATGTGTTATCCCCGTAGATAGTGTAGCTAAATGTATTGAAATCGGCAGGCAAATCGAAGGCATCACCGCCGGTGAACGGGATGGGAAGATTGCGGAAGGGTTGGAACACGGAAACTCCCCCCTCGAATATCCACGTGAATTTATAGAAGGTAAAACCCTGGTGCTTACCACCACCAATGGCACCAAATTACTGCATATGGCCCTGGAAAAAGGAGCCCAGCAGGTGATTACCGGCTCTTTCAATAACCTGGATTCCGTATGCCGTTACCTCTTGGCCAAAGGGCAAAATGTTTTACTGGGTTGTTCCGCCTGGAAAGACAAGGTAAACATAGAGGATACCCTCATGGCGGGGGCCGTCGTAGACCAATTGGGTGATGCCTTCGAGGTGAATTGCGATTCTTCCAGGATGGCCCAAGCCCTTTATCAGGATGCCAAAGCTGATTTATTCGGATTTATGGCGTCCAAACAAGCTTCTCACTACCACCGCCTCATGGGCTATGGTTTGGAGGAAGACATACGTTACTGCCTGACTCCCAACCTGGTGAATGTGTTACCCACCTATGCCGAAGGGAAGCTTACCCATGATTTAACATTTGGTTGAAGTTGTAAAGCCGATTTTTAGAGGGCAGTTTCCTGGATTTTGCTTTACTTTTGCAAATTGCCCTTTTCTGAATGGCCCTTCCTTATCTGATTAAATATGTGTATACCAACGGGACGGATGAAGTAATTCGCCGGGGGAAAAAGATTCATTC
>CAJCIQ010000236.1 GCA_903970475.1 Beijerinckiaceae bacterium
AAGCCCCTTGTGGCCTACACCCAAAAAGCGAGGGCAGAATTTGCCCGGATTATCCAATAATGGGGGCCAAGGAGGCGTTTAACGAGTGATTAGGCAACCGGAATTCGCCTATTTCGTATATAATCATTAGTTTACCCTCCAGATTGGAACTGCATATGCTGAAATTTTTAAAAACGCCCCTGACTATTGCTTCCCTGAGTGGTATGGCTTTATTGAGCGCCTGTCATAAATCAGACGGACCAGGTGCGAGCCCTACCGTAGATGGTAGTTCATTAGCTGATCCTATAGTGTTGAACCTGGTACCTGCTCAAAATCAGAACCCAGGGGACAGGAGGGTGTATTTGCCCATCAAGCAGGTAGGGTCCTCTACTTTAAACATACTCACGGTGTTCGATACCGGCTCTGAAGGGTTGGTATTGAGTGGTTCTGCTGTTTTTCCCTATTCATACATATCTGACACCGGCATGGTGATCCAGAATAAGGATTCACTGGTGGTCAACGGCATTACCATAACTTCTGCCAAAGTCTCTATCACCTACGGAAGCCCTCCGGCAACCCGCACTTTCTACGGCAATATCTGCTATGCGCAGGTGACTTTTGGGGATCAGAGCGCGTCCGTGCAATCCCTTCGTTTACCTTTTGTAAGCATTTACAAGGGTGTGGATAACCAAACCCAGGACTCTGTGCCTTTGGATGCCAATAGCAGCGGGATTACAGGGGTGATTTCTTCAGGCTTTACGGCAACCAATGCCTTGGCCACGACTATGGCTCAGGTAAAAAGCCCTTTCAACTACTTCAACTACACCAACGGATTATATGCGGGTTTTATGTTGAATCCTTTCAGTACAACCGGCTGGACAACTACACCCAGCAGTACAGGGGAATCTGCAACGCCTTTATTGACTTTAGGCATTACAGAGGGCATGAAGGCTGGTTTTGACTTACAGTTTCAGCGTATGGATGTGGGGGGGGGCTATGACCCGGATGTGGAAGCAACCCTAACCTATGGAAGTTCGTCCATCTCCTACAATAATATCCTTTTTGATACGGGTACGCCCCTGGGTATGTCCATTTATGATGCTGCCGAGGGAGGCAGTACAACGTTAGCTGCGGGGACTGCGGTATCCATGGCTACCTTACAGGGATATACTTATTCCTACACAACAGACAATGCTTTTTACCAAACCGTTGTATCCTCTACTGGGCAGCAGCGTTGTATTTTTGGAATAGACTTTTTCCTCAACAATTACTTCATGTTCGATTACACCGAACATTATATCGGGTTGAAAGGTGCCTCCTAGGCAGGCGCCGCCTGGAGACTTTTAGAGCGGTGAAAGGGCCATTATGCCCTGGCTAAACCATTACGGGTTTTTTGCCGGACTTTCACTTTGTAGGGCAGGGTATTGGCCCATACAGCCCAGGCAAATCCACTGAATGCCAAAGCTTCAAAAACGGAGGTCCATTCGTTACCCTGTTGTTCATCAGGGAACTGTACGGCCCTGGGTAGGTGCAGCATCCACACCCAAAGGAAAATCATCAGTCCCAGCAGGAACGAGATCGTCCTGAGCTGAAACTTAAAAATCAGGGCCAGACCCGACCCGATTAAGGCCACTCCTGCAAAGCAGGTCCACAAGTTATGGGCCGGAATGTACCCTGGGACCAGCATGTTGACAAACTCCAGGTACACAAAGTGTTCAATGCCACCGAAGATCAGAAAAATGGCAAAGAAGATGGGCCCGAGCGGAATCAGCCTTTCTGTAAAGGGTATTGGTCTCCCGTTAGGTAATCCAAACCCAACGGGCACTGGGTCTTCTGTTCCAGCCCAGGATGATGATCCGCCAGGTGGATAGGCGGCTGCAATGATAAACGCCCCTCCTGCAAAAACCAGCATTTTCATCGAGTTGGTCCATGGGCCCATATGGCCCAGATGATGGGTTAACTCGAAAGGTAGATGGCCTACAATGTACAAGGCCAGCAAGCAGGTTCCCAGGAAAGAACAATAGCGTCTCTGGTCCTTGGCTATCAGTAGCCAGACCCCTGCCAGGGTCATCAGGATAGAGAATGCGTAGGCGGCGAAATTCGCGCCAGGGAAGGGCCAGTTCGGCAGTACGACCTCCCGGAGCCCGCTGTACATCCAGTCTTGCACGCTGATGCCGATTAGGCATAGGGCAAAACTGATACGGGCAAATGATAGGGCAAGTAATCTAGTATTCATGGCAATTAATTAGGGTAATATACAGTATGGTTCTCTGAGAATGAAATCTGTAACAGGTTTGAGCGGAATACTGGACAAGTTTGCGAGCAAATTTTCGCCACTTATATTCTTTGGCGAATCTGCTAAAAAGAAGACCATGGAATAATATAACTTTAAGAAAATCATCCTACTAAGGGATGAACTGCTAACTATGAAGGCTAGACCTATGCCATCCCTATGGCTGACTGCCACAACCTTCTTTTTCATCACCACCGGGGGGGCCACCGCTCAGGAACTGTCCCTTCAGGATTGTTTCCGCATGGCCGATCAGCGCAACTTATTGATTCACCAGTCCCAGGCCGCCCTTGCCCAGCGGAAGTTCAACCTGGAGGCGGAAAAGCAAAACTACTGGCCAAAGGTGGATGCCCTGGCCAGCTACACTTACCTGAGCAGGCCCCTGGAAATCAACCTCCAAACGGTTAGAAATGGCATCGTAACGGGGTCCTCCACCCAGGCCGTCAATACGGCCAATGAAGTATATCAGCAAATAACCGGCAATGCACTCCCTCAGGCCGTGCAAACCCAGATCTATAATACGTCCAAAACCATCATCGACGCGGCCTATCCGGACTATAATCCGGAGCTTAGTCAACAGTCCTATTTCCTGGCCGGACTTGTGGTGAGGCAGCCCTTGTTCCTGGGAAATAAGCTGACGGCGGCCAGGGAGCTCGCTCAGTCTGAGATGACTTCCGGGATGATCAATACGGAGGTGACGGAAAAAGCAGCTTCCTATGCCATATCCCTCCAGTATATCCGCATTTGCTACATCAATGCTTTGCTGAAAACCCAACAAGACGTCATAGACGCATTGGTGAAGAACCAGGGCTACGGACAGGAAATGGTAAAAAACCAGATCCTTCCTCCTTATCAGGTGGCCTGGACCAGGGTACTGGTATCTCAAGCTAAGACCTTATACAATAATGTGGTTACCGATAAACAAAACGCGACTGTAGATCTCAATAAGCTGATGGGTACACCCCTGGACACCAGTTTGACCATCCTTAAGGAACTAAGCTACAAAGGACCTAACGTCGCCAATGAAGACAGCAATTTCTGGGAGGCCAATCCGGATTACCAATTGGTGGCCTCTAAAGTTTCTGCGGCCCGGACCTCCGAAAAGTTGGCCACGTCCTTGTCCTTACCGAATCTTTTTGCGGTAGGCAACCTCAATCTGTACCAAGGGGACTTGCCCGTCACCATAGCGCCCTGGATGGTGGGCGTGGAATTGCAATGGACTTTGTTCAATGGAACCCAGACCATCAAAAGGCGGAAGGCGGCCAAGGAATTGGTTCAGGAAGTGAAACTAGCAGGTGAAAACGCTAAAGAAAGCCTGGAGGTTCAGTTGATTGTGGCCAAAAACAAGATCCTACAGGTTCAGGGAGAGCTGGCCGTCATAGATTCCACCCGTAGCGATATCGCCACTACCCGGCGCATGGTCAATGAGCGGTTCCAAAACCAGTTGTCATCCTTAAAAGATTTAAACGATGTGATCCTGCTTCAGGCGGAAGTGGAAAAGTCCTACGAAACGGCATTGCTGGAGTATTACGTGGCCCTGGCCACCTACTGGAATATAAAAGGCAGCCCTCAGCGGATCGCGGATCTGGTCCCATAACCGTAGAAGGCTCCGGTTCCGAATGGGTAATCATGAACATAAGCCTCAACGCATGAAAGAATTTATCAAAAATTACTGGGCCTTGAGCATTCCCATCATCGTACTGGGGGCTGCCATCCTTTTCCTGTTTCGAAGGGGAGAGACACCTGAAGACGCACCCATCGGCATGGTGGACGCTACCTCCGTGGATGTGGCAGCAGAAGTGCCGGGCCGGCTGGATAGCCTCTTGGTGCATACGGGCGATACGGTCGAGGCTGGTCAGTTGTTAGGCATCCTGCGTACCCAGGAATTGGATGCGCTTCGGGGGCAAGCCCTGGCTGCCCTGGATGCGGCCAAAGGGCAATTGCAGTTGCTGGAAAACGGTCCCCGGACGGAAGTCGTGGGTGCCACCGATAAATTATACCAGATTGCCCAGGATCAATATGAATTGTTTTCCAAAACCTATGACCGCATGCAGCGGCTCTATAATGCAGACGTGATCTCGGGGCAGGAGAGGGATATGTTTTTTTTCAAATACCAGGCAGCACAAAAGGAAATGCAAACGGCCAAACTGAATTTGGAGATGGTACAGAAGGGCACCCGACCGGAATTGCTGCAAAGTGCCAGGGCCATCGTGGAGCAGGCCAACCAGGCTTATCAACTGACCCTGGCCTTAAAGGAAAATACACGCTTGCTTTCACCAGTAGATGGCGTGATCAGCGCTTTGGTCATTCACCAGGGAGAGATCGTTTCCATAGGCTACCCCATCATGAGTGTAGAGAAGAAAGGCTCCTTTGTGATCAGGTTCAATATACGCCAGGACAAGGCTGCCTACTTAAAACCAGGAGCGGAGGCCAAAGTGAAAATCCCAGGTTGCGATCCGGAGACATTTGATGTAAAAGTTGGAGAGGTATCGCCCTCCCTCACTTTTGCCAACTGGGTGCCCAGTAAAGACAAAGGGCAATTCGAGCTGCGCACCTTTACGGTGGACTTCAGGCCCACCCAACCTTCATCCATTCAAGGCTTACGGTCAGGGATGACCGCAGAACTTCAAATGCCCTGATGCCAGCAGTAGGACCAATCATATGGAGGGAATGGAAGCGGATCTTTAAACTTCCTGCGCACTACCTGGTGTTGGTGGTGTTACCCCCTTTGCTGTTTTTCCTGTATGCCCTCATTTACCAGAACCAACAGGCAGACCATTTGCCGGTAGCCGTCTGGGATGAGGACCAGTCCATGGTATCCAGGCAGCTCCTTTTTTTACTATCCCAATCAGAAACAATACACTTCACGCGTAAAGTAGACAACCTCCAGGATCTGGAGAAACTCATTCAGTCAGGAACAGTCATGGGAGCCGTTCACATCCCCAGGAACCTGCAAACCGATGTCTATTCCAAGCATCCAACCAATGTGATCCTTTATACCAACGCTTCCTTTATTGTCCCAGCAAAGCTCATTTACAAAGAGGCAGCGCAGGTTATCATTACGGCAGCTTCAGGCATCATCGGGGAAAAGTTTGTGAAAACGGGCATGGATAAAAATAAGGCCATGGCCCTGGTACAGCCCATCCGGCTGACATCCTATATTTTGTACAATCCATCTTATAGTTACCAGAAATACCTGGTCCCCGGTTTGATTACGGTAGGATTACAAATGATGATCATCATGGTGGGCGTACTGCTGCTCAACTATGAAGCTAAGACTGGAACCATGGGAGAATTAAAGAAAATCGCCAAAGGCTCGGCCTCTGCCGTAGTGGTGTGCAAAGCCCTGGCCCATCTATCGGTTTGTTGGGTGAACCTGATCCTGGTGGCCCTGGTCATTTTCCCCATCTTCGATATCGGCATACCCGGAGCCACAGGTAAACTGTTCGTACTGTTTAGTTTGCTGGCTTTGGCCTGTATTGGTATCGGACTAATGGTTTCTGCTATTATCCCGGACCCCATGATGGCTACCGATATTGCTTTGTTTTATACTTCTCCCGCCTTCGTCTTCAGTGGATTTACCTTTCCTCGTTGGGCCATGCCCTGGTACGACCAGTATTATGCCAACGTTATGCCTTATACGCCCTTTCTCGATGGATTTTTCAAAGTCTATTATATGAATCTGCCCCTGCGCTATGCGGGTGAAGAAATGGGCAAACTTTGTTTGTTCATCGTCTTTACCTGGTCAGTGGCCATCCTCGTTTTTCAACAACGTTTCAAACGGTATGGCTAACACACGATCTATCATATGGATGCTGACGCTCAGAGAAGTGAGGCGCATCGCTCACTCGCATAGTTTGCTGTTGACTTTGCTGATCGCGCCCTTATTGTATGCTTTTTTCTACGGAAGTATATACGCCAACAAGGAAGAAGAGGACGTGAAGCTGGCGGTCGTCGATGACGATCAGTCTTCGGTATCGAGACTCATTATCCAACAAATAGGTAATGCGCAGGTCGTACACCTTTTGGCCATGCCGACTATACAGGAAGCGGAGCAAAGCATGTACCGGGGAGATTGCCAGGGCTTTCTATATATAGAAGCGGGCTTGGAACAAAAGATTAAATCCCTTAGACAGGCCGTTATAGTGGTGGCCCTCAATGCTGCCCGCTTTCTGCCTTCCAGCGATCTGCTGATGAGCATCAACCAGACCTGCCTGACGGTAGGCGCAGGGGTAAGGTTGCAGTACCTGCAAAAATCTCAAGGGTTAAGTACCGAATTATCCCATATGGAAGTCATGCCGGTAAACATTGACTATAGGCCCTTGTATAATTCCAGGAGCAGTTATGGCGCCTTTCTGCTGCCGGGCTTGCTGGCCCTGATTCTCCAGCAGATCCTGCTGATCGGGATTTCGGCCAGTGTATCGGAAGAAAGGGGGGAGGGCACAGTAGGAGATTGGCTGCGCATGGCCAGGGGAAGCCAGTCTATGGCCTTGTGGGGGAAGGGTTTTTTCTATATCCTGTTGTTCAGTTGCTATGCCTTTTTCTTCCTGCACGTTAATTATTCCATCTTAAACATACCTATGCGAGGAAACGGTTATCAACTCAGTCTGCTATTTGGCCTGTTTATCCTTACCCTGATTCCGATGGGGATATGGATCGGTTCGATGTTTAAAAATGCCTTATTGAATACCCAGGTCATGGCTTTTTCCACTTACCCTTTTTTCCTGATTTCAGGATACACTTTTCCTCTCCAGAATGTGCCCAGGGCTTTAGGCGTGCTGTCCCATTTGCTGCCGACTACGCCTTTTCTGGCGGTCTATACTTCCATTGTTCAGGCTGGAGGAAGTTTGAAACAAAACGCACCCAGTTTGCTCAACCTGGTGGGGCTATTCTTTTTTTATACCTTGCTGGGGCTTTATGGGATCAGAAGGCTAAAGCGGCTAACGGTCGTGCTTGTTTTTTGCCTCTGCGCATTGAGCACACATGCCCAGCAGCAAAAGGATGAGACCTCCCTCACAGAAGCGGATACCGTCACGAACTTCTCCGCCTACAAGCGATCGGTTACTTTGTCCGGTTTGCTCCAGACCCGCTACGTGGCTTCCCTCCAAAAGGATGTAGACGTCAATGGCCTCAACTTTAACCCCGATTCTACCAAAGGGATTACCAATACCTTTCTGGTTAAGCGGGTGAGGGTGATGCTCAAGGCCAATGTGAACGATCACTTCTCTGCTAATATCCTGGTGAATTTTGCGGAGTTCAATCAATCTCCCCAAGGGAAGGTACTGGAGAATGCGTATGTCAAGTATTCCCTCAACAAATACTTTAACGTCGTGGCAGGTCAGTTCCGGCCCTATTTCGGCATAGAAGACGCGCTATCGGTGGACATCATACGCACCCTGGACTTTTCAAACCAGTATTATGCCTTTGGTCGTAATGGCTGGCAGAGCTTCCAGGTGGGCCTTTCCGTGCTGGGGGCCGTGACTTCGAATGAGCGTCTCCGTTATTTTGCGGGCGTCTACAACGGTAATGGACGCAATACCGCTACAGACAATAATAACTCGAAGAATTTCTACGGAAGGCTGGAAGGAGATCCATTAAAGGATGTAACGGTGGCGTTCAATGCGGCTACCGGCAATACCGGTGGACAAGGTATAGGTAATGCCTGGGGAGGGGACGCTTCGGCAAAAATCCCCATCGCCCATAAGTGGTTCCTGCTGCTGATGGGAGAGTATAAATCGGGCACCAATTTTCAGGCCTTCGATACCAATACAGTCGTACATGACGCCAGCCTCAGTCAATTCCGGATGCATGGGTTTTATTTCTTCCCCACTTTCCGTTATGAATACAAAGCCCCAAGGGTAAGAGCCATTGAGTTCTCCTGCCGCTATGAATATTTTGATGAAAACTACAAAGTGGCCGCAAACCTTCATCAGACCCTGATCCCCAACGTGTCGTTCATTTTTGCGGACAATTTCTATGCGGCCCTTCAGGTAGGAGTAGCCATTGATTGGTATAAACACGACCTGCCCTTGAGCACGAATTATGACCATAACCTCGCTTACGCACAATTACAAATAAGACTTTAGACCTATGCGCGACATCAATCCCAAAGCCCTGGCGGCTTCCGTTATCATCGGAATCATCATCTGGTTCCTGCCTATACCCGAAGGTGTTAAGCCCAATGCCTGGCATTTGCTGGCCATATTCTTAGGTGTCATCATCGGTATTATTTTCAAAGCCGCACCAATGGGTACCATGGCCATGTTGGGCATCACCCTTTGTGCCGCTACCGAGGTTCTGGCTCCAGGTGATCCGGTGAAGTCCATATCCAATGCCCTGAGTGGATTCGGCAATGCGACCATATGGCTAATAGGGCTGGCCTTTTTTATTGCCCGTGGATTTATTAAAACGGGCCTGGGTACCCGCTTGGCCTATTACTTTATATCTGTGTTTGGGAAGGGTTCTTTGGGATTGGTCTATGGACTCAATACCGCCGATCTGATTTTGGCGCCGGCCATTCCTTCCAACACGGCCAGGGCGGGAGGGGTAATCTATCCGATTATGAAATCCATTGCCATTAATATGGGATCTGACCCGGATAAACCCGATACCCACAGAAAAGTAGGGGCTTTTCTCACCTTAAGTAGTTACAACGCCAATATGATCACCTCCGTGATGTTTCTGACGGCCACTGCTTCCAATCCTATGGCCCAGAAATTTGCCCACGACCTGGGTATCAATATCAGTTGGGGGACCTGGTGTCTGGCGGCCCTGGCTCCAGGGTTGGCTTGCTTTATCCTGATGCCCCTGTTTTTGTATAAGTTTTATCCCCCTGACTTAAAGAAGACCCCCGAAGCACCTAAGATGGCGGCTCAAAAGTTAAAGGAGATGGGGCCCATCAGTGTACAGGAATGGCTGATGATTGCCACCTTCATCATCTTGCTGGTCTTATGGATATTCGGGAATTTGTTTTCCATGGATGCTACCACGGGAGCCCTGATCGGTTTATGCATCCTGTTGCTCAGTGGGGTGCTGACCTGGGAAGACGTGAAGAGTGAAAAGGGCGCCTGGGATACCATTGTCTGGTTCTCTTCCCTGGTGATGATGGGGTCTTACCTCAACACCCTGGGCTTCATAGGATGGTTTGGAAACCTGATGGGTGGGAAGCTCTCCCACCTGGACTGGCATGAGGCCTTCCCCTTGATCATACTGGTCTACTCCTATTGCCACTATATGTTTGCCTCTGCCACGGCCCAGGCCGCTGCCATGTATCCTGCTTTCCTGGCCGTAGGACTGTCGGTGGGCGTGCCGGGAACCATGCTGGCCATTTTCCTGGGCGCCTGCGCCACACTTATGGGGTCACTTACCCACTATGCGCATGGGCCCGCTCCGATCTTTTTCGGGAGCACTTATGTTACTATGAAGGAGTGGTGGAAGTATGGCTTCTTTATCAGTGTCCTGTTTCTGGCCCTATGGTTCGGCGTAGGTGGTGCATGGTGGAAGGTAATAGGACTTTGGTAGGGTGGGATTGCCCAAATGGTAAACGCCCGGGGTTGCACCATTGGCTTCCCCAGGCGTTTAAAGATTTACTTGTCACCATGTTTTTCCGCATGGTGCTTGGCGCCATGACGGGCGTGTTCTTCGGCATTGAGGAGGTGACCGTGGGCTACGTGAGCATGGTGTGCTCCTTGTTCATGGTCCCCTGCTTCGTAATGCTTGGCGGCCTCATTGTGATGGTGAGCTGCCTTTTCACTGTGTTTAGCGGCGTTCTTGTGGTGTTCTGCATGTTCCTTTGACATAAAATAGGTTTTAATTAAGTTAATCCGAATGTCAAAGAGCCCAAAAAAAGTGCCGTTATCCTAGTATTAACTATTTCAGGTAGCGTTCCATTTGCTCAAAAATCCCAATAAACACCTTATACTTATTCTGGCTGCTGGAGATGGCCATGTTTTTATGTAGCATGATATCTTCCAGCATGCCGGAGGCTTTCTTGCAATCCTCCTCATCATAGAAGTAGTTGATCCAGGTCAAGGGAAGATCAGAAAAAGGCTTGAGTGTGAATCCATTACCATAAATCTTCAGGGCCGTGGGGGTGCTTCGAACGTCTACGGAATGGATGTCTTTATCCAAAGCCCAGGTGAAATACGCCTTCCAAAACTGACAGTGGTTGTATAAGCGTTTTTTGATCTCGGCATCGGTTTCTTTATATTCTGCGGGTATTCTCCAACGGTTGTTGTCCAGACTAAAAGGATCATGTTCCGCATCCGGGGCAGGAAGTGGATTTCGTTCAAAATTTTCCTTATCCAGGTTCATGTTAATCCCTTCGAAGGTGACCGGGCTGTATAATTGGGTAATGTGCTCCTGGTTAATCAAATGAAGCCCACCGGCATCCAGACTCCAGGTGCCATACTCGAAGCGTCCGAAGTCGCGGGTATAACTATGGTCGGGCTTAAGTTCCAGAAAACTGGCCGGATTGACTAAACTGTCTATGGAAACGGGAACCCCATCGGTATACATCCATAAAGCGGAGGGGCCAGCATGTATCAGGCATCCGGAAAGGAGAACGCCCATGAGCAGCCAAGCGAAGGTTGATTTCATACGACCAGGTTGAGTCCGTGCAAGGTTGATGTTGTGCTACGGCTTTGAATCCCCAATATAGGCTAGGAAAACTTAATCTTATCCCAAAGTTTGGCCGACACCACTTGCTCAATAACCTGATCTCTGAAGTTCCGGCTGATAGGAATCCGATGTGCTCCGATGAAGATCTCGTTGCCTTCAACGGCTTCGATTTTAGACACAGATACGATATAAGATTTATGTACCCTCAGGAAGGAATTATTGTCCAGGTTTTCTTCTACATTCTTAAGGAACAGCATGGTGATGTACTTTCCCTTTGTCGTATGTATGGTTACATAATTTTGCAGGCCCTGAACAAACAGGATATCGTCGAAGAAGATCTTCTCATATTTGCTTCCACATTTGATGAAACAATAATCCGATTCTTTTTCTGGCTTACTGGGTTCGGCGCTAACCGGCTGATTGAGCAACCGGTGATAATCTTTAGCCTTCTTAGCCGATTTAAAGAACAAATCAAAGGTGATGGGTTTGACCAGGTAATCCAGCACATTGAGCTGGAAACCTTCCAAGGCATAAGCCGGAAAAGCAGTGGTAATAATAACCAATGGGGGCCGCTGGGCAATTTTAAGGAAATCAATCCCACTCATTTTGGGCATTTGAATATCCAGGAAAATCAGGTCAATGGGCTGCTGGTCCAACAGTTTCATGAGTTCCAAAGGATGCTCGCAGGTGCCTTCCAGCTCCAGGAAATCCACCTCCCTTACGTAGTTGGCCAAGCCTTCCCTGGCCAGGGGTTCGTCGTCTATGATGGCGCAATGGATCATACAGGGGTACTTATAAGCCGCTCCGTTGTCTTTGGACCCACAGGTATTTCCAGTCGGGTCAATTCCAGGCTCAACCTTACTTCGAATTGGTCAGCCTTTTTCTCTATTTGTAACAGGTGATGGCCTGGGTATACCAGGTCCAGCCTTCTTTGTACATTATTCAGTCCGATGCCGCCGGAACGGATAACCTCCGCTTCCGGCGTGTCAGCAATAGAGTTACTCACCATCAGGTGGAGGCGGGAACCGGATAGCCGGAGCTGCATATTTATCCAATTAAGTCCCTCGCTTTCCTTGGATACGTGCTTAAATGCATTCTCCACAAAGGTCATGATGATAAAGGGGGATATACCCCATTGGTCCGATTCTTTAATGGGGTCAATGTGCACCTGTACGCTGGTGTTTTTATTTTGCCTCAACCGCTCCAGTTCTATAAAGTTTTGCAGGTAGGCTATCTCTTTGGATAGTGGTATTTGCTGGTCATTGCATTCATATAACTGATACCGGAGCAGGGCAGAGAATTTGGCCAGGGAGGCACTGGCCATGTCCGGGTTTTTGTGGATCAAAAAGAAAATGGAATTGATGCTGTTGAATAGAAAATGCGGATTGAATTGGTTTTTGAGGAACTGAAGTTCTGTTTCCAGTTTTTCCTTTTCCAGTAATTGCTGCCTTTTTTTAGTATGGAGCCAATCCTGGGCTAGTTTAATACTCATGGCCATGCCCATGTCCGTCACCATGGCAGAAAAGGCGACGGTAAAAAAAGAAACAAGACAATCTTCTTTATCGGTATTAAATACATCATATACCGTTTTACCCATGGCTGCCGCCGTCAGATAGTAACAGGGAACAATAAGAACGGAGGTGAGGAGGGTGGTTCCCACCAGGGCGAACGTATAAGCCCTGAACCTGCCCTTTTCCATGTAACGGGGAACGAGCACAAATAAGTTGAACCATACGGCCAGGATAGGAAGTACGACAAAGAAGGCGTATTTAATGAAATAGGCGGTGGTGAATATGGCCAGGGATGCCTTCACGGGATTGCCGTAGGCTATTACCCACCATAACCAGTTGTATATGATCCAGAAGGGAATATCGTATAGCTTATTCTTAAACATATGCGCTACTGAAAATACGCAAACTTTTCCAGGACTGCCCCCATCCACCGATCTACCGGCAATGATAATTGACCAACTGCACCCAATAAGGGACGACCTGCATTTCTGCTATTGGTCAACAGATTGTATCAATTGGTCATATCTCTTTTTCAAGCGGGCTGAAGCCGTGTTTCTTTGAGTAAAATACAAAGCACATGAAAAGCTTTTCCCTCCTGGTCCTTTTGTCTTGTCTCTATACAGGGGCCTTTAGCCAAGCCATAGGCCGTGTTTTATCCCCGGATCATAAACCTGTAGAGCAGGCAAACGTCATCCTCATCAAGGTCACGGACAGCGCCCTGGCAAAAATGACCTATACCGATTCCTCAGGCAGGTTCCGGCTGCTCCCCTATGGAGAAGGCAGCTACCTTGTACAGGTGAGTTGCGTAGGATACCGCAACTTTACGTTTAAGGCTTTTCAATGGGATGGGATATCCTCAAAGCTTATTGGGGATCTCATCCTGGTCCCGGACACTGCCCGCTTGTCGGACGTAGTGATCCGTGCTGAAAAGCCCCTTTTTACCCAAACACCCGCCGGCATTGTGGTGCAGGCAGACAGCTCTATCCTGACAAAGGGATCCACTGTACTGGAAGTGTTGGAGCGCTCCCCCGGTGTAACCATAGACCACCGGTATAATGATATTTCCCTCAATGGAAAGACAGGTGTAACGGTCCTGCTCAATGGAAAGGTCCTGCACCTGAGTTCAGACCAGGTTCTAACCCTGCTGAACAGCATGAGTGCGGACGATATTGACAAAATAGAATTGCTCAATACGCCCGGCGCCCAATATGATGCCCAGGGATCCGCGGGAGTCATCAATATAGTTTTGAAGAAAAACAAGCGCCTGGGTACTTACGGCAACCTTTCTGTGACAGGAGGTTCCGGTTGGGGTGATAAAGAGGTGGTTTCCGCCAGCCTGTCCCACAACACCAGGAACCTGCACATGACCTTCAGTTATGATTGGTCCCATACCCATACCATCAGCACCCTGAATATCCTTAGTTCCCAGGATGAGCCCTTCATGGGTGGGCAAAATACCGTAATGGTCCGGGACACCACCAAAGCCCAGGAATATGCACAGGATGCCAACCTGGACCTGGACCTGAAATTGGGGGAAAAGAGCACCCTCAGCGCTGGCATTACCTATAACAATAACCACAGCATCAGCCTGGGCTTTAATCATTCTACCTACGACATTTATCCGGATTCTTTATTAACCTATTACGGTATTTCTAAGCAAACCAACGACGGTAATAACCTGCTCAGTTCCCTGAATTGGGAAAGGAAATGGGGTCCAGGGGAAAAACTTACGCTGCAAGGGGAATACCTGCGTTTCGTGTTCCATAGCCCTTCCACCATCACGAGCTCCTTTCAAAACCCGGACGGGGAAAACGCTTCACCCAGCGACAGTTTGTACGCTCCTGCCCAAAAGGTGGATGCCCAAACCCTTATTCAGGTAGGTGTGCTGAAAATGGATTATACCCGCAAGTGGAAGGAGGCCTGGACCTTCAATGTCGGTTTCAAAGGAACACATACCGCCGATACCAGCATGAGTGGTATTTATAACCTGGAAAACGGCAAATGGGTTTCCGCTTCGGAGCTCTATACCAATATCCATATGCGGGAAGATATCGGGGCCGGCTACCTGAGTGTACATGGAGACTTAAAAAGGGGTGTAAGCCTGGAAGCGGGACTCCGTTATGAATACGATGATCTGCGCACCGAAAATTCCATAAACGATTCGGTGCTGCTCACCCGGAGTCAGGGAAGGTTTTTCCCCTCCTTATACCTCACCAAACAAGTATCCGCCGATGTTCAATGGCAGTTTTCTTATACCGAGCGGATAACCCGTCCTTCCTATAATGACCTGGCCTCCTATGTAGGCTACAGCGATCCTACGGCAGTCTTTACCGGTAACCCGCTGCTTCAGCCCACCATCACCCGAAACCTGAAGTTGGGCTATGTCAATCACGGGTACTCCTTTTCAATGCTCTATGACAGGGAAAACGATCCCATCGCCTACTATCAATTGACGGAAAGCCCTTCTAAAGACATCCTGTATATTTCTCCCCAGAATGAAAAGTACCAGAATAACCTTTCCCTTCAGGCCGTCATTCCCATTAAAGTCAATTCCTGGTGGCATATGAGCTACTTTTTCATGGAAGGCTACAGGCAGGTTTCCCTGGATTATACCCTGAACCCCCTGAATTATTCTTATTTCTTCACCATCCTTAATGGTTCAGAGACCTTTTCCCTACGCAAACACTGGGCCCTGGAGTTATCAGGGTGGTATACGACCAGTACCTATAATGGTACGTCAAAATTGGGCAACATGGGAGAGCTGAATGCTGGAATAAAGAAGGAATTTTCCAAATGGGGAACCCTTTCTTTGTCGGCGACGGATTTGCTCAAATCAATGCATTGGCGTAATCAATACGGAACCTTAACCCAGGAAGCGTATTCCATCAAAAACCAGGTGGACGGTAAAACGGAGTCCGCTTTTATGCCCATACTCAAGTTGACTTGGAGCAAATCTTTTGGCCATAGCACCGGAGCCACACATAAGTCTAACGTGGGTGCTTCAGAAGAGGTGGACAGGATCAGAAAAGGGTAGGATTACTTACTTGGTCTTGATAATCAGTTCCCGGATGTCGACCTCCAGGTATTGGGCAATGCGGAAAAAAGTTTCCAGCGAGGGTTGTTTGGCATTGGTACACCATTGCGATACGGTAGATTCTGCTTTTCCCAGCGCCTGGGCTAATTGTCGGTTAGTGACGCCTTTCTCAACCAGGACGATCTTTAACCTATTCAGAGCAAAGTTTGACATTGGATAGCGAGTTTGATGGTTTAAAGCGGTTCACAGGATATAGTCGGATGGGTAAAGCAATCAGTAGCGACGGTTGCAGGCGTTCAAATGACCGGGGCAAGTAGGTATATGGAACGCTGGTAGGGGATTCCTGTTAGGAAAATGGGTGGTGATTGGAATGTGGGTTAATTTCACGAAGTGTTCTCCATGTTGTTCAATAGCAAATATATGTGGAAATTTATTGTATATTGAATATTGAACCTCAGTTTTTTAGAATTTTCTTATATACCAAAAGATTAGCCTTTTAGGCAAAAGCACCTATTTTTATACTATAAGCTAACCGAATGAATCACCTAACCTTTATGCTCTTACTGGGAGGATTGTTTCTTTCCTGCGTAAGCAAAAAAAAGGAGCCCATAGCCGCTATTGCTGCTCCTAAAAAAACGGAAGCGGTCTCAGGCGTAACGGGTAATTTTTCTGCTCCGTCTGCACTCAAATTGGATAGCGCTGCGCTTTATAAGTTTTTTTCCCGTTATCCATCCGCCGCCCCTTATAAAAATGAAATGCTGACCTTTTACAGAGGAAGGCGTTTCTCTTATGCCTGGTATGACCATCATGGGGAAATTGAACAAGCGGGTAACCTCTATAACCGGATCCAACACCTGCCCCAGGAAGGCGTTTCAGGGCAGGTACCGTTCTTGGCTGCCCTGGACAGTCTTTCGGGTACAGCCGACCTTGAAGGAGACGCTGCGCATACTGAAAAAGAATTATTGTTGACCGCCTCTTACTTTTATTTTGCCCATAAAGTATATGGAGGTTTGTCTGACAAAGACCTTAAGCAAGTGGATTGGTTTATACCTAAAAAGAAGGTGAGTTATTCGGATTGGTTAAATTCTTTTCTGTCCGGCACTGCGGCTACTGAGCCCGTATACCCCCAATATGGACGCTTGAAAGCAGCTCTACAGACTTATAGGGATATAGAGGCTAAGTATCCCTGGCCAGTCCTGAAGGCAGAACAAAAAGCATACAGGGCAGGTGATTCATCCAAGGTGATTTTTCAGATTAAAGAGCGTTTGCATATATTGGGTGATATGCCGGAAGCTGCTGCTGACGGGTTGTATGACAGTGCCACTGCCAGAGGCATTCGACACTTTCAACGGCGCTTTGGTATAACCCCCGATGGGGTCATCGGGCCTGAAGTTTTGAGGGAGTTAAATGTGGCCCCGCATCAGCGGGTAGAACAGATCTGTGTGAATATGGAGAGATGCCGGTGGATTCCGGATTCGGCCAAAGGGGAGTACCTGGTCGTCAACATACCCCAGTTTGCCCTGACGGCTTTCAACGGGGATTCTGTCCTATGGCGCATGCGGGTCGTCGTAGGCACCGCCGTGCATAAAACGGTGATCTTTTCTGGTTTATTGAAATACGTCGTGTTCAGTCCCTATTGGTATGTGCCCCCCGGCATCCTTCGCAGTGAAGTGTTGCCCGGGATCCGTCGCAACGCCAATTATCTGGCCACTCACCATATGGAGCGATATAACAATGGGGTGCGCCAGAAACCAGGCCCCTGGAACTCTTTGGGGAGGGTAAAGTTTTTATTCCCCAACAGCTACAATATTTATCTGCATGATACCCCGGCCAAGGACTTGTTTGGCAATACGAAAAGGGCTTTTTCCCACGGATGTATACGCGTGGATGATCCGCCTAAGCTAGCCGCCTATTTACTACAGGAAATCCCGGACTGGAATACCCAAACCATTCAGACCGCCATGAACAGTGGGAAGGAAAAGTACGTAACCATTAAAAGGACGGTTCCGGTATTCATCGTTTATTTCACTTCCTGGGTAGATCCCCAGGGCGGTATTGAGTTCAGGCCCGATGTCTATAACCGGGACCAGCGTTTACTCAGCATGATCTCAGAAAAATAAAGGGCGAGCAATACCCCAAAACTGCCGCCTCGCTCTACCCATTCGAGCCATTCGTGGTGGGGGTAAAATAGTTCCGTACTCATCTTCCAGACCAGGAGGATGAGCACCAGGACGGGGGCTGGTTTGATCAGGATCAATAAGGCGCCTATGATCTCCCAGATGCCTATTATCTGTCCAACGCTTGCCGCATGTGCGAACCCCAAATGCTGATATTGGTTCATCAATCCTTTTTTGGCCAGCAAGTTGAGCCACCCGTGTCCGATCAGCAGCAGTGAACCAAAAACCCTTAAGGCCCAATTTGTTTGCAGCAGCCTATTGGTTCGGCTACTCCCTGCCGTTAGTACGCCACCCACCGTTAGTCCAACACCTGCTTTTAGTCCGCCACCCGCCGTCAATAGCAACAGGCAAAAGGGCGCTCCATAATTACCTGCCCGTTCTATGCATTCGGCAAAGGGCTCACCGGACAATGGCCTTAGGGCGGCGGTGACCATACCCCAAATCACCAACCAGGCAAAGACCGCCCTCATAGGGTAAATGAGTAGGAGCAAACCCATCAATATGTCTATGGTTCCTACAATCGGCATGAGCTGGTAAGCCGTAACCGTACCGATGCCAAAAACGGCAAAATAGTGACACCATATGGGCTTGGTCAGGATACCAAAAATACCATGTCCAACAAAGCACATGGCAGAGGCCACGCGCAATACATAATACATTTGTTTTTCCGGGGGCGTTCCAGGTATTTGGGCAGTTTTAGCGGTTAGCAGCCACATAGTGTACCTTCAATTTTTGAACGATTTGATGGCCTACCCGGCTACCCAGGATTTTTCCGTTTTCTATGGCTTCCTTGAAGTGGATTCCGCCATACATACGGCTGACCGCGGCTTCCGCAGCAGCTTGTGTAAAGCTTTGGAAAGATCGGGGTGGAAGCCCGAAGGCCAGCTCGGTATTGTCCGTATAAGCTACCGAGTCTCCAAAAAGGGCCGTCAGTACGGTCGCCGCTGCCATGGAAATCACACTATGCGCGCTCGGGTATTCCGGGAAGGGTGGGGTTTGGAGCAAAGGTTGCCAGGTAGGGTCAAGCGATTGTTGAATAGCTGTGATGGGCCTAAGGTAATTGGTCCTGTACTTTTCGTCCCAGGCA
>CAJCIQ010000237.1 GCA_903970475.1 Beijerinckiaceae bacterium
AATGGATAATTTAGTCAGGAAATCTAACTCAATTACACCTCAAAAATCAACATTTGTATGAACACACTCCAGATCGCTAACTTCGAACAGCTAACCGAAAAAGAATCTCAAGCTGTAAATGGCGGTACTACCGGACTCGGATTGAGTTCCCTGAACCCTACGATCAACAGTCTGCTGACCGACCTGGCTGCTACAGGAGTAGCTTTAGCTGTAAGCCTGGACGTTACCTTGACGGACCTCACAACCAACCTGGACAATGCTACCAATAGCCTGACCAGCGGTGGTGGATTACTGGGCGGTGTGCTCGGTGGTGGACTGCTGGGTGGTTCCGGAAACGGACTTTTAGGTGGTGGCCTGAACCTCTGATCGCAGGCAAAAATCTTTACAGGTACAAGAAGGCCCGGGGTTGAACCTGGGCCTTTTTTAGTTCTACGGTCGCCTGTTCGACAGGAGGGTGTTGCCACGCTTTGTTCGGTGCCGTTATGGATCGTGCCCGGGATTAATGCGGCGCTGGGCCGCTATAGAATTTCCACTGGGTTTGAAAGTCTTTGGTCAAAGGCTGATTGGTGAGTATGGCCCGGACCATTTCAACGGGCATATTGTTTTCGTGCATCACCGCGTCGTGGTACTGTTTGTAGGTCATTTTACCGGAATCGACCAACTCTTTTCTCAGGGCTTCGAATTGAAGACCGCCTATCATGTAAGCCACCTGGTATAAGGGGCCGTAACCGGCGGTGAATGAACGCCGGACTTCCCCTTCTGCATTGGCCCTTTCAAATCCCACCCTGTCCACTAAGAAGTCAATGCATTGCTGAGGGGTCCACTTACCCATATGGTAGTTGAGCGAGAAAATAATGCGGGCGCAGCGGTGCATACGCCAGAACAGCATGCCCACCCTGTCTTCTGGTCCTCTGGGAAAATGAAGGGACCATAGTAGCCTTTCCCAGTACAAAGCCCAGCCTTCTGTCCAGAAGGGCGTTTCAAAATGGCGGTAGGTTTTATAGTGTTCGCAACTGAATTGCTGCAAATAGTGACCTGCAATGAGTTCATGGTGCACGGTGGCCCTGCTGAAGTGGGGGTTGTTCCCCCTCATGGCCATCATCCGATCTTCATAACTCATGGTATTGGTAGGGTAGGCAATCGAAAACTCTTCTCCTCCGTAAAAGAAGGGTAGGATCCGTTGTAACTCAGGGCTGGTCATGGCCATCCTCCAGGTTTCTTCTGCCATGGGGGGTATGGTCACCAGATCTTTGGCTTTAAGGAAGGCGATGGATTCATTATAGAGTTCCAGCATGGCTTCTGGTTGGTCACCCGCAGGTACGTAAGCATTCTTCACCTTTTCCAAAGCTGCTTTCCAGTCGTCTCCGAATCCCATCTCCTGGGAGGCTTTTTTCATTTCTACCTCACACCAACCAAATTCCTTGTTGGCTATGTCTATGAGTTCATCGGGCGTATAGGGAATCATCTCCAACCCCAACTGACGGATGATTTCATCACGGCCTATAGGATTACCCACAATGCCGCTGCTATCCATTTTCAGGGCCTTATTGTTCAGTTTATTTTCAAAGGCTTCCTGATAGGCATTCAGAGCGCTGTCCATCTGTTTATAGGGACCGGGCACCCACCAGGTAAAATCCGGATCATACCCATTGTAGAATTTATATACGCTGCCTGCGGCATACTTCAATCCTTCTATAATCCCTCTGGCGGCCCTGATATCGCGGACACTGATATGTTCATCGGCATTCAGTTCTTTATTCAGCCTAGCCAGCTCGGCGCTGATGCTGACGAAGGCCTTAGCTACCTGGGGGGAAATGGGTTTTTTCCCTCTCCTTCTTTCTTTTTCGAGCCGGTAAAGCGTGTCGGCAAAGGGGAACCAATGGTCATGCAGGTGCTGGTAGTCCTGAGCCTCCACTTCATATTGGTGAATTTCTTCCGTAAGGTCCCGCTTGAATAGGAGATAGTCTACCCGGCAACCGGTGGGTAAACCATCGAAATTAATTTGTTGCAATTGATCCAGGTAACCGCGACATAGCGTTTGATAGCGCAGCCCCCTTTCCGGTGCGTATTGCACGAAATAGAACCGGTCCAGGGCGTCATGATCTGCCTTAAACAAGGTCATGATTTCCGGCATGGCGGTACAAGGGATGAAGTCGCTCCCCGGGCCTGTGGTATTGACGGCGGCGGCCGGATTGACCGTTGTATTGGCGTTGGCCGCGATGCTGGTATTCTGGGCTTGGGACTGGAAGCTAAGTAAGGCTACTACTAGCAGAAAGACAATCAGCTTGATTTTATATCGCATGTCGTTAGATGGTTCTGTGTCTCAAATGTCAGGGGCATGAAGGCCCCTGCTTATCCATGGTGGCGACGGCTTAATACCTGTCGGCCCGGAAAGCCTCTATGGGAATGGCCGGACTATGACCCATGGCCAGGTCTGACACCAATTTTCCGGTGGCAGGCCCTAAACTTAGTCCCATCATGGAATGCCCTCCTGCTATGATCAGGTTATCGGTGCCTTTGGCGTAACCAATATAAGGCAACCCGTCCGGAGAACAAGGGCGGAACCCATACCATACATCCTTTTTTTGAGGCGTCTCTACCTGTAGCCCTGGGAAATACCGGGGTACGGCGTCTACGATGGCCTGAACCCGGTTCATTCTAACCAGGTCATTGATAGGCGCGATTTCCATGGTACCTCCGTAGCGCATCTTCCCATCCATGGGCGTAATGGCTACCCTAGCCTCGCAGAGTATGGCGGGTATATTTAATTGTTGAAGGGGGTTGTCCAGGGTAAAGCTGTATCCTTTGCCTGGCATGAGCGGTATGCGGATGCCTGCCTGAGCTGCCAGTTCAGGAAGCCAGGAGCCTCCTGTCATTACATAGCGATCCGCCGTATATACGCCCTGAGGGGTGACGACCGTCGTAATGGATTTGCCCTTGCGTTCTATACGCGTTACGGGTGATTGGGTCAGGATGGTTACTCCCGCTTTACGCAAAGCGGAGATGAGCTGCTGCATGAGCTTACCTGGATAGAGGTGTGCGTCACAGCGGTAGTGAACAGCCCCTAAGATATCCAGTTCAACCTGAGGTTCCAAGGCTTGTACGGCTGCTTTGTCCAGGTAGGCGGCATCCAATCCTAAGGATCTGGCCTTTTCTGCCAGGTGTATTTCTTCTTCCGCCGTTTTAGGGGTTTTGAAATACATCAGGATGCCTTTCTTTTCCATGGCAAAGTCAAACCCTGGTTCATTGCACAGGTCTTCATACAGGGACTTACTGTATACATTCAGATCCCTTAGGAAAGGAGCTGAATAGTCCACATTCGATTTGGTCGCGTGCTGGTTGAATTTCCAGGCCCAGGAAAGAAGGGTGGGATTCAGGGAGGGCTTTATATAAAAGGGGCTGCTGGAATCAAACATCCACTTGATGCCTTGCCAAACAATACCCGGAGAAGCCAGGGGAACGAAATGACTGGGCACAATCATACCTAGGTTGCCATAAGAGCAATTGTCCTGTAGGTCTGACTTTTCAAGGAGGGTAACCTCCCATCCTTGGTTCTTTAAATACCAGGCGGAGCATAACCCGTTGATACCTCCTCCAATAACCACTGCGTGCATAATCTTACATTTCTAAACGCTACAATACTTGAAAGCCGAATGCATAAGGATCGTCCTGGTCGTCAATGGTAATGGTGTTGTATCCATAGACCCTGGCCCATCCCTCAATGGAAGGGACGATGGCCGTTTTGTCGCCTACCTGGGTAACACCCTCTACCTTGCCGGTAAATTTGGAGCCAATGATGCTCTCATGAATAAATAGATCCCCTTCTTTGATTTTGCCTTTGGCAAACCATTGGGCCATGCGGGCTGAAGTGCCCGTCCCACAAGGGCTACGGTCAATGGCTTTGTCCCCGTAAAAGACGGCATTCCTTGCCGTGCTGGAAGGATCCAACACAGATCCGGCCCATAGGATATGGGAGCAGCCCTTAATGGTAGGATTTAAAGGATGCACGAAACTATGAGCGGCATTGATGCTGTCCCTGAGTACCTTACTCCAGCTGATGAGCTGCCCTGCACTGTAATGCTGAAGACCACCAAAGTTTTCCTGGGGATCGACGATGGCATAGAAATTTCCACCATAGCTTACGTCAACCCGCAGTAAGCCCAGGTCCGGGCATTCCACGCTAATGTTTTCCTGGGCCAGGTAGGAGGGTACATTGGTAAGCTTTACGCTCCGAACCTTTCCCCCTTCCTGTTTATATTCAATCAACACCAATCCGGCAGGCGCTTCCATCCGGACTATGCCTGGTATTTTGGGCGTAATCAATCCTTCTTCTATGGCAATGGTAATGGTCCCTATGGTTCCATGTCCGCACATAGGCAGACATCCGCTGGTTTCAATAAAGAGCACAGCTACGTCATTTGACGGGTCATGAGGCGGATAAAGAATGGACCCACTCATCATGTCGTGGCCCCTGGGTTCGAACATGAGCCCTTTCCTGATCCAATCATACTCGCCCAGGAAATGCTGACGCTTCTCACTCATGTCCTTTCCGGTCAGGTTAGGTCCACCACCTGCCACCAATCGGACGGGATTGCCGCAAGTATGGGCATCGATGCAAAAAAAAGTTTTTTTCACTGATTGAAATTAATCAAAGATGGAGATATTCAGGCAGGGTGGGCCTGTTTGCGATGGCTTCATCAATAATGGAAAGTATGTTTTCTCTTTCTGCTCCTTCGGTAATTAACCTGGGCGCCCTGACGATCTCAGATCCAATGCCAGTGAGGGTAGCTGCCATTTTTATATATTGGACCAGCTTGGGATGTATGTCTAATTCCAGCACGGGAAGGAACCAGCGGTAAATCTGGAGCGCTTCCTCAAAGCGACCGGCTTTGACTAAACGGAAAATGGCCACCGTTTCCTTGGGGAAGGCATCCACCAAACCTGCTACCCAACCATGGGCGCCGGCGCAAAGGCTTTCATAAGCCAGGGTGTCTACCCCACAGAGAATCTTAAAACGTTCTCCGAAGCGGTTGTACATACGCGTTACATTGGAAATATCTCTGGTGGACTCCTTAACAGCTTGTATGTTGGGGATGGACGCCAGTTCTTCGAACATGTCCAGGGTCACCATGATTTTGTAATCCACGGGGTTGTTGTAGATCATGATGGGCAGTGGGGTAGACCCTGCCACCGCCTTGAAGTATTCAAGGGTCTCCCGGTCATCCGCTTTATAACGCATGGGCGGCAATAACATGAGTCCATCTGCGCCATGCTCGGTAGCTTCCTGGGCTATCTGGATGGCGCTTTGGGTTGTGCTTTCTGCGATATTTACGATGACAGGTAAGTCGTTCTTAATGGATTCCTTACAATAAAGGAGGAGTGCTGTCTTTTCCACTGAAGTAAGACTGGAGGCTTCTCCCAGGGATCCTCCCAGTATGATTCCATTTACGCCTGCGGCTATCTGGGCTTGCAGGTTCTTCTCAAAAAGGGGAAGATCAATCGTGTCATTTTGCGTAAAGGGTGTAAGCATCGCGGGATACACCCCGGTCCATTTTACCATTGCCATCAGTTCAACTTTTCACAAAAGTAGCCTACGGTTTTGTTACGTTTCATCCCCTTATGAATGATTTATTTACCAAAATTCACATGGCTTATTTTAAAGTTGAAAATTTAGGGTTAATTTTTGTTTTGTGCAGCTTGCAATTGTACTTCTTGTAGAATCCGGTTGAAGATGGCTGAGGGCTCCAAGCCGATCAACTCGGCTAGTCTGTATACATCCTTTACTGTGAAGCGGGCAGGATCCAAAAGTCTCTTGCTTAATGTGTTATAATTCAACTTCATGTCTTCTGTAAGGACGGTAATGGGCACAATTTGCTGGATATCCCTCATTGTCTCCAAGCTGCCTGATTCCCAGGCTGCCCTTAGAATGGCATACTGATTAGACCGCTTAAGCATATATATTGCTATTTTAAGATAATGACTAGTAATAAATGAAATAAAATATTTCTAAAAGTATATATGCTCTATGGAAAAAACAAATATCCTTTTGGATAGCGGTCCGCTTTCCTTATAAAAAATGCAAGAAAGGAGGTGAAAAAGCGAGGATAATCTACTCTATGTTTTGGTTGTATTCCCGGCTATATTGACGGGGAGATTTGCCGGTAATTTTCTTAAAAACCCTATTAAAAGTTACGGCATTTGCAAAGCCTGTTTGATACGCAACCGAGGATACGCTTTCATAATCACGGAGTTTGAGTTTTTTGCAAGCTTCACTGACCCGAACCTCATTGAGGAAATTGACATAGGTTTTCAGGGTATGTTTTTTAAAATACCGGCAGAATGCCTGTGGGGTCAGGTGGGCTATTTCTGCTATTTGTTTGAGGGTAATGTTGTCAGTATAATTTGACATGGTATAATGATAAATATCATTCATACGTAGGCCTTCTGAATCGGAAATCGTATGCTCGGTGAGCTCGGTGGAAAGGCTTTTCCATTTTCTGAGCCCGGAAATGAATTGCAGGGTTTCAATAAAGGCTGCTAGTCTCTGGGCATTGTTTTTCTGATAAATGTCCCTCATCATCGCCGCTAGTGTCTCTTGTTGAGCTGCCGGGGCCTGCAAACCATGATGGGTCATTTCTATGAACTTCTGGATACCCTTCATTTCAGGTAATTCCAGGATAGGTTTGAAGAAGCCTTTGGGGTTGAAAAAAATGGTCAGGGCATGGATTTCCTTTTTTTTCCGTTTGTCAAAATAGGCAGGATCGCTTTTGAATACATGTGGTTGGTTGGCGCCCAGTATGTATACTTCCCCTGGTTTGAATCGCTGCATGTAGTTGCCGGCAATGAGGGTTCCCTCTCCTTTGATGATCCAGGTGAGCTGGGTTTCACTATGGCGATGCAAATGCTCGTAAAAGAAGGGCTGTATGTCCTCCTGTACGATTACGCTATGCTCTCCTGCAACGGGAATCGTGAACTGAACTACCTTCATTTTACCAATATTATCAAAATATATTTAAAACCCAAAGTATCTAGGTAAAATTGGTAAAAAATTGGGATTTGAGCGCGTGGGCGTTATCCTGGCGATCCGTCGGCGCTACCGTCGCACAATCACGGTCTTTTCACTGACCGTATGGGCGCTGAAATAACCCTGACATCCGCCACTGATATTACTTTGTGGATTAGCCGGCGCCACCGATTGGGTGGATGTGGTGGTGATCAGGCTGAGTTCGTATAAATAGGTATATACAGCACTATCTATACATTCCAGGTTTACCTGGAGGGTGTCTCCTGGAAGAATATGGTCAGAGGTGTCGTTGGCCAGGGGTTCCGATATGTACCTGCCGTTGGACAAGCGATCATCGAATACCAGTATCCTGGGAACGAGCACGCCGTTGTTGTATTCCACAAAATGATAGTAATTGGGCGTGCCAGGGGGGTCTTGAAAATAAGGTACCGGGCGGTTGGCCGTTTCTCCATATAGATCGGAAGTAACAAAGCCGACGGAATCCAGGTGCACGGGCGAGGGCATCGTGGAATAGGCATAATACCAGTTGCCCTGAAGCTGGATTTGCAAACTATAGGTATGGCCTGGAATTCCAGCAGGTAAATGTACGCTTTGATAAAACCCCGCAGATACTTCCCGAAGGGTATCGGCAATGTTAAGGGTACTGTCTTTGAGGCGTACGGTGGCGCCAGATATACCTGGAAAGGTATTGCTGCTGTCAAAGTTGACACTTTGGGAAATGGATACCTGGTAGGGAGGAGCCGTATTGGATACACCACCCTCGACGATGACCTGGGTACTTCCGGCGGGCAGGTTCGGAGAAATCACTTTCTGACAAGCGCAAATTGCCAGCGTTAATAATAAAGGGGTTACTGAAGTACGCGTTTTCATAGGGTCAAAAGGAAAAGTTATACGTGACGGATGGAATGACTTTAAACAAGGAGGTCTGAACGACCTGTGTTTTCGAGGTGTTATTGGGATCAGTCTGGAAGGTAATGGTGTACGGATTTTCCCTATTATATACATTGAATATGGAAAAGGTCCAACTACTGGAATATCGCCCCTTTGTGTTTACCTTATAAGTGGCGCCTACATCCAAACGATCATAAGGCGGCATTCTGGAGCTATTCCGCTCCCCATATAGCATGGTTACGTGACCATCCATCGAGTATTTACCAATAGGCCAGGTTGCTGGGCTGCCGGAGACGTACACGAAATCAGCGGATAGGGTCCACTTTTTAGATAATTTATAAAGGGCCACGACCGAGAGGTCATGGGTATGGTCCTGGTTGGCGGGAAACCAACTTCCTTCATTGATTTGCGCAAACTGTCGCTCTGTCCTGGAAAGAGAATAACTGATCCATCCGGTAAGGTTTCCCGTTTTCTTTTTCAAGAACCACTCTATACCATAAGCTCTTCCAGTGCCGAAAAGTAATTGAGATTCCACATTAACATTGCCCTGAAGCTGTGCTCCATTCTTGTAATCGATTTGATTCTGCAAGGCCTTATAATACACTTCCGTGGAGGCTTCATATTTCCCTTGACCGAGATGGAGATAGTATCCCAGGGAAACCTGGTCTGCTATTTCTGGTTTTACATTGTTGCTACTGGGAATCCAGATATCGGTTGGGTTGTTGGTCGTAGCGTTGGTGAGCAAGTGGAGGTTCTGCACATTCCTGGAATAGGAAATTTTTACGGAGGATACCTTACCTAGCTGTTGAGAAAGGGAGATCCGGGGTTCAGGGTTGATATAGCTGGTTACAATTTGCGTAGACGGATAATGTTTGGGATCCACGGGTTGTCCCTCTTCGGTATACTTGTAGAAGGTGCCTGGGCCCATGACGTTGAACATGCTCAGTCTTACGCCGTAAATCAAACTTGTTGAAGTGGTAATGGCCCATTGATGGGAAGCATAAAGCGCACTCTCCCAGGAGAATTTTTGTGGGATGGTCAGGGGATTGTAACTGGAATTTTCTGAGGTGCTGAGAATCCCCGGTGAAATATCGTGCCTGATTAATTCTGCCCCCAAATGAATTTGCTGACCTGGGGCCACAAACCATTGGAAATCTTCTTTACCATGGATATCATTGATTTTTGATGTCACAGTGAGCTGACTATTGGCATCACTGAGCAAAACGGTATATCCATAGTGGCTAAAGATCAGGGAACTATTGGAAAACAGCCTGGAGCTGAATATGTGGTTGACGCGTATGGTGCCTGTGGCATTCCCCCAATTGACGCCCAACTGGTTATCCAGATTGAGGGCATCTTTTCCCATATAACCGGACAGGTAAAGGGTCGTTCGCTCACCGATGGCATAGTTGGCCTTAAGGTTGAGGTCATAAAAATAAATGTGGCTGTTGCGTACGGTGCTGTCGGGGGATAAAGGCAGGAATATATCCGCATAAGTCCTTCTGGCACTGATCAGAAAGGAACCTTTTCCTTTTTTAATCGGCCCTTGCAAACTGAGTCTGGAAGCGATCAACCCTATGCCGCCACTTACCTTAACGTGTTGGTTGTCTCCGTCATTCATCGATACATCCAACACGGAGGACAGTCTTCCCCCGTATTGAGCCGGCATATCTCCTTTATATAAGGTTACGCCTTTTATGGCGTCGGTATTGAAGTTGGAGAAGAAGCCCAACAGGTGATAGGCATTATAAATGGGCGCTTCGTCCAATAGGATTAAGTTTTGGTCTGCCCCTCCTCCCCTGACATAGAAGCCATTACTGACATCTCCTGAGCTCTGGACCCCTGGTAAGAGTTCTATGCTTTTCAGGATGTCCGATTCTCCAAAAAGAACAGGAATTTTACTGATGTCTTTGGTAGACAATTGCTGTACGCCCATCAGGGCCTTGTTTGGATCTTTGACTCCGATAACCGTGATTTCCTTTAGGTTTTGCTCAGACGGGGAGAGTTGTATCCTGGAAGATACATTGCTGGTCAAACTCAAATGCTGGGTATCCATTCCATAGCCTTGAAAGGAGACTTGGAGTAGGTACTTGCCTTGAGGGGCAGCCAAAGAAAAAAATCCATACCCATTGGTCTGGGTACTATAATCCCCTGCATGTACCTGGCTGTCGGCAGGATGCAAAAGAACAGTAGCGCCGATCAGGGTTTCCCCTGTCCGGGCATCGTGCACAGTACCCGAAACCGTTGGGTAATGCTGCGCATATGAATAGCAATCGTTTTTTAGGAGAATGAGCGTTAACAGGATGGTTTTCAGAGGCAAAGTGAGTTGCTTCGCCGTCGTCATTGGATTTTGAGTTAGTTTCTGTAAATCGCGCTACTATTATGCCAAAAATAAAATAGCGTCATGTAAGAAACGAAATAAATGGCTTATTCTATATGTCTGAGACCATTCTTAACACTAAATAAATGAAATACATGCGGAAATAAAACTTGCATGTATTCTTCGGCGGCCCGGGGTGCCAGTCCGGTACCACCTGTAAAAAGAATCAGATCGTATTTTTCCTGTTGCAAATACTGCGTAGTTTCCCTAATGATGTCCATGTCATCAGGTAAGATTTTATACGTTCCTAGTTCGACGCCGTATGCCTTTAAATGTTCTATCAGGAGTGGTCCGGATTTGTCCTGGCTATTGTCTATTGAAGTTGTATCCGAACATACCACTACCGCCGCTTTAAGCCCGGAGCCTTGTATCCCGTTATCATCGGATTTTCCGCCTTGTTTTTCCACCAGCCGTATATCCGAAATTTGTATGCCCTTGTCCAGGGGCTTGAGCATGTCGTACATGGTCAGGGCGGTTATGGAAGCGCCATGCATGGCCTCCACTTCAATGCCGGTTTTATATATGGTATGGATCTCTACTGAAATGATGATACTTAAATCCTTGACTTCATGGGTGATGGAAGCATATTCAATGAGTAGGGGGTGGCAATCGGGAATCACGTCGCTTGTTTTCTTAATGGCCGGCAAGCCTGCTGCCCTGGAAAATTCAAATACATCCCCTTTGGGTACTTTCCTTTGAAGTATGGCTTCAATGGTTAGTGGGGAAGTTACCTTCAGGGTTGCTTCTGCCAGGGCCTTGCGCAAAGACATGCTTTTGGAGGTGACGTTGACCATGGGTTATTTATTTGTTTTCCAGTGCGAAAGGTTATCGGACAATTCCTGCCCCCAAATGGGTAAATGGGTTTTGATGGATTCCACTAGTTCCGTGCAGGCATCGATGGCTGTCCTGCGATGGGGCGCAGCGGTAAAGATCAATAAAGATATGGCTCCTGCGGGTACCAATCCCAGGCTGTGGTATACGTGAATGCTGGTAAGGGGGTAGCGTTCAAACAGGCTGCTCCGGATTTCCTGCATTTTTTCCAAGGCCATCTCTTCATAGGCCGTATAGTGGATGGCTTTCACCCGGTCATGTGCCATTGGATCGGTGTTCGTGGCGCCGAATGGTTCGGTTCTGGTCGCGTCCGCCGTTCGATGAGGATTGGTTCTGGTCGCATCCGCTTTGCCCATTGGATCGGTATTCGTGGCGCTCATTGGATCGGTTCTGGTCGCGTCCGCCGTGCCCATTGGATCGCTTCTGACCTGACCCGGGAATAAACTTTGTGCCCCAATCTCTGTTTGTTCGCTGTACTTGGCCAGACAGTCCGATACTACATGGAGTGGAATGGGGCCTTGAATGAATATATTTTGGGGCGTATGCGAAGACATAAGATCGGTTTTGGGTCAGTCCGGGACCTGGTTGCAGCCATCGGGATATGTCCAAGTTAGGAATGATTCCAGGTCTTGTGGACCGGCTTTCCGGGATGTATCATCTGGACTGCTGATATCGTAGAATTCATGGTAGAGTGCCTGGAAGCTCAGGATTTTTCCAGTAAGTGGCTGGCCCAGACCGGTGGCAATTTTAATCGCTTCCAGGGCTTGAAGGTTGCCGGTAATTCCCGCTACTACACCTAATACCCCGGCTTCGTCACAGGAAAGAATGGAGCTGGGGTGGGGAGGGTCGGGGAACGAGGCCCAGTAACCTGGACTGCCCTGCATATGGAATACGCCTACCTGCCCTTCAAATCTGGAAACGCTGCCGTAGACTATGGCCTTTCCCATCAGGCGACAGGCATCGTCCACCATATAGCGGGTGCCGAAGTTGTCCGAAGCGTCTATAATAATATCGTATCCGCTCAGGATATCAAGGAGGTTATGGGTCCGTAACCAAAAGGGATATGTCTTGGTCCGGGTCCTGGGATTGAACCGCCGCAGGTAGGCTTGGGCCTTGACTACCTTTAATTCCCCGATATCGGCTTGGGTATACAAGATCTGTCGGTGAAGGTCGGTCAAGGAAACGCTGTCTCCATCCACAATGCCCAGGTGGCCCGCGTCGTCCGCGTCTGTGTCGCCCGCGCCCGCGTCTGTGTCGCCCACGCCTGCGGCCGCTAAATATTGAAGGGCCGCCGAGCCCAATCCTCCGGCTCCTATAACCAAAATCCTTGATTGACCCAGCTTTTCCTGAGCCTCTCTTCCCCATTCCCTGAGGATTAATTGTCATGGATAACGGGAGACCTCCATCATGATCAACCTCCGGAAAAAGGGGGAAGCAAAGCTACCACTGAGGCAGGAGATAAGGGTGTGTTGGTGCTGATGGCCTTTTTACCTAGTGATACGACAAAGGGTAGCGTGGACAGGGCCGGATACCGCTCCAACAATATGTCCTTGAGGCTGTCTGTATCGGGCAGATCCTCAAGGGTCAGGGATGGGCACTGAGTCAGGTCCATGATTTGCCCGAATAAAAGGACCTTTATGGACATAACCTTAGGTTTTCGATTTCGTTAACCGTTTTGGGCAGGGGATCTCCCAGTAACTTACGACCAGTGGAGGTGACCAGGAAGTCTTCTTCTATCCGGATTCCCCCGAAGTTCCTGAAGGCATCCAGCTTATCGTAATTAATAAATTGCTCCAATTTCTTTGCTGCTCTCCATTCGTCCATTAACTCAGGGATGAAGTATAATCCAGGTTCCACTGTCACCACAAAACCAGTTTCCAGGGTTCTCGCTAACCGGAGGAATTTAAGGCCAAACTGGGTGCTTTTGATCAAGGTATCGGTGTATCCTACATAAGGCTCTCCCAGGTTTTCCATATCATGGGTATCTAATCCCAGCATATGGCCTAACCCACATTGGAAAAACAGCGTATGCGCACCCTCAGCGACTGATTCATTGATATCACCCCTCATGAGTCCCAAGCCCTGAAGTCCCTTTACCAGCTCGGCACAGGCCAGGAGATGAATATCTTTATATAAGATCCCTGGTTTAAGCGCAGCAGCGGCCGTTTCCTGGGCTTGAAGTACGATCTGGTAAACCTCCTTTTGAAGGGGCGTAAAGGTTTTGTCTACAGGAAAGGTCCTGGTCAGGTCTCCTGAATAATCCGAAGGGGCCGCTGCTCCACAGTCACAGATTACCAAACGTCCTTTGGTTAATTTATTGTCTCCATAATGGTTGTGGAGGATTTGTCCATTCACGGTAAATATGGTTGGGAAGGCCAGATTGCCCCCGCCCGCGATGGCGAGGCCTTGTAATTTCCCGCCCATCTGCGCTTCCGTCATCCCTTCCCTGGAGTATTTCAGGGCAGCCAGTTGCATGGTATTGGTGATATTGACGCCTTTGATGATCTCTGCAACCTCTTCTTCCCCTTTGATGGAGCGCATGGAAACAATGGCCTTGATCAGGAGAACGGACACCGAAGCCGGTATCTCTTTGATGGGGATTTCCAGCCACTCATGCAGTTGTAGCGTATGTTCCGGGCGATAAGGAGGCAGGAAGTAAATGGGTGTACCAGTGGAACGTGCCGTATCCAGATACCCCTTCAAATCACGCAGGCGGCGCACATGGGAAACACCTACCTCGAAGGCCTCGGTGGCCAGGGATGCTACCGGTCCGGTCCATACCAGGTCCTCTATATCAATGTCGTCTCCGAACAGCAGCTCCGTCCCCTGGTCCAGGTCTATAAGCCCAACCAATCCTGGTCTTTTCAATCCAAAATAATACAGGAAAGTGCTGTCCTGGCGAAAAGGGTAATGATTAGCTGCATAGCTCATGGAGCTTTCTATATTGCCGGGAAGAAGGATGATGCCTTTTGACATCAAGGCGCCCAATTTGGTTCGTCTTTCACGATATAGGGAGGCAGAAAACATAATTCATTGATTTGAGGTGGAACAAAGGTAAGCATCAATGACATAGCCGGCGTAACTCTCGCCGGCTATGCTTTGAATTGGGTATATCTGAGGGGTTACTGACCCGAGTTCCAATTGTTATTGGAATAATCCGCATCCATAAAGATGCCTCCGTCCAGGTTGACGGATTTGATCTTTTTGGAACCAGGAATGGATACCTTAATGGTGGTTTCGCCCTTACTCCATACCATTGGGGTCTGGTGGAAAGAGGCTGTACTTCCATCGGTATAGGTCACTTTCAGGTTGAAAGGCGCGTCGAAACCGCCAATATTTTCAACCGTAGCGTCGTAGCCTTCTTTGGAAGGGGTTACATTTTTTAAGGCCAGGTCTATATAACCATTGGAGAAAAACCAATTTTTCCAAAACCAGTTCAGGTTCATTCCGGAACCATCATTGATGGAATAAAAGAAGTCCCAGGGTATGGGATGCTTCCCATGCCAGCGATCCATATAAGTATGCAGGGCTTTGGCAAATAGTTGGTCACCCAACATGTCTTTCAGGGCCAGGTACCCCAAGGAAGGTTTGCCGTAGGCATTGTTTCCATAGGCTACTCCTGTTGTGTTTTCCATGGGCGTAATGATGGGCAGGTCTTCATTCATGGAAGGATCATTGATCCACCAGTCGACCCTAAATGATTTGTAAAAAGCTTCTGAAGAATCAACCGGGATTTCTGTACGACCGATGAGTAATTCCAGGGTAGTGGCCCAGCCTTCATCCATAAAGGCAAAACGACTCTCATTAATGCCCATGTAGAAGGGGAAATAAGTATGGGCGATCTCGTGGTCGGCTACCAGCCTCGAAAATACCAGGTCATCGGTGGTCCCATCATTAATCATCATCGGGTATTCCATATCGGCCTGTCCCTGAACAGCAGTTAATTTAGGGAAAGGATAGGCAATGCCTGGCCAGTTATGGGAGAACCATCCGATGGCATGGCTCGCGAAAGCAGCCATTTGATGGAAATCCTGGGCCGTGTCGTTGTAAGCAGCTTGAACGGATGTGCGGCGTCCGGTCGCATCGTCCACGACTACACTGGCGCCATCCCATACGTAGTGATCGCTCAGGGCAACCGTCATGTCACTAATGTCGCTGGCCGTCCAGGTCCAAGTATTGACTGCATTTTGTGTAGTTACTTTCTTGCCCAGTACATCGGAAAGGGTGGCGATATGCCGCACATCGTCTGCTGTCATAGATGCCTGCATCTTTTGGGCAAATTCAGGGGTCAGTACGTCGCTCGTGTTCTGAAGCGTGCCTGTGGACCAAACGATGAAGTTGGCAGGTACGCTTACTTTTAAGGTATAATCGTTGAAGTCATTATAGAACTCCTGATAGTCCGTAAAGTTGATCCTGTCCCAACCATTGTAATCGTCGTACACAGAAACCCTGGGATAGAAATAGGCCAGGTAATAGGTGGTGGAATCCAGCATACCTTCCCTTCCACTCTCCTTAGAAATGGTATAATGCCAATCAAAAGCCAGTTGCACATGGCTATGGGGTAAAAGGGGCTGAGGTAATTTGACGAGGGAAATAGTGGTATTCCTTTGATCGGTCCAGGGCTGGTCCTTGCCATTTACGGCAAACCGGTCAATGATGGTGCCGGTGCTCAGGTAGTCGGCTCCGGCTGCGCTTGCGCGGGCGGCACCTGGGCGATGTATGTTTTGGATAATGCGGATCGTCAGGGTCTTGAGGGTGTCGGGGCTGTTATTGGTATAATCAATTTGCTCCGTGCCTTTAATGTTCCGGTCCGGTGGGAGGGCTGTTATCTGAATGTCGTATCGGCCTGTATTTTGCCAGTAATTCCGGCCAGGTTGACCATCCGGGGATCGGGTTCCTTTTTTATAAGCAATCCTTACGTCGCGGGGTGTGTATAATCCGCCTTCCGTTTGTGCGTAATCGTTAAGTGCGCATGCCAGAAGTCCGGCAGCTAAAAGAATAGACCTGTACATAGATAATTATTGGTGACTGGCTAAATGTACCAATAAATTATACACGTACAGGTCTCCCCGCATATCAATGGGCTGAAACAATGATGAAGGGACCTAATTAGATCGGTTTTCGCTTACCATGCTGGAGGTGGTGTTTCCCCTCCTGGTATAGACGTAGCTATCTCCCGGATCCTTTACAAATTGGTTCTTGAAGTTGTTGAATATGTTATCGGGCTGAGTGGACCCGTTGATCACCAGTTCTCGGTTATTCAATGTAAAGGACAAGTGGAGAGAATCTACCGCTAAGTGTTCTTTTAGGATTTCTGCGGCAATCCGGTTATTGGGATCGCTGGTTGTGGTTGAACCTGTGGATGCGTTTGAGCCGCCAGTCGAAAAGGATCCCGAAACACTGACCCCGCTGTTGGTTGCGCCTGTAGAAGAACTGGAGCCAAAACTTTCTGAAAAATTGGTGGCGGTGCTATTGCCGCTTCCGGAACGGACAGAGACGCTGGATCTTGGAGAAGTGCTGGTGCCGGAGAAAGTGCCGGTACCGGAGAAGCTATCCGATCCGGATGGATGCTTATATTCCCTAAAAAAGCCCGCGCCGTCTTCCTTTGCGGTTAGCTCCTCAATGATGTTGTGCATTAATGGCATGTCAACGTCGGTCAGGGGAAACGGTTTCCAGTCTCTGTATACCTCTGTAACACTGCCGGCCTTTTCGACAATTTTATAATCATTCTTGTAATACCTATGTTCTTTTCCATTGGTCCAAATGCCTTCGATATAGGTGATCTTTCCATCAACCATGTCCAAGGTCCCCTTGAAGTTACCTCCCTTGAGTTCGTTGGGAACGGGAGGAGGGGGAGGAGGCGCAGGGAGGGTTGGAGACGCTGGAAATGCTGGTGGAACCAAAGGTGACATGGGAGCGGTGTCTATCGCAGTGACCAGTGCCACGGGTGAAACAACAGCATGCAGCGGCGCTACCGGAGCCATGGGGGCTGCAAGTTCAGTTGCTACAGGAACAGGGGCGGCCGCAAGTGGCGCCGCTGGTACAGGTGCTGGCGGAACAGGTGCACCCACGGCTGAGAACGGGGCAGTAGGTGCTACAGGCGCCACTGGTGCAGTCGGAGGTACCGTATCCCTGTGAAGGACGAGTAAATGCCTGGTGGCTTTTTTCAAATGTGCCAGTTCTTTTTCCAGTTGTGACCGGTTCGGATTGACCGGAGAAAAAGCGAGGGTGAAAGTGCATAAGGCGATCAAACCTAGTGCGAGCATTGTTTTTTCCATGGCATTTAGGGTTTTATTGCTATTGTACAAGATGCGCCTGACCCTATCCAGCAAGTGGCGCTTCCTTCCCGGAAATGCCACCGCGTAGGTGGGGCTCTCCAGGGCATATTCCTGAAAAGCTACCAGGGCCTGGATCAGGTGAGATTTATTGCGTATGGAAATGGCTACATCATCACAGCAATTTTCCCGCTCAATCCGGATCAGGGAGGAAATCCACCAGATAGCCGGATTGAAGAACAGCAGGGATTCTGCCAGCGTTTGCAAAACGTTGATGAGGTAGTCCCTGCGCCTTATATGAGCCAGCTCATGCAGTAGGACCGCTTCGAGTTGATCGGCGGGCAGGCCGGAAAGGATACCCAGCGGGATAAGGATAATGGGTTTAATGTAACCAATGACCATGGGGACCTGGACGAGGGCAGATTCCTTCAGGCTTATGGTTCTGTGTAATCCTATACCCTGGGCTAATTGACGCAGCTTTGCTGTCCACTCAGGGGGAGCGTCCTGATTTTGATGACTGCGGATGCGGCGGATATAGGCAAGGTGAAGAAAGGTTTGAAAGAGTTTCAATAACAAAATGAGGGTCCAGACCAGTACAATAAGTGTTGCGTGGGTGTTGCACCACCTTTGAATATGGTTGACCATAAATTTGGATACCTGAGCAAACAATCCCAAACGGGAAGCACTCCTATGGCTACTGGAATGGACATGGTTAGGCGTTTGGGTAGCCAGGTCTCCCGATAAGGGAGCCATGTCTCCTTGTTGGGTGATACTCCAGGTTGTGTGACTGGAACCCGCAATGGGCAGTTCGTTCTTGTATTGGGTTAGTTCTACGTGCTGGAAAGTAGTTCCCGCGGATGGAGCCGGTACGACGCCCACGTAGGCTTCCCAAACAAATGTGCCCAGGCAAGTCAGTACCAGTCCAAAAAACAAACTGGTCAGCAGGAAATACCGGAGATTAGGCCTGGCATTTTTAGTAGCCAGGACAATGATTCCCGCTACCAGGGCGGCAATCAGACCCTGCCATAAGGAGTGGACCAGGGTCCGGCACAGGGCTTGAACTAAAGGATTGGCAGACATATGTTATTCTTTGTCCTTGTCTAATTGGTTGACCAGGTCTTTGATGGCCTGTAATTCTTTGCGGGAAGCCTTCTTATTACCCAACAGTTGTAGGAGCATGCTGGAGGGGGACCCATTGTACATAGCATCCACAAAACGCTCCAGCAGATAACCTTTCGTTTTTTGCTCCTCCTCTGCGGGCCTGTATATATGCTTCATCTGGCTTTCATCCCTATCCAGCATTCCTTTTTCCACCATAATCTGCATCTGCTTAAGGGTAGAGGTATACTGGACGGCTCTTTTTTGCTCATTGAGGATGTCATTTACCGTCCGGACAGTAGACGGTCCATGTTTCCATAATACCTGAAGGATCTCCAATTCTGCTTTGGTGGGATCCAGTTGTTTGCTCCCCTGGGAGGAGGAATGAGTCTGCTTCATGGGTCTAAGGTAGGAAAAATTTCGTACGATGCAAATCATTAGGTTACTATTTTGGGAAAATTCTGTGTTTTACTGTCACAGTTTTGTCGTTCCCATGGTATTGTATAGAGGTATTCCGCCTAAAATGACCTAAATTTGCGGGATAAAATAAACTTATATGATTACGGTATCGCAGATGGCGGAAACATATATCCACGAATTGATGGCGGCGGATAACCGGGGAGCGGATTCATTCGTAAGGGTTGGGGTTAAGGGAGGTGGCTGTTCCGGCTTGGAATACCAGCTCACTTTTGACAACCAGGAAAAAGAAGGTGACCAGATATTTGAAGACAAGGGCATAAAGGTGGTAGTAGACATGAAGAGTCTCCTGTACCTCTATGGCACTGAACTCGATTATGCCGGTGGGTTAAACGGAAAAGGATTTGTATTTCATAATCCCAATGCAACGCGTACTTGTAGTTGCGGGGAAAGCTTTGCAGTGTAACAAGGTTGTACATGAGTAACGAGAACGATATATTACTGGAAGAACTGGCCAACAAAGAATATGAGTTCGGCTTTGTAACGGATATTGACATGGAAATCGCTCCCCTCGGGCTCAGCGAAGATACCGTGCGCTACATATCCGCTAAAAAGGGCGAACCCTCCTGGCTGTTGGAATGGCGGTTGAAGGCTTACCAGGCTTTCCTGAAATCCCCTATGCCCAGTTGGCAGAACTTTGTCATGCCGGAGATTGATTTTCAGTCTGCTTCTTACTATGCAGCACCAAGGCAACAGGCTAAATACCAAAGCCTGGATGAAGTAGATCCGGAGTTGCTGGCCACTTTTGATAAGCTGGGTATTTCCTTAAATGAACAAAAGCTGCTTGCAGGGGTAGCGGTGGATGTCATCTTCGATAGTGTGTCGGTGACGACTACCTACAAAAAGCAACTGCATGACCTGGGCATCATTTTCTGTTCCCTGGGTGAAGCGGTACAAGAGCATCCTGAACTGGTGAAAAAATACCTGGGCTCCGTAGTGCCTGTTACAGACAATACGTTTGCCGCTTTGAATGCAGGGGTGTTTTCTGATGGAAGCTTTGTTTATATTCCCAAAGGGGTACGTTGCCCCATGGAATTGTCCACCTATTTCAGGATCAACGCAGAAAACAACGGTCAGTTTGAAAGGACCCTCATCATTGCCGACGAAGGTAGTTATGTGAGCTATCTGGAAGGATGCACCGCTCCCAAAAGGGACACCAATCAGTTGCATGCGGCGGTCGTGGAACTGATTGCGCTGGATAATGCAGAGATCAAATACTCCACTGTTCAAAACTGGTATCCAGGCGACAAAGATGGAAGAGGTGGTATCTATAACTTCGTGACCAAAAGAGGGAATTGTAAAGGTCCCCATTCTAAAATTTCCTGGACGCAGGTAGAAACAGGGTCATCCATTACCTGGAAGTATCCCAGTGTGATTTTGCAGGGAGACTATTCAAGTGGAGAGTTTTATTCTGTAGCCGTGACCAAGGGTAAGCAAATTGCTGATACCGGAACCAAAATGCACCATATAGGCAAGGAGACGAAGAGCCGTATCATTTCCAAAGGCATTTCTGCCGGAGAAGGTCAGAACAGTTACAGGGGTTTGGTGCAAATGGGTGCAAAGGCTAACAACGCGCGCAACTTCACGCAGTGTGATTCCCTGCTCATAGGGGATCAGTGCGGAGCCCATACCTTCCCTTATATTGAATCCCGCAATTCCAGCGCTATGGTGGAACATGAGGCGACTACCTCTAAGATCGGGGAAGACCAACTCTTCTACCTCAACCAAAGGGGTATTGATACGGAGAAGGCCGTAGCCCTGATCATCAATGGATACGCTAAAGAGGTGCTCAATCAGCTTCCCATGGAATTTGCCGTGGAGGCTCAAAAATTATTATCTATCACACTGGAAGGTAGTGTGGGTTAAATATCAATCATGCTGAGTATTAAAAATTTACACGCGGAAGTAGAGGAGAAGAAGATTTTAAAAGGAATTAACCTGGAGGTGAAAGCCGGAGAGGTGCATGCCATCATGGGACCCAATGGTTCTGGTAAAAGCTCCCTGGCTTCTGTACTGGCCGGGAGAGAAAATTACCAGGTAACCGAAGGAGAAGTGCTCCTGTATGGTAAGGACCTGCTGGACATGGCTCCTGAAGTCCGCGCCCGCGAAGGCGTATTCCTGGCCTTCCAATATCCCGTTGAAATCCCAGGTGTATCCAATATAAGCTTCCTGAAAACAGCATTGAGTGAGATCCGCGCCTATCGTGGATTGCCTCCGCTGGAATCCAGGGAGTTCCTGAAATTGTCTAAGGAAAGACAGGCTCTGGTGGAATTTGATGCTTCCCTGGCTAACCGTTCCCTGAATGAAGGTTTTTCCGGTGGGGAGAAGAAACGCAATGAGATCTTCCAACTGGCCATGTTGGAACCCAAATTGTCTATCCTGGATGAAACCGATTCTGGTCTGGACATTGATGCCCTTCGGATCGTGTCTGCCGGGGTTAATAAGTTGAGGTCATCAGACAATGCCTTCATCATCATTACCCACTACCAGCGACTGTTGGATTATATCGTGCCCGACTTTGTGCACGTATTATATGACGGCAGGATCGTCCGTTCCGGTACAAAAGAACTGGCCCTGGAACTAGAAGAAAAAGGATATGATTGGTTGAAGGAGTCTTTGCAGGAAACCTCCCCTGCACAACAGCGCGTTATATGAACAATGTCGGCACCGCATTATACGAAGAAATGATCCGGACATTTGACATGTCCGGGGCTTCCCATACAAAGGAGACGGCCTCCCTTGCGCACTTGCGTAAGGAAGCTTTCCGTACGTTCAAAGAGAAGGGATTTCCCACGATTAAGGATGAGGATTGGCGGTTTACGAATATGGCTCCTTACTTAAAGGATGCCTATCAGCTCCAGGTTCCGGTGAAGGTAGAAGCGACAGCGCTGGAAGCTTTGCTGGACAGCACCGCTGTAGAGGAGTGGGATGCCTGGAAATTGGTATTGGTCAATGGACAGATCGATTACAGCTTATCTGATCTGCCTGAAGCCGGTTTATTGAAGATATCTTCCCTGAAAGAGGTATTGGGGTCCGAAGAGGTCTCCAAATTTATTGGCCTTCACCAGAACACGGATGCCAATCGACTGGCAGCACTCAATACCGCCTTGTTTGAGGACGGTTTATTTATAGAGGTGGCTAAGGGTCAAAAGGCTGAAAAACCTTTGCACATTGTGCATTTGTATACGGCAGACGTCCCTTCATTTGTGCAACCCAGGCACCTGATACTGCTGGGTAGGTTGAGTGAGTTCACTTTTATGGAGTCCACGGCCTGCGTGGGAGGTGAGGCCCCGGTATTGGTAAACGGGGTATTGGAATGCAACCTGGAAGAAGGCGCCAACCTCACCCATTATGTCCTGCAAAGGGGTAGAAGGGGGGAGCGCATGGTGCAACATACCCAGGTGTATCAGGCCAGGGACAGCCGTTATGACAATGTAACCATTAGCCTGCCTGAAACAGACCTGATCCGTAACCAGCTCCAGGTCGCTCTCGATGGTTCCGGCTCCGAGTGTCACCTCTATGGTCTGTACCTGCCTTCGGCCGGGCAATTGATCGATAACCATACCGTGGTGGATCATCTCCAACCCCATTGCGAAAGCAATGAACTCTATAAAGGGGTGTTACAAAACAGTGCTAAAGCGGTATTCAACGGTAAAATATTCGTTCGTCAGATCGCTCAGAAAACCAATGCCTTTCAGCAAAACAATAATTTGTTGTTGGGCGACAAAGCCTTGGTGCATTCTAAGCCTCAGCTCGAAATCTTTGCAGACGATGTAAAGTGTAGCCACGGCTCAACTATAGGCCAATTCAATCCGGAGTCCCTGTTTTACCTAAGAGCGAGGGGAATTGGGGAGGCTTTGGCCAAGGAATTACTCGTCCAGGCTTTTGGCGCCGACATCACGGACAGGGTCTCTTCCGATGCGGTGTCCAGGCACCTGAAAAAACATTTATTGGAGAGACCCGTAACCCAATTACAGGATGTCCCACACATTGAACATATATGAGCCGCTGAGTATAGAGGCCATTAGGGCTGAGTTTCCAATCCTTCAGACCCTGGTTTATGGAAATCCATTGGTGTATCTGGACAATGCGGCTACTACCCAAAAACCGCTGAGTGTCCTCGAAGCAATGGATGTGTATTACAAAACGATCAACGCCAATGTACATAGGGGCGTACACCACCTGAGTCAGGTGGCTACGGATGCCTTTGAGGAAGCCAGGAGAAAGGTGGCATCCTATATCAATGCTGCCCACGATCACGAGATCATATTTACCAGGGGTACAACAGAAGGTATAAACCTGGTGGCTTCTGTATTCGGAAGAGCCAACCTCAAGGCTGGGGACGAGGTGCTGATTACGGCTATGGAGCACCATTCCAATATTGTGCCCTGGCAACTTGCTTGCGAGTATTATGGGGCAAAACTCAAAGTGATTCCTTTTTCAGAAAGGGGAGAGCTGGACATGGATGCCTTTGCAGCATTGATTAAAGGGCCGGTAAAAATCCTGTCCTTCACTTATGTATCCAATAGCCTGGGCACCATCAATCCGGTAAATGAAATGATCCATGCAGCCCATGAAAGGGGTATTGTCGTATTACTGGATGCTGCACAGGCTGTTCAGCATATACCCATTGATGTGCAGGAACTGGACGTTGATTTCCTCGTGTTTTCTTCCCATAAGATTTATGGCCCAACGGGCTTAGGTGTTTTATATGGAAAAGAAGCCCTGTTGAACAAACTTCCCCCTTACCAAGGCGGTGGAGAAATGATTCGTACGGTCTCTTTTGAGAAAACCACTTATAACGACCTTCCCTTTAAGTTCGAAGCCGGTACGCCGGATATTGCAGGCGCCATAGGATTAGGGGCTGCCCTGGACTATGTGAACAGTATTGGCATAGACCGGATCAAACTGGCAGAGGAAGCACTCATGGAATATGCCCAGGAAATGATGTCGGGCGTCCCTGGAATCCGATTTGTCGGTGAAGCAGCCAATAAGGCCGGGGTCATATCCTTCCTGCTCGGAAACCATCATCCCTTTGACGTGGGGGAAATCCTGGATAAACAAGGCATAGCCGTCAGGACTGGCCACCATTGCTGCCAACCCGTGATGGACAGATTGGGCATACCCGGCACCGTTAGGGCTTCCTTTAGTGTTTACAACACCCCTGAAGATGTAGACCGGCTGGTAAAGGGGTTGGAGAAGACGGCTAAGATGCTGGGGTAGGGCTGACGCTCGAATGCCAGGAAAAATCAACTGCGATGACGATTAAGGAACAGCAAGACGAGATCATAGAGGAGTTTGCTTATTACCCCGAATGGATGGAGAAGTACGAATACATCATCCAGTTGGGTAAGGAGCTGCCCCTGATAGAAGAAAAATACAAGACCGATGATCACTTGATCCGGGGCTGCCAGTCCAGGGTTTGGATGCATCCGGAATACAGGGATGGAAAGGTGTGGTTTACTGCCGACAGCGATGCCCTGATCACCAAAGGACTGGTGGGTATGGTCATCCGGGTATTGTCGGGACATACGCCCAAGGAGATTGTGGACGCAGAGATCTACTTTATCAGCGCCATTGCGTTGAACAGCCATCTGTCTCCAACCCGTTCCAATGGATTGCTGTCCATGCTCAAACAAATAAAAAACTACGCCCTGGCCTATCACCTCCAGGATGTAAAGAGGGAGACCACATGAGTAACGCCGATCAATTGTCAGCCGACCAGCCGCGTCCTGACGCGGACCTGTTGCGCCCAAAGATAGAAGATGCCTTGCGTACGGTATTTGACCCGGAAATTCCGGTCAACATCATGGATTTGGGCCTGGTATATGCTATAGATATAGACGAGCAAAACAACATAAAGGTTACCATGACCCTGACCGCTCCAGCCTGTCCGGTTGCCCCGGAGATCTTGTTTGATGCGGAATCCAAAGTAAGGGCTGTAGAAGGGGTAGGGGACGTGCATATGAACCTGACGTTCGATCCACCGTGGAACAAGGATATGATGACCGATGAGGCAAGGCTGGAGCTGGGATTTATGTAAGGAGGATGCCCCATCGCTGCCGCAGGGATCGTGCCACCGGCAGCGCCCGCCACGCTTGAATTTATGGACACCAAAGACATACCCCGCTGGGAATTGAACGGTTTCCGGATCATGCACCGGACAGAAGATCCAGTGACGCCATTTGGCTATAACCATTTGGACAAGCCACTGCATATTCCCGGTTTTGAAATTTATTCCTCTGAAGGATTGGTTGGGAGCATGGGCCCCTTGAAATCGGCTTTTTACAGGATGAGTATTACCGTCCGGGGTACCCTGGACATGCAAATCGGCCTGGAGCATTTCAAACACCAGCCTAATACCCTGTCCTTTACCTATCCCAATCAGATCATTTCCAAAAACAATATTTCCGCCGATGCCTTCGGGTATTATGTGTTGTTTGAAGAAAACTTCCTGACGGATCTGATTCCTTCCGTTCGGATTCCATTCGAGTTTCCTTTCTTCGATCCAGGTGGACAACCTCTTTTCCAGATAGAACCATCAGAGATGGATAGCATCGTGCAGCACACGTTGCAAATAGACCAGGAATTGCAACAGCCCAAGGCCGGAAGGGTAAAAGCCATTCAAATGCATCTTTACCTGATATTGCTGGAGGCTAAAAGGAGCTATGAGCGTCAGGGACTGCATCCGGTCTATGATATGCAGGATGGGGCATCTATGGTCCGCCGGTTCAGGAAGTTGATTGCCCAAAAGTATATGGAGCTCAGACAGGTATCTGCCTACGCAGACCTGCTTGCCGTTACGCCTAATCACCTCAATCGGGTGGTAAAACAGGTTACCGGGGAAACGGCTTCCCATATGATACAGGAGATGCTACTGGAGGAAGCTAAAAACCTGTTGAAATATACCAATCAGACAGTGGCTGAGATTGCCTATAAGTTGGAATTCGGGGACCCGGGAACCTTTGGTCGCTTCTTCAAGAAAACTTCAGGAGGGCAGACCCCTCTGGAATACAGGGCAGCTCAGGTCTAGGTGCTCTGCGGGGCTATCCTGGCCCCCACGCATGCATAATCCTGCATATAAGCCGCATAACGGTGCCAGTGTGTAAGTGCCTAATCCATCGGAGATTTGAGTTATGAAAACACATCATCTACAACAAAAAAAAGTAATCATTGCCGGAGGAACTTCCGGTATTGGATTGGCTACCGCTAAGACACTTGCTGCCGAAGGTGCCCAGGTGACCGTAACGGGCCGGGATCCTGTTAAATTAAAGGAAGCTGGTAATTCCAGGTTGAATGCTCAATCCCTGGACTCTATGGACAGGGCCGCCCTGGATGCCTTTTTCTCCAGCTATGGTTCCCTGGACCACCTGGTGATCACCATAGGCAGCGGAAAGGGTATGGGTAATTTTGCGGACCTGGATTTAACTGACCTCAGGGATGCCTATGACCGCAAATTCTGGCCATTGCTCAATACTGTTCAGGCTGCTCTGCCTCATATCAGACCTACCGGAAGCGTAACCATTGTGAGCGCTGCTTCTTCAAAGGCCAAACTACCCGGCACTTCCGGTTTGGCTGGGATCAATGGAGGACTGGAACTGATGATGGAGATATGGGCAAGAGAGTTGAAGCCCATCCGGTTTAATGCCGTGTCTCCCGGGCTCGTTGATACGCCTTGGTGGGATCATTATGGCACAGAAGCCAAAGCGGCTGCCTTTAAAAGCTTTTCCGCCCAGATCCCTGTAGGTAGGGTGGCACAACCAGAAGAAGTGGCCGATGCCATCCAATTTCTGGTGGGCAACGAGTACATGACGGGTAAGGTCATCGTTATTGACGGAGGTATATCTTAATTTAATAGGGCTCCGGCGGCGGCCTCCGGATGTTTAGCATTCCGTGGTCGTTTCTTTTTTGTGGAACAATTTGCGGGCTGCCTCAATATCGTCCATATGGTTACTGGCCCATTCCCAGAGTTCAACCATTTTAACCAGCAGGCTTTGTCCCAGGGGAGTCAGTTGATATTCTACGCGGGGCGGGATTTCCGGATACCAGGTACGTTGTACGACACCGTTTTCTTCCAGGCTGCGTAGGGTGACGGTCAACATGCGTTGGGATATGCCCTCAATCATGCCTTTGAGTTCATTGAAGCGGACTTTTTCCACCTGACCCAGGGAAAGAATGGTAAAAATGGACCATTTATCACCAAAATGCCCGAGGATGTCTCTGACCGGACAGAGGCTTCCTCCATGGGGTAAGGGAGCCACTAAAATATTTTTAGCCCTTTTTTTGACTGTAAGTGGCTGATTTTCAATATTGGTTACTTGCATGTTCCCTGGTTTAAGGTTCGTGCCTTCTTGGCAGGATGGTAGTTACTTAATAGCTTTGAGTTACTAAAGGTAACTAAAAAATCAAAAACTCAGATTTCATGAAAAAAATCACCCTGTTGACACTGGGCTTAATGCTGGCCGTGTCTTCTTTTGCACAGACGACCTGGACCTTGGATAAAGCGCATTCTCAATTGAATTTCTCCATAACCCACCTGACGATTTCTACGATTGAGGGAGGTTTCCGGAGCGTTACTGCTACGCTGACCGCTACAAAGGATGATTTCTCCGACGCTGCTGTTGAGCTCAGCGCTGAAACCGGGAGCGTGAACACCGGCGCTGAAATGAGGGATAACCACCTGAAGACAGCCGATTTCTTCGACGCAACTACCTACCCAACCCTGACTTTTAAAAGTGTTTCTTTCAAGAATGTAGGGGGTAAAAATTACCAGGTTACTGGAAACCTGACCTTCCATGGTGTGACCAAATTGGTTACGCTTAATGCTGTATTCAACGGTACCGTTGATAATCCAATGTCTCATAAAACAACGGCAGGCTGGCATATTTCAGGCACCATCAAACGTTCTGATTTCGGCATCGGCTCCAAATTCCCAGAGGCTGTATTAAGCGACGAGGTAACTTTGGATGCCAATACGGAGTTCATTAAAGGATAATCCGAGTATGAAGAAAACACTTATTGTTTTATCAGCAGTTCTGACGCTGATGGCAGCAAAGGTTAGCGCCCAGGTAGCCAATTGGAACATAGCGCCGGGTTATTCCGTTGCCTTCTCCACCTCTGGAGATGCAGCCGGTATCTTCAAAACCCTTAAGGGGGTCATCAAATTTGACCCGGCTAATCCAGGAGGCTCTTCCTTTCAGGTATCCATAGACGTGGCTTCCATCAATACCGGTAACGGATTGATGAATACCCACGCCAAAAGTGCGGAATGGTTTGATGCCACTAAGTTCCCCCAGATCACGTTTCAGTCAACCAGCATTACCGGCTCCGGATCTAATTTCCAGGCGGTAGGCAACCTGACGATGCACGGGGTGACAAAACCAATTACTATCCCATTTACTTTCCAGCGCACGGGCGCTGGTGGTACCTTCCAGGCTTCGTTTAAGGTAAACCGCGTCCAGTTTGGTGTGGGTAAATCCGGAGACGTTGACGATGATATCGCCCTGAAGTTATCCGTGCCGGTTACAAAGTAATCACAACATGAAAAAGCTCTTAATACTAGGCGTTGTATCCGGATTGTTGGCAGGAATCCTATCCTTCCTTTATTCCAAGGTGTACGCGCATTACCTGGGCCTTGATTTCTCTTCCATAGCTACACCGGCGAAAATGATACTGGCCTCTGCGATCGGTGGACTGATAGCGGCTGTGGGTTATTTCTTGCTCCAAAGGATGCTGGGACTGAAGGGTGAGGCGGTATTCAACCTGTTGTTTACCATCTTGAGCTTTGCTTCCATCCTGGGACCCATTGCTACTAAGTTGCCCTTGGACATGCAAAGTCCGGAAATGTTTCCCTGGCTGGTCATGCCCATGCACTTATTCCCGGCATTGGGGTGGATGACGCTGAAGCCATTGTTTTTCCCTAATAAAACATTGGCCTAGGCCCCAAAACGGAGCGGACGCTGGTACCCAAACTGAACAACCTGATCCATGAAGGCTGGTCAATAAGTGAGTAACTTAGACCAGTCCTTCATGGATTTTTTTATGCAACAACAGGCACTTCGGTTATACGTACGCTTATTTGCCAGAAAACCTTTGTTCTCCTTCCATCATTTCCTCTATAAGCTGAGTTTAAGGGGGATGGGTATCCTCAATTATGAAAATGAGGGTGTGAGCGGGGAACGGGCTTTTATACGATACCTCTTAGCGCAACACCACCTGGATAAAGGTGTGGTGCTGGATGTGGGGGCCCATGACGGTGATTACGCCCGCTTGCTTAGGGCCAGTGGTGTAAGCATACTCATTTATGCTTTCGAGCCCCATCCTCAGACCTTCCAACGATTAAAACAAACGGCTGACTTACATGGGTTCTCTCCCCTGTTGTTGGGGCTGGGTTCGAAGGTGGAGGAGGTCTGGCTGTATGACTATGCTTGTTCGGAAGGCTCCCAACACGCCAGCATGTATGCCGGCGTGATTGAAGATCTGAGAAATGAACGTGCAGGGCAAGTCAGCATTCAGTTGACTACCGTGGATGATTTCCTTAAGGAAGCGGACCTCCCGTATGTTTCCTTGCTGAAAATGGATACAGAAGGTGCAGAACTGGATGTATTGAAGGGGGCCACTAAGGCCATTGCGGATGGGCGCATTGGCGCCATTCAGTTTGAGTTCAACGAAATGAACGTCATCTCCAGGACTTTTTTGAAGGATATCCTACCTGGTTACCATTTTTACAGGTTGCTTCCCGATGGCCTTCAACCCTTGGGCGATTACAAGGCGGTCAGCATGGAGATTTTCGCCTACCAGAATATCGTTGCGTTGCGGGCGTGAATCCTGCGTCGTGCCCGCACCCCATGGCGCTTAAGCCGCTTCCTCTTCTCCCTTCACCAGATTAATAAAGGTTTGGAACATGATTTGAATGTCCAGCCAAAAATTCCAGTTTTCTATATACCACAGATCCAAAGTTACCCTGTCCTGCATTTTGGTAGGAATCCTGGTTTCACCCCGGGCGTGATTGACCTGAGCCCAGCCGGTAATGCCTGGTTTAACGGTATGACGTCGCATATAGTTGGGGACCTTATCCCCGCTTTCCAGATTCAAGGGTGTGGGATGCGGCCTGGGGCCTACGACAGACATATCTCCTAAGATGACATTGAAGAATTGGGGTAATTCATCCAGGCTGGTTTTACGCAGGAAGGCTCCTACGGGTGTAATGCGCTTGTCTGTTTTGCGGGCTTGGGCGTACTTACCTTGGGCATCGGTTTGATAGCAGCCATGGTACATGGTCCGGAATTTATAACATACGATGCGCCGGTTGCCCAACCCCCAGCGCTCCTGCTTGAATAGGATGGGGCCTTTGGAAGTGAGCCATATAGCCAGGGCAATCAAGGGACACAACCAGCTCAATACGGTAATAGCGAGAATGATCGTGAAGAAGAGGTCAAGCGTGCGTTTGAGCCGCTGTTTGGCAGGATCATCCAGAGGGGTGGGGCTAAGTGTTAATACGGGAACGCCTTCCAATAAGCTCATCTGGCTTTTGCGGGAGTAGGAACGATGTACGTGGGGGATAATCCGGACCTGTTTGGCATTTTTTTCACTGACGCCTATCACTTCCTTTATTTCTTTTTGTTGCCATTGGGGAAGAGCTACAAATACGTCATCGATTTCTGTTCTGTCCAGGACCTCTGGTAACTGGGATAGTTTGCCCAGATAGGCTGCGCCGGGATAAGGAGGTATGTTTTCATCTATGAATCCGGCTACCTGAAAACGGCTGTTGCGATTTTGGAGGATAGCGGTGTAAAAATCCAGTCCGACCTGGCTGGCCCCTACGATGAGGATCTTTTTACCCTTTGCGTCCCTACCTGGGAAATACAACATGGCCTGTTTGACCATGAATTTTTCCACAATAATGAGTGTAAACATCAGGGTCGTAAAAGTGAGGGTAAAGGTCCTGGGAAAGGGATAGCTTTTCAATACATAAAAGAAGAGGAATGTAAGGCAGCAACCCAGTACCAAAATGGTTTTAAGGATGCGGATACCTTCCAGGGCAAAGGGTCTGCTGCGGTAGTCTTCAAATAGGTGGAAAGCCCTTCCGATATACCACCAGGAAAGGAAACTAAAGCTTAAAACCCACTTATTAGCCGGATCGGCAAAGGGAGCTCCTTTCAGGGTAAGCAAATCCCTCGTCAACCCGAAAGCCAGGCCCAGGATGCAATAATCGATGAGTACCCTGAAGAAAACGTTCAGGTAAAGGCGTTTGATCATGGTTACTTGGTTAGGCGCTCAACACTTCCATAAACCGGTCTGCGATGTTCCGGATACAGAAATGTTTTTCTGCGTAGGTTCTTCCATTAATGCTGAATGATTCTCTTAAGCCGGGTTCTTCGATCAGGTGTTTGAGTTTCTGGCAAAAGCCCTTTTCGTCTCCAGGATCAACACAATACCCTGCTCCACTGTCTTGTACGATACGGGTGCTCAGGTTCTTAGACGGAGCTGCCAGTACGATGGGCTTTCTGGCGCAGAGGTAGGTGAGTATTTTAGAAGGCACTGAAAAGTGACCCGCTTTTTCTTCCAGTAAGCCCAGCAGTACGTCACTGGCTCCCATGACCTGCTCCATGACTTCAAAATCCTGGTAGGGAAGTATATGCAGGTTGGAGAGGTCTTGTCTCTTTTTTTCCTTGTGTAGCAGATCGGCGCCCAAACCTTCCGAAATCACCAGGATAGATACCTGGGGCGCGGGTAGGAAATAGCGGGCTGCTGCCAAGAGCATTTCAGGATTATGTTTGAGTCCAAGGGTACCGGAATAAGTCAGGCAAAGCCGGTCAGAAAACCGATGTTTGATGGACCAGGGATTTACTTTGTCGGAAGGTTGAAGTAAGTCTACGGGGGCCCAGTTGGGTATATACGTGACTTTACCCGTGTCTACTTTCCATTGAGCAAACACCGGGCAAAAGTCTTCGGTGATGCTGATGATTTTGGTGCTCTTCCGGAGCAGTTTGGTTTCCAGCCAGTGGAAATAAGCCCAGATGGGAAAGCCCAGCCAGCCTATCCTGGATTTTACAAAACCTTCGATGGCTATTGAATAAAGGTCCTGACACCAGTAAACGAACGGTATTCCAGCCTTTTTGGCGTAAGCCTGGAGGTAGGCTTGAACGAACAAAGGAGCCGTCCCACCCAGTATGACCTGGGGACGGAATGTTTGAAGGCGGGTGACCAATTGCCTGGCATAGGCTATTTCCTGCCTTATCCTTTTGAACAAAGAATATTTGGCAAATACCCCTGGCGTGGTAATGGGAAAAATAGATAAGGTGTTAGGATCAGCGGGGTGTGGATGCAGGTCTCCCTTGGGAGATTGGAAGGAGGTAGAATAGGAATGCAGGATTTCATGTCCCTCGGCCGCTAAATGACGGCTGAGCTGGATGGGGAATGCATGGCCTGAATGGTCGTTGACAACAATCCGCATAGTTAACCAATTTAAGTATAATGGAGCGGCTGCGTTTGTTCATTGCCGGGGTGGCCTGTTTATTTTGTTCAGGCCTTCTTTTTATACAACAGATCCATTTGCAGCAATTGAAGACTGCCTGATTCCAAAAAGCCTAATGGAGCTACCAGCGTATATCCTAAGGTCCTCAGTAAATCATGCATTTCTTCAAAGACCGGCTCCCCTTCATACAGGGGTTGGAAGGAAGATTCCAGGAGTATGTAATCAATATCAGGCAAAGACAAGGAGGCTCCCTTAAGCACTTCTTTTTCATAACCTTGCACATCCATCTTTAGCAGGATAGGCTTTTGCTGGCGCCATTTAGCCGTCCAATGATCCAGGGGATGAACCGGCACCCGGATAGGACGGTAGTCGGACGTTTGGGGCATAAGTTGTTTCTGCAAATCACTGACTTTTAGGGCAGAGCTGGCATGCGTATATTGGTTCTGATAAAAATCCAGCATACCTTCTGTTGAACCCAGGGCTCCGGCAATGGGGATAATGCGCCGCTCTATCCTGGTGTTGGCACAAAGTGCTTCGAAGGTTTTAGGGACGGGTTCAAATGAATAGATTTTCACCTGGGGATAGTACATTGCGCAAGCCAGGGCAAATTGACCTTTATGGGCCCCTGCATCATAAATGGTATGGAGGTGAGGCACAAATTCAATCAAGTTTTCCAGGATACGGGTAGCTGAAATGGAGGCGCCCTTTTTCAGGAAAGAGAAGGTTGCTCTTTTAGACCTTACGATGACCTTCAGGGCATCAGCTGTTCGAAATATCAGGTCCCAGTAACGGGTAAAAGGGTTTTTGTTAGACATGCTTGCTAATGATTTTGTTAGGGGGTGGCAAATTTTCTTTCATAGCAATACCTATAGAAATCCAGGGTCTCCCGGTAACACCTATCCCAGCTCAGGGATTGAGAGCGGATCAGCCCTTTTTGGACAAGTACCTTTCTTTTATCCGGGTCTTTAAGGCAATTGATGGCCTGGGCAAAGGACGCGGGACGCAGATCACTGACCAGAATGGCTGCATCGCCCACCACTTCTGGTATGGAAGCATGGGCGGTGGTTACAACCGGGCAGCCTGCTTTCATGGCCTCACCGGGAGGAAAGCCAAAACCTTCCGCCTGGGAGGGATAGATCAGGCACCAGGCTTGCTGGTAGAGATGATTCAGGGTATTGTCAGAAACTGTTCCTGCATGGAGATGCCGCTGGGGCAACCACCTTTCCAGGCTTAACCGTTCCTCGGTACTCAGGGGGCCTCCTCCTACCAGCACAAGTTGGAAGCTGGGGTCTAGTGCCTGAACAGCCTGTACCGCCAAGGGAAATTGTTTATACTTTTTTCTTCCGCCTACATAGAGCACGAAAGGCGGACGAAGGCCTGGAAGTAGGAGGGTAATATGGGAACTAAGGTAGGGAGAGGGATGAGGGGTCGGTGAAAAGGCATCGCTGATGCCGTGCAGGATGACTTTGATTTTATCAGGATGTGTATCCGGATAGAAATGAAGCAGGTCCTTTTTTGTGGATTCGGAAATGCAAATGATGCCTTCGGCACGGCTGATGCTGTTTTTTTTCAGACGGGTATTGAATAAGGAAAGCGGCCAGGCACTGGCCAATCCTTTTTCATGGATCAGGTCATGAACCGTCAACATATTGAGTACGTCTTTTTGCCGGGAGGTACGCATATAACCCGAATGGAACAGGCTTACCCCAGGCAGCTTGCATTGCAGGGGCAAATACCTCAGCAAGCGCTCCGGCAAGAAACTTTCCGTCTTTCGGCTGACCGATGTATAATCCAACCGTCTTTCGAAAATATTGCTGGATCTGGCGTGTGCGTTGATATAGGTAAGGGCCAGACCTTTCTGCCTGCTTAGTCTGGAGGCCAGTTCATACCAATACACAGAAACGCCTCCGGCTTCCTGTATATGAAATACATTATTGTCTAGATAGATGTTCATAGGTAGCGTAATAATAACTGAGTAAGGCAGCACAGAGGAAGACCAGGTCGATCTGAGAGAAGAACAGGCAAATCCATATGGCTGCGAAATAATTCCGTTCAAACCTGCCCAATCGGGGGTGTATGCGGGTCAATACCCAGAAGAAACAAATGAAGGATGGGATCCCAAATTCGAAGGCCATGTAAAGCCAACGCATGTTGAGATTGGTGCCTCCTACGCCTGCCAGGTGCAGGTCATAACTCTGGGTGCCGTAAAAATATTCGGGAGAAATAAAAGCGCTATTGCCGGGTCCGTATCCGGTCAGGAACAATACCGGATGATCTTGCATGAACTCATAGACGGGATATTCCAGGTCTTCCTGCAAGGGGATACCGGCAATGACGTTTTTCTTCCCGAAATCATAGGGGTCGTACCTGGATACGGATCTCTCCAACACGAGTTTGATGAAGGGGTTATGCTGATTCGATTGGTACTGACTGAATAGAATGGCTGTTGAGCCTGCTATGCCCAGGAAAATCAGGATCATGACGCCCAGGCCGCCCAGAATCTGAAACCGGAGGTTGTTCCAGGATTTGAACAAGCCATATATGATGGCCATGGCACCCAGGTCTGTCCAAAAGGTTTGAGATTGAGTGAGGATTCCTAATCCTAGGCAAATGGCGCCCATTACCCATTTTTTATCCCTGACAAAAACAGGGATGGACAGGGCCAGGAATGCGCCAAACGTTTTGGGCTCAGCAAAAAAGGCCTGTACACGCAGGGGCAGGGCGCCGTCCGTATCTTCCGAAAGATACCTTTCCTGCAACCCCATGAGTTGGGCCAAGGCATGGTTATGGGTAAGGAGCACCACCAGGATCTGTAACAGCGCTATGACACAGGACCAGGTGGCTACGCGTTTAATGATGACAAAGAATAGGTCAAAGCTAAGGCGCTCCCTGTTCATAACGATTTTAGCACCAATGGCAAACAGGGGAAGGTAGGTTTTGAGGTAAAAATAGAGGGGTCTCAACAGCAGGTCCACACTTTTCCCATCTGCAAAGGTATAGGTTACTTTTCCTGCATCTACCAACACCAGGACGACCAGGCTGGAGAGCAAGGGTAACAGGAGCAGGAACAGATAATCCTTTCTGATGTATACCTTTTGGGTAAGGAGCTGGTGGACCATTTCCACCAGGAAGGCAATGCTGACCAGTAGGGTGGCATTGAAGGTGGGACCCAACACCAGCAGGTTGAACGTTTCTGTGGCAAAAGCATAGAGCAAAACCTCCAGCACACTCAGCCTGCCCTTATAATAACGATAGAGCAAGCCTGAGGCAATCAGCATGGGCAGGATTTCCCTGATGGCTTCTACCCAAGGGTACTGGCTATAATATAGTTGGTAGGCGTCATTCATCTCAATAAGGCATAATGATCCTCCCAGACCTTTGATTTTTGGAGTTGGGAGACAAGTCCACCCAATCCAAAACGCCCGGCCCCCGTGAGCAGTTGAAAGCTGAAGGGTGGTAATTTCTTATCGGTAAACAAGTGATAACCCTTCATGGAATATACCTGGAGGTTAAATTTCCTGGCTATATAGTCCAAGGTTTGGGAGGCATATAGGGAAATATGCTGGCCATGGCCAGGGTTGTAATACCACCAGTCGGCGGGTAGGGGAATGGGCTGGGGCAGGAGCTGGGTAGAAAAAAAGATGTTCCTGGAAATACACAACATTTTTTCTATTTCACCCATAGGATCGGTGAGGTGTTCGAAACATTCAAAGCAACTCACCAATTCTACAGGGGAGGAGGGATTGTATTCAAATCCCCTGGCCAGCAAATTGGGCGTATGGGGATCCCAGGTGTAAAAGTCAAAGCCTGTATCCCGCATCATCCGGGTTAGTAGCCCATAGCCTCCGGCATAATCCAGGAATTTGCCCTGACGGTCATATAGGAAATACAACACGGCACTCAAGGACCGGCAGGCCATGATGTTCCTGCGTACGATACCGGTATCGGATAAATTGATTGGGTTGCTATAAGCTTCTTCCAGCCAATAAGGCTGCTCTGTCTGCACAAAACCGCAGTGGTTGCAGCCAAAGTAGGCAACCCGGTATTTATGCAATACCTCCGCTTCAAAAACTTGCCGGGACGGATGCCCACATATGTTGCAGGTAGTCGTCATATATGTGCTAAGTCTTTGATGAGTGAGCTGGTGTTGGTGGTTACATCGATAACAGCTAAATCTTGTATAGCCCTAAGCCTTTCTTTGCCTTTGAGGAAGGTCTTTGTGCCCTTTGCGTCTTTGGACATACATATGTGGTTGAACTGGAATACCTCGGCAACCGAAGGTTTGTACAAGGAGGCCGAAAGATCTTTGCGAACGAAAAAAGCGTTCATGCAGGGAGTATTTACCCCCACGAAATCGTATCCTTTTTCGTCGGCCAACGCGCAAAAAGCTTCAAGGGAAGCCCCGTGGTAGAGCCCGGAATAATGGGCTTTGTAACGGTCGAAGGCGGGCTGGTAAGGAATGCTAATGGCATAATCAGGACCAAAGACGTTGTTGAATTCAATAACCACTATTCGGGGACTAAGGGTAGTAATGGCTTTCCAGACCCAATAATCATTGCCGTCAATGTCTATGCTGAGTAGCCCTATATCTGCGTTTTGCACCAACCCTCCCAGCAGGCCATCGGCGTTTTCCGCCGTAATAAAAGCCCTGTGTGCGCTCACGCCATATTTCCAGGAAACCTCGTCTGAACGGATAAACCGAATGTTGCTGGCGTTACTGTCCAGGACGATGCCCGTCCAATGGTCGTTGTATACCAGGAAACGGGTATTGGACTCCAGGTAGTTTTCTACCCCGAACTCTACGAATACCTTTTCTGGTACGGGCACACGGCCAAGCAGGTATTGTAGAATGCCGTCCTCTCCGTTCTGGGAAAAGACCTGGAACTCGGCTTCAGGAAGACTGGTTAAGGTGCCCAATCCCTTTACCCGTTCGGCATGCCATTTCCCCAATAACAGGTTGTTGACCTGGTCTGGTTTTTTCCATTTTTGGTTGAAGGAATGGAAGTAGTATTTGAATGCCTGTTTCATGAGATACGCTTGATTTGTCTTTTCAACCAGGACCTTAGCGGCTTAAGCTGGTAGAGCATGGAGATTTCAAAGTTGTCTGCATGTGCATTGATCTTTTCCCGGGTGGGATGGCTGATTTCCCGGATGCTTCCATAACGGATCTGGTGAAACCAGGTAGGCACCCTTATGGTATGTGTAGCCCCTTTGTCATAGCCAATATTAAACACCAGGCTCGTGTTGGGCGCAATGGCCATGCCTCCCTTGAGCCAGACGGTGGCCATCCACTGTATGTCCCAAGTGTCTACTTCCCCTCGGTAAATGCTTTCTACCATATCATAGAGACCTGGGGGAAAGTATTTTTTCAAGGGCAACTTCCGGTAACTATCCAAGGTAAATTCGTATTGTCTCCAGGCCCTTTTCCAAGTAGCCCAACCCCAGACATGGGCTATCCTCGTGAAATAATAGGAAGCATTTCCCCTTACTTTGCCAAACTGAAAGTTGTCACCGGAGATGTGCATGATACTGGAATGATTCCTGTATTTTTTCAATAGTTCCGCGCAAAAGCCAAAAAAACTGGGATCCGGAAGGCAATCATCTTCGAGGATAATACCTTCCTCAACGTGGGCAAAGAACCAGTTCAAGGCCATACTCACTGCCATCCCGCAACCTTGGTTGACAGGTTGGAATAAGGTATGAACCTCACAAGGCCAGTCTATGTATGCTAGAACCCTATCCCTGGTTTCTTTACAAAGCTCCTGGTCCCGGGGATGGGTAGACCGGGGTCCGTCGCCTGCGATGAATAAGTAGGAGGGGGCTTGTTTGCGGATTTCTTCCATGACCATACTGGCCTGACCAGGACGGTTGAAAATGACGAGTAAAACGGGCGTTTGTAGCATAGGATGTTATGGTTGAAGGTTATCGTATCGCTTCCATAGCAACGGAGTGGTCAAACCGGGACGCTTCTTCTACGGCTGTGAACATGGGGTCTATACTATCGTGGTAGGTGCAGGGCCTGACCTGGGAAAAACCGGCTTGGAGCAACAGGTTTTTTAAGGAAATCCTGTCCCACATATAGAGGTGCTGTTGATTCCCAAAAGTCTTCATAGCCATGCTCCTCAGGTCCCGGGACCTGGTTCGGGTTCCCAGCATGGTATAGGATAGGAAATGGATATTGGCTTCCGGGTCTTCCCGGTCCAGCCCCGCGATATAGCTTCTGGCGGCCCATTCCAGGTCAGGTACCACACAGCGGAACCTGCCTCCGGGTTGCAGCAGGGCAAACGTGTTTTGAATGGCCTTCCTGCAATCTTCCAGGCATAGGTGCTCCAACACATGGGAACAGTATACGCCCTTGCAGGAGCCCTTGGGAATGGCGCTTAATCCTTCCAGTATATCCCCATAGCGGATTTCGGGGGCAAAGGAGACGTGCATGCATTTCTTCAACCAGGGCCCAAGCCCAGGCAAGCGTTGTATACGCAAGGTCGGAGAGGCATCGAAATTGATCCATCCTTCAGGGGCGCAAAAGGGGCCGCATCCATATTGCACATAGGTTCCTGTTCTCACTTGCTCATGTTTTTAAAAAAATAGGTATAATAGGTTTTAGCGAATATGTCGTATCCCTTTGCTTTCATAAAAGCATACGTTGGATTCTGCCTTAGGTCAGCAAGGCCGAATGGGGACCCTTCCACCAGCACATAATCTGGTCTGTATTTTTCCCAGTTATTGGACGATAACACTTCCAGGTCTAATCCTTCGGCGTCTATGGTCAGAAAGTCGATCCGGCATTGAGGATCCAATTTTTGCAAGTGCAGGTCCAGGATTTCCCCAAGTGGCATAGTCTCTATTTCCTGTTGGTTTATGACCTTATAGAGGGGGGAACTCTTTTCGTAATCCATGGCCGTTTGAGCAGAAAAAGTATTGAGGGCGGTTTCATTAAAGACGTGATAGGTTAATCGTCCCCGGTTGGCGGATACCCCCAATTCCAGGTTGGTGTCCCTGGGCCGGTACCGGTCAAACAAGCGCTTGCTGCCTGGGTTGGGATCGATGTTGATCCCCGTCCACCTGAGCCGGTAAAACATATACGTGTTGGAATAGCGGAAAGGATGATGGGCTCCTACGTCAACATAAGTACCTTTAGGACGATCGTGAAAAATCCTTTTGAGGATCATGTCTTCTCCTTCTGAGCTATAGGCCCAGGCGTTGTACCGGATACGTGGGGCCAGGGCTGCCGCCAAACGGTTAAGGGCCTGGCGCAGGGCTGCGTGGTTGGGTAGGTTTACCATAGAGGGACGGGTTGGAGAATGTAGGTTTGATTGGCTGGACCGCATGTACTGACGGGTGCCCAGGACGGCCAATACCGCCCCATAGGATATGACGGTGGCCAGGGCTGCGCCCATGGCGCCATAATGGGGAATCCACCAAAGGTTGAGCCCCACATTCACGACGATACCTACCAGACTGGCATACAGGGTTAATGCATACCTGCCTTCTATGATCAGGTGTTGGGTGAAAACAATGCATAGGAAAACGGGTACGCCTGACCAGATATGGATTTGAAGCACCCTGCCCGTTTCGGGGTAGGCGCTTCCAAACAAGAGATGGCTTAAGGGGTTTGCCAATAAGGTGACAACTATACTCAGACCTATGGAGACCCACAGGGAAATCCTTATCCAATGTCGCACGCTTCGTTTGTAAGCGGCCGGATCTTCTTTTCGCTGCAAGACCAGGGCAGGCAATAGGGCCGTTGCTGCCGTCATGGGCAGGGCATACCAAAGTTCTGAAAGCCTTGTTGCGGCTACGTATTCCCCCAATTGGGCAGCATTGGTCATGCCTTCCAGCAGCAGCTGATCCACTTTCATATACACCAGGATGGATAAGTTGGTAAACAACAGGGGCCAGCTTTGATTCAATAAGTTGAATGCCCATGCCTTGGATGGGGCTTTGAAGAAATATCCTTGTTTGGTATACAGCAGCGCTATCAACAGGTAGCTGAGTCCAATTTCCCAGACGCTGGTCCAAACAAATACCAACAAGCCAGCGTGGTAATGGATACAGGCTATCCTGACCAGGCTAAACAGGAGAAAGGTCCCCGTTTTGAGCAGGATGGCCCTGGAGATCTGCTGACGTGACAAATAAAAGGCTTCCAGTACATCCCAGGATTGAAACAATACCCCCAAACTGAGTATGCTGGTACACTGGAGGTAAAGGTCCAGATTGGGGTCGTGCCTTTGGATACCATATACCAGGATCATGGACAGTATGCCCGCTCCGACAGAAGCGCCTAACCTCACGGTTAAGGCCGTTCCCATGAGTGTCGCTTTTTTCCCGGTTACTTCTACCAAGGATTTGGTGAGTACCCTGTCCAGGCCCAGACCCGCAAAGGCCCCAGTGATGGTCGTCAGGGCAATGGCATAACTCCAGACGCCAAAGTCATTAGGCCCCAGGTAACGGGCTATAAAGGCGGTAATCAGTAGTCCTACCACTAAACGGGCTGCCTTGTCAGATAGTAACCAGCTCCCATTCACTATGACTTTAGGAAGTCGGATCATGTACGTTTATTATAGGCTTCTTTGTCTGATTTGTCTTAAGAGCTGACGAAACGGCTTTTGTGTGCCCTTGTCGGCTCCGTTATGGTAATATTTATAGGAGTAGTACTTATTGGGTTCGTCCTGACGCACGGAATTGAAGACTACGCCCAACCGGGGGAAGGACAGTCCCATGGTTCTAACGACCTCGGCCAGTTTGGATTTAGGTGTATGGCGGTAGCGCACGACAAACAGGGCTATATCGGCCTCGGCAGAAAGGCTTTTTGCATCTGATACAAACCCGATGGGGGCGCAATCGATGATGATATAATCGAAGCGCTTTTTTAACCATTCCAACAATTTCTTCAACCGGACCCCTTCCAGTAGCTCAATAGGATTAGGGGGAATAGGGCCACTGGAAATGAGAAAAAGGCCTTCCTGCTCCGGTACAGGCCTCAATATCTGTTCTTCGGATAGGGAGCCAATCAGGTAGTTGGAAAGGCCGGGCTCTCTTTTCATGCCCAGGGATTGGGACAGTTTGGGATTACGCAAATCCAATTCCAGCATGACGACTTGTTTGCTCCCTGTCCTTAAGGTGGAGGCCAGGTGAGAGGACAGGAAGGTTTTCCCTTCCCCGGAAATGCTGGAGATAAAAAGGATAACGGGTGAGGTAGTGGTGCTTTCCAGCATGAACCGGAGGTTGTTGCGTAAATGGTACAACTGTTCCTTCAATAGGGTGGTCTTTACAAGTCCTGATTCAGCAGGTTGACGGCTTATTTCACCCACGATGGGTGCATCTATGAGTGATTCGATCTCCTTTCGGGTGAGGATCGTTGTACTCAGCAAGTATTTTATATACAAATAGGCGCTTACCAGTCCGAAACCTACGGTTATGAAAAGAATAAATACGAGCGGTCTGGATGGGCGAATGGGTTTATCAGGGACGGGCGCGTAGGCTATGATTTTATTATCTACGATGGTAGAAGCCAGGGATATTTCGGACTCCTGTTTTTTTTGCAGGAGGTAGACGTAGAGGTTTTCCTTGACACTTTGCTGACGCTTTAGGTTGATGTAATCCCGCTCATATCCAGGTATCTCTGCTATCCGGGCATCCATATTCCTGACTTTGGTCCGGAGCTGGTCACGGGCAGTGGCGGCATTCCTTCTGTAACCAGCTATGTATTTACGTATGGCTGATCCGTCTTCTGTAATCTGGGCATTCAGGTTTTGCATCAGGCTGCTTCCGGGTTGCAGGGACATGCCTAGCTTTTTCCGGTTACTCAGCAATTCCTGATAATGGTTAATCATCGTGGACAAAGCGGGATCAATGCTGCCTCCCACGGGGGCAAAAGGGGTGGAATCTCCTGGATTGTTGATGTACTGTTCTGCCTGATCGTATATGGACCATTGGATATTGGCTTCTCCTAATTTCTGGTCCGCGTCTTTTGCCTGGTCCAGGGCCAGCTTTGCATTTTCAGTGATTTCGGTAATACCCCTGGAGGATTTAAAGGCTTCTTCCTGGACTTCCAAAACATTGAGGTCTTGATACAGGGAATCCAATTTGGAAGAGATAAACCGGATGATATTAACCATGGTCTGGTTCTTATCGCCAAGGGTGAACCTATTGTAAGTATTGAGCAACGCGTTCATTAAATCGGCAGCGCGTTCCGGGACCGGATCCTCGTAGGTCAGCAGCATCACGGAAGCATCCCGGCTGACCAGGGTCGTGCCTATCTCCGCAGCCTTTTTATAGGCTAAAGGACTTATGGAATCGATTTTTATCCGGAAATCTTTGCCTGGGTCGCCCTGCATTATCTTTTGAATGCTGAACCGGTCTTTTCCCAGATCGAAGGGCTGACCTTCATGGGCAGCCAGGGTTTGGTGTTTCTTTTTGCTGGCATCGGTAGCGTCTATGGTCCAGGTATGGGCCGCCGTTTGCTTAACCATCAGATCCCAGGTGCCGACCTGGGCACTATCGCTTAAAACCTGGAGATCAATAGGCCTGTCTTTATATAGTTCCCGGTTCAGGAAATCTCCTGCCCGGAAGATGCGGATATTGAAATGATTTCTGGAGATGACGTCTTCCATGATCAAGGGTGACTTGATGACTTCCATCTCATTTTCCACCGTTTTGGAGCCATTGATTAAGGATAGTTCTTTGAGTGCCTCCAGTTCGTTCCCTCCTTTTTTTTCGTCCTTGATGTAAATTTTGGCACTGGACAAGTAGGTGGGTTGTTTGTACCACAGGTATCCAAGGGCAGCCCCAGCAGATATCAGGGTCATACAGGCATATAAAGGCCAGTGGTAACCCAGTTTAGACAGGAGCCCTCCTAGTTCTATATCATTTTCTTCTGCCACCCGGCCCCTGAAATAGGCGGGAGGAATGTTTCCGTTATGGTTATTGGCTGCACTCATGAGTTATGGGATATGATGATAAGGGTAGTAATGAGCGAAATGGCTGCGATGATGGTTGGTAACAGGATGACAGCTTTAGATTGGGCAAAAGACTTATCGGACCCGGGACGCACATATACGACGTCATTGGTTTTCAGGTAATAGTAAGGGGAAGCAAACACTTTACTATCCGATAAATTAAGGTTGATGTATTGTTTGATGCCATCCACTTCCCTGATCAAAGTGATGTTGGTCCTTTGGGCGGTTGTATTGGCGTCCCCGGCAAGACTGAGTGCGTCCAGAATGGAGGCCCGGGCATTGGGTATAGTGTATGATCCAGGTCTGGCAACGTCTCCCAGTACCGAAATCCTGAAGTTGAGCAGGCGGGTAGATACATATGGATTTTTAAGGGTTTTACTCACTTGAAGGGTGACGGCTTGATTAACCTCTTCTATGCTCATCCCTTTGACATAAATCTTACCGGCAACAGGAAGGGTAATATTGCCTTGCTGATCGACCAGGTAACCAGGAGGCTCCATGGCCTGTAGTCCAGAGAAGGAGCTGGTTGGGGCATTGTAAAGTTGGGTTATATCCTTGTCCATGGTCGACACGGTAACTTGCAGTATGTCGCCTGGTCCTACCTTTAAGAGGGGGAGGTTATGGGTGGTGTCAGATCCGCTGAGCCCTTCAATATCATTTAGATAGGTGATTTTTCTGGTAGCGGTGCAAGCGGTGCCCAGGCATAGGATCAATAGGAATAGTAGCGGTTTAGACATCATGTAGCTAAAGTTTAGCGATTGCCGGTAATCATGTAGTAGAACCCGGACAGCTTGCTTTTTTTAAGTCCTTCCGCCAATGCCACGGCTATGGTCATGGTTAGGAGGGGAGCCAGAAAATAGGCAGCCAGTACCTGGATATGCGCGTACAAGAGAACCTTTTTTAACAGGGTTAGGACAGGTTCGTGAAAAGCATATATGAAAAAAAAGCAGGAAAACAGGCTCATCCACCAGGACTCCAGGAGATGATCCTTTTTGTCTTCCATATTGAACTTGAGGTAAATCCAGTCATACCCAAACCAGATGGCGCCCATGCCAATGAGGTTGGTGATTTTTGCCACCAGGGCTTGGGCCTGGAGATCTCCTCCTGGCTGAATGACCCACTCCGTTTTCAGGCCCAGGCCCAGGAGCCAGACTATGAGTAAAATGATTCCCCAACCTGGGGCACAGTACAGCGCTTTGCGCTTCAAGCCCATCCAGGCGCCAGTGCTGTAAAAGAAAAGGGCGCCCAGGTCATCGTCCACCCAAAGAATGCTATGCGGGGACAGGGCCCAGAGGAAAAAGGCAGCGCCTAACCAAAATATCCCCGCGGTCTTTATGCCCCAATAGAAAAGGGGAGATAGGGCCACCATGATGATGACATCTCTGAGGAACCAAAGCTGATAAGGGATGGGATGGATCAGCAGGGTGTCCAGCAATTGCAGGGTACTATATTGAAAGATAGGTGTATGCGTGAAAAAGGGGCGACTCAATGGAAGCCATTGGAGTATAGCGGTAAGGAGCATGCCATAAGCAGACCAGATCAGGTAGGGTAACACCAGGGTATTTATCCGCTTCTGCATTTTAGGTATCAGGTCTTCCGCGGAGTCCAACTGCTTATAGTAGAATAGAAAACCGGATATCAGGAAGAATAGACCTACAGAGGCTCTTCCTAATCCATCGGAAAAGAAATGTTGGATAAAAAGGGTGGGATGGTCTTTAACAATCAGATTCCCTTCCGAAAAATGTGTTTCATAGATAGGGGCATGGGTAAAGACTACTCCTATGATTAATATAAAAGCCAGAATCTTTATTTTCAGACTCAGGTAATAGTTCATGCAGATTATAGTTAAATACAGTTCAATGCCGGGTACAAGGTATGGGCCGTCCTGGCTGGAAGGATCCTGATAGGAAAGGTTTAGCTGGAATGACTGTCCAAAGCCAAAGTAGGTATAATATTCAGGTTCAGTCTGTTCATTTTCCTGTTCAGCATTTGGGCAGGAGTTGGGACAATGACCCCTTCCCGGCGCGGCCGGATTTGGGACAAACCGATTAATATCCGATAATTATTCATTAATTCAGTCCAGGTTTTGGCGATCTAATTGGTGTAGTTTTGACACTTATGCGTATGGGTAAATACTTCCTTTTGTGTCCGTTGTTGGGATGTTTGTTCGGTCCTTGTTGGGGTCAATCCATAGTTCCGGAAAGAAACAATCCTAAGGTGCTCGTCCAGCCGGCAATTCAACCCCAAGCCTATGGCATTGATCTGGGGGACGTTCGATTGTTGAACAGCCCTTTCCGGCATGCCATGGATCTGGACTCCGGATATCTGTTAAGTCTTTCCGCCGACCGGCTATTGCACCGGTTTTATGAGAATGCGCACCTGACGCCCAAGGCCCCCGTATATGGGGGATGGGAAAGCGATGGGTTAAGTGGGCATACCTTGGGACATTACCTGAGTGCCTGCTCCATGATGTACGCAGCTACCGGGGCAAAGGCTTTTGCGGGTAGGGTGCATTATATAGTCAAGGAGCTCCGTATCTGTCAGGATGCCCGCGGAACGGGCTATGTGGGAGCTATTCCCAAGGAAGATACTGTGTGGGCCCAGGTAGCCAGGGGTGATATTCATTCTTCCGGCTTTGACCTCAATGGCGGTTGGTCACCCTGGTATACGGTACATAAGTTATTGGCCGGATTAATGGATGCCTATCTCTATACCAACGACACCCTGGCATTACAGGTTGCTGGTAGGTTAGGCGATTGGTCCTTTCAGGAGCTGAGTGCTTTGACGCCTGAGCAGATCCAAAAAATGCTGGGCTGCGAGTTCGGTGGCATGAATGAGGCTATGGCTAACCTGTATTCCCTGACAGGTAATCAACAGTATCTGGCTGTAGCGGGACAGTTTTATCATAAGGCTGTCCTTGACCCCTTGTCCCAAAACAAGGATATTCTGGCTGGAAAACATTCTAATACGCAGATTCCCAAAATCATAGGTAGCGCCCGTTTGTTTGAACTAGGGGGAGGCTCCTTTGACTCTGCCATAGCCGTCAACTTCTGGCATATCGTAGTGGATCACCATAGCTACGTTACCGGAGGCAATAGTGACCATGAATACCTGGGGCAGGCTGATCACCTCAATGACTACTTGAGCGAAAGTACCACTGAATCCTGCAATACCTATAACATGCTCAAGCTGACCCGTCATTTGTTTTCCTGGAACCCGGATGGGCGCTTAGGGGATTACTATGAGCGGGCCTTATATAACCATATACTGGCTTCCCAGAATCCGACCAATGCCATGATGTGTTATTTCCTCCCCTTGCGCATGGGTACGGTAAAGCAATTCAGTGATTCAACGCAGACCTTCACCTGCTGTGTGGGAAGTGGTATGGAAAATCATTCCAAATATGGGGAGGGGATTTATTATGAGGGCAGAGACAGTAGTTTGTATGTCAATCTATATATTCCTTCGGTGTTGCACTTTCGCACCCAGGGTCTGACCCTGATGCAGCAGACCCGCTATCCTTATAGCGATACGGTTTTGTTCACCGTTACCGCCGGAACGGGTCCCCGGCTTGTTTCGGGTGGAGGCGCCCGTTTTGCCTTACGCTTGCGCAGGCCGTCCTGGGTGGGCTCGGGCATGCAGGTTTGGGTAAATGGGGTATCCGTTCCGATTTCTACGGAAAGGGGGTTTGCAGTGATTTTGCGTACCTGGCATAAAGGAGATAAAGTGCGTGTGGTGCTGCCCATGCACTTATATACGGAGGCCTTACCTGATAATGCGGGTAGGGTGGCTTTGCTCTATGGGCCAGTCGTATTGGCCGGAGATCTGGGCAAAAAGGACCCTTCTCAGGACATCCACGGCGTGCCTGTGCTATTGACCTCAGATCATAAAGTCAGCGATTGGATTCATCCTGTTTCCAGGGCTAACCTGGTTTTCCAAACCAAAGGCGTAGGTAAGCCCTTCGATATTACCCTCAGACCCTTCTTCACGGTGTACAATCATTATTACAATGTGTACTGGGATTATTTTACCAGGGCTGACTGGGCGAAACGGGAAGTGGCCTATGAGACGGAATTGGCCTACAAGAAAGCCATAGAGGCCAGGACGGTAGACATCATGCGTCTGGGAGAAATGCAACCCGAAAGGGATCATCAGCTGACTTCCAATATTTCTTATGTGGGGGACGAGGCAGATCATCCTAACAGGGAGTGCAGGAACGGAGGTTTTTTTGCCTTTAATATGAGGGTCAGTCCCAGTGCAGGGGATAGCCTCCTGGTTACCGCCTGGGGTGGAGATGCAGGAAGGGTGGCGGATATATATGTGGACAGTACCCAGATTGGGACCCTGGCCCTCAACCAACCCAAACCAAATGCCTTGATTGACCGGGTCTTTGCCATACCAGATCGTTTGATTCAAGGCCGCACCCAGGTTAGGATTACTTTCAGGTCTCCTATAGGTAGGTCTAGCGGAAGTATATTCTTTGTGCGGACACTGGCTGCGCCGGCTGAAGGATCTTTGGCTGCCTACGCCCGGCCCGACGCCCTGGCAGGACCTCCCCGGGACTATCCCATCCAGCCCGTGCCCTTCACCCAGGTGAAGGTTATAGATCATTTCTGGGCGCCCAAAATTGACGTTAACCGGGAGGTCACTATTCCCTATGTGTTGCGCATGTGCAGGGAACATGGACGGATAGCCAATTTTGTGGCCGCGGCCCGGCACAACGGCGCAAAACTCTCGGTATATCCCTTCGACGATACAGACTTATATAAGGCCATTGAGGGAGCCTCTTATGGTTTACAAGTACATCCCGATGCCGCTTTGTCCCGTCAGTTGGATTCCCTCATTGCCATTATTGGCGCCGCCCAGGAACCGGATGGGTATCTCTATACATTCAGGAGTGCAAACGAAGCCCATCCTCATGATTGGATAGGGGACCGGCGATGGCAAAATGAAGAAATACTCAGCCATGAACTCTATGACGCTGGTCATTTGTACGAAGCAGCCGTAGCCCATTACCAGGCTACAGGCCAGCGTAACCTGCTGAACATAGCCTTGAAAAATGCGGATCTGTTGTGCAAGACTTTCGGATATGGGAAAGAAGAAAAATACCCTGGTCATCAGATCGTAGAAATAGGATTGGTTAAACTTTACCGGGTTACAGGGGAACAAAAATACCTGGACCTGGCCCAGTTTTTCCTCGATATCAGGGGCCCTAAGGGGGATTCCTACAACCAGGCAGATAAGAAGGTGGTAGACCAGGATTCGGCAGAAGGACACGCGGTGCGCGCCGGCTATATGTATACGGGTATAGCTGATGTAGCAGCCCTTACGGGTAACCAGCCCTACGAAAAAGCCATAGATGCGATATGGACAGACGTTACCTCCTCCAAATTGTATATCACCGGAGGAATTGGCGCCACCAATAGTGGAGAGGCTTTTGGCGCACCTTATGAACTACCCAATATGAGTGCCTATGCGGAAACCTGCGCTTCTATAGCCAATGTATATTGGAATAGCCGCATGTTTTTGCTCCATGGAGACGCCAAATACATAGACGTGTTGGAAAGAACCCTCTACAATGGATTATTGAGTGGGGTGTCTTTGAGCGGCACCCGTTTTTTCTACCCCAATCCTTTGGCCTCTATGGGGCAAAATCAGCGCAGTGCCTGGTTTGATTGTGCCTGTTGTATCTCCAATATGGCCCGTTTCCTGCCCTCTATGCCCGGATACATCTATGCCCATACGGGCAATATAGTCTATGTGAACTTGTTTGTAGGCAGCCAAATGCATGTGCGCCTCGATGGGGGCGAGTTCCAACTCAGCCAACAGACCGAATACCCCTGGGAAGGCAGGGTGACCATCCAGGTTGACCCTTCCGGAACCATGGCCGCCTCCTTAAGGATACGCATTCCTGGTTGGGCTAAGAACCAACCGTCTTCCGACGGATTGTACGTTTCTACATCTCCTGCTCCCCCTGTTACAATCCGGGTGAATGATTCTTTGGTTTCTTTTGTCGAAGAAAAGGGCTATGCCATACTGGATCGGACTTGGAAACCAGGTGATAAGGTGATGGTGGATTTTCCCATGGTTACCCAAAAGGTCAGGGCTAATCCGCTGGTCGTCGATGATACGGGACGTTTTGCCTTTCAACGCGGTCCCCTTGTCTATTGTTTGGAAGGACCGGATAATCCTGATAGCCTGGTCCGTAATATAATTGTAGACACTCAGGCTTTGGCTCAGGTTAATTATGAACCTTCCCTGCTGGGGGGTATAGATGAAATAACGGTGCAGGGTATGGCGCTCAAACGTGCATCCGGTCCATCTGTTTCCGGCCTTAATGTCTCGGCCACCCATGAGGAAGTAAAGGCCATTCCTTATTTTGCCTGGGCGAACAGGGGGCCTTCGGAAATGACGGTTTGGATTCCGTATGAAAAGGAGGCCTCATATCCACTGCCCGCGCCTACTATAGCTTCTCAAAGTGTCATCTCTTCTTCCATAGGTCATCCCCGCATGCTGAAGGCCCTTAATGATCAATACGACCCTAAGGATTCCAAGGACAATGCAATGCCCTATTTTCATTGGTGGCCGCGCAAGGATACGACCGAGTGGGTACAGTATGACTTCGACAAGGCTTACACCGTTTCTTCTTCAAAAGTGTATTGGTTTGACGATGGTCCCTGGGGCGGATGCAGAATCCCGGCAACTTGGAAATTATATTACCTCAAAGATGGACAGTGGGTTGCGGTACACGCCAATACTCCTTACGAGATAGCAAAGGACAGGTATTGCCAGGTTCAGTTTGATCCAGTGGAAACCAAGGCTATGCGCCTGGAGGTTAGGCTTCCCGCTGATAATTCATCGGGTATACATGAGTGGAGTTTACAATAAGTTATTCTAAACCACTTTCAAAGGTTTGAACTTTTACCATATTATGGATTTTTCGAAATTATTGGCTAAAACTCGTAATTTGGAGCAGGAAGGCAAGGAAGATTGTCTGTTTAAATGAATAATGAACGAATATTGCGTATTAAATTATTAAGGAGTCGTTGTAACTTTACCCTATAAATCTGATATCATGAAGCTTTTTGTTGCAGGCTTATTTGCTGACCTGGATGACGTAGACCTAAAGGAGATGTTTGAGCTCTATGGAGAGGTTAGATCCGCTAAAGTCATTGTGGATAAGATGACCGGGAAGAGCCGGGGGTTTGGATTCGTGGATATGCCCGATGACACCGAGGCCAAGGGAGCTATTGAAACCCTGGACGGGGTAGGCCTTAAAGGAAAGAAAATGTCCGTGAAGGAAGCGGATGCTAACGGTGGAGCCGGTGGTGGCGAAGGCGGTGGCGGAGGCTTCAACCGCGATTATAATAACCGGGGAGGTGGAGGCTTTAACCGCGGAGGCGGTGGTGGAGGCTATAACCGTGATGGTGGTGGCGGAGGCTACAACCGTGGTGGTGGTGGCGGAGGCTACAACCGTGATGGTGGAGGCGGAGGCTACAACCGTGATGGTGGTGGCGGAGGCTA
>CAJCIQ010000238.1 GCA_903970475.1 Beijerinckiaceae bacterium
TAAACCTTTCTATTGGCAGGTACCGGGATCAAATGTAAAGGTATTGACCGATGTTGCAGGTTCCTCCTATTCCTGGTTTCATGGCATGACAGGCTCCGGCAATCCGGGATTGTTGACAAAAAGACTGGTCGCCTATACCAATAAACTCAACGCGGAAGCCTACCCCTATTATCATGCCTTATTGCGGTACAATATTGTATCAGACAATGCACCATTAGATACGGGGATTTCCAATTTTGTCAAAAACTGGAATGACACCTATCTCTATCCTAAACTGGTGCTTTCCACACCGGAACAGGCGTTGAGCGCCATTGAAAAAGATTATGGGTCAGCGCTGCCCGTGCTCAAAGGAGATATGTCTCCCTATTGGGAGGATGGAGCAGCCTCTACAGGGATGGAGTTGGGGTGGAACAGGGCTTTGCGCACTTCCCTGGAGCAGACAGAAGTCCTGGACGCCCTTTTAAACAGGCATACTGCCTTGCATGCCGAAACCTTGTACAAAACCTGGAGGGGTGTCGTCATGTTTGATGAACATACCTGGGGCGCCTGGTGTAGTGTTTCCGATCCGGACAATCCATTTACCATCGCCCAATGGGAATTTAAGCGGGCTTTTCTCTCGGAGGCAGATAGCCTGCTAACGATCCAGCGGGAGGCCATCACCCACCCCTGGGCGGATCACAGCGGGCAATTCCAATTGATTAATACGCACTCCTGGGAAACAAGTGCTACAGTGAATTTGGGAAAAATAAGTCCAAATAAGATCCTGACGGCCGGTGATGGAAAAGCATTGGTTCAACAACAACTCTCTACAGGCGAACGAATCGTATACGTCCCAGGCATTGGCGGGTTGGGTGCAAAAACGGTGAAGCTGGTCCCTGGCAGTGTAAACGCCAATGCGGTTGGGTCCGCAGCTAAGGGAGCCACTTCGACAAGATCCATTTCGACAGGAGACGCTGCGGCTGTCGCAACAGTTGACGGTTATACCATTGAAAACAAGTGGATGAAGGTCCGCATCGATTCTGTAACGGGCGCCATTAACTCTTTGGTCTGCAAGGGCCATGACCTGGACATCGTTGAGTCCGGCAACTTTGCCTTTAACCAATACGAGTACGTGCCTGGAAGGAATCCTGCTGATGCCCAGACCGCTAAGGTCACAGACGTGCAAGTAACAGATAATGGCCCCCTGTTGACCAGCGTAAAGTTGCACTGTACAGCCCCCGGCACCTCAGGCTTGGTGATCATTTATGATTTCAACAATAAGAATGGACAGTTGACCATCACCGATAGTTTGAATAAATTGAAAGTAAGGGATAAAGAAGCAGTTCACTTTGCTTTTCCCTTTAACCTTCCGGGAGCTGAATTAAGTGCAGACAACGGCGCTTTTCCCTATGCGCCTTTCACCGATACCTTAGCGGGAGGAAACAGGGATTTCGGCTATATCGGTAAGTGGATGGATTGGTCAGGCGCAGACTGGGGACTTACCTTTGTTTCCCCCCAAGCCCCCATCATGGAATGGGGTGCTATGCGTAGTGAAGTCATCCCGGCGGGTTCCAGCGTTAGTACCTGGAAGACGAGCTTTGCTCCGTCCCAGACGGCAACCCCGACCCAGACCCTGTTTTCTTACGCCCTGAATAATTACTGGCATACCAACTATAAGGCTGATCAGGAAGGTTGGGTGCGTTTTTCTTATACCTTAATTCCCCACGGCCCCAAAGATTTGGTGAGCGCCTATAAATCTGCCGAAAGCATCCTTACGCCCCCCGTCGTTTTGGAATCAGCTAAACGACACTTGGAGTCATCCTTCATTAAACTGGGTAATAGTCAAGCCGTCGTCAATATCATCCAACCCCTTGGCGCTACAGGTAACTATTGGATCAGGATTTATAATCCCAGTGATAAAGCTTTGCATACAACTGTTTCAGCGGGCGCGCAAAAATTATACCTCAGCACTGTGCATCAGGAAAAAGGCAGTCCGGTCGGACCCCAGGGCCTGGACCTGGAACCCTTTGGCAGCGCCGACCTCCTGTTGGGTAGATAATTCCTGAATACATCACCCAATTTAGCAGCGATTGCGTTCGTCTGATTTGAGGAGATGTGCGCAGGGCGGTTGGGTGAAATTTTATAAAGATTTAACGCTTTGGCATTAGCCTATGGACCGATCTTATGGTCCAAAGTAAAAACTAGCTAAAATGAACAAGACCTTCTTAACTCTCCCTGTCCTATTAGGATTAGCCTCCTGTACTCCACCTGCTCAGATCGGTGCAACCAAATCGCCCACTTATACTGCTGTTCAAAGCAGCTCCCCTAATGGCAGCACTGCTCAGACTCACGCAACGGCCCCATCTTCAAAGCCAGCAGAGACGCCAACCGCTGGATTTACCACCTTGCCTGGCGCAGGCGCCAAAGGCGAAACCCTGATCATGACGATTTACGAAGACTGGGGCATCGGTAGTAAACCCCAGATCATCCTTACCCACCAGGATGGAACCCAGGAAATACGGTTTATCAAATGGCCCGCCCCTTATAGTGTAAAGAACCTGGCGATCCGGGAGGATTCTTTAATGACTGCTATAGGACCGCTTCTTTTGGAGGGTTGGAAGGTGGTTTCTTCGACGGCCACTGGTGGCGGAACGACCGCCTCCACTGAAACCACGCGCATATTTTTCCGTAAGGAGGGTTTTCAGTAACTTACAGGAAACTGGATATTATGTCTAACCTTTCAACCATGAATACACTTTCGGAAGTGATGGCAAAATTGCAGGAAAGGGGAATTCCTGAGTTCCAGTTCACCGATAAAGGATTCTCGGACGGGTCAAACCGTATCTATAAACCAAAGGATTTAGTGATCATCAAAGTCTATCGTTTTGAGGGTGCTTCTGATCCTTCAGATATGTCTGTCATCTATGTGTTTGAAGCAAAATCAGATGCCTATGGTTATAGTATCAATTCCTATGGGGTGTACGATAACCAGGGAGAGGCTTACGATAATTTTCTAAGGGAAGTTCCCGAAAAGGATAGGGACGAGCAACTCCAGTTTGTACTCTAAATCATGCTGAACGACGGAAAATCAAGAAGAGCGGCCATTATTGGATACAACCGTATCCCCTTTGCGCGCAACAACACGGCTTATCCCACTTCATCTAACCAGGACATGATGGTAGCGGCCTTGAATGGCCTGATCAGCAAATATCACCTGGAAGGTATGTTATTGGGAGAGGTGGCCGGTGGGGCAGTTATCAAGCATAGCAGGGAATTCAACCTGATCCGGGAATGTGTCATGGGTACTTCCCTGGATCCCAGGACGCCCGCCTGTGACATTCAGCAAGCTTGTAACACGGGCGTTGAAACAGCACTCTACATTGCCAATAAAATCAGCCTTGGGCAAATTGAAGTAGGGATAGCCGGTGGGGTAGATTCTGCCAGTGACGTCCCCCTGGTGGTCCGTGAGCCCTTGCGTAAGGCATTACTGGCCTCCAACCGTACGAAGGACGCCTGGGAAAAATTCAAATGGTTTACCAATATCAAACTAAGGGACCTCACCGCCCAAATCCCGCATAATATTGAACTCAGGACAGGGTTATCCATGGGGGGGCATACGGAGTTGACGGCTAAATACTATCAGATCACCCGGGAAGAACAGGATCAATTTGCCCTGTGGAGCCATCAAAAAATGGCACAGGGTTATGATAACGGGTTCTTTGAAGACATGCTCACCCCCTTCCAGGGGTTGAAGATGGACAATATCCTCCGAAAGGATACCAGTCTGGAAAAACTGGCCAAACTCAAACCTGCCTTCGATAAGGAAAACGGGACACTCACCGCTGGGAATTCTACACCACTTACGGACGGGGCTAGTTGTATTCTCCTGGCTTCTGAAGATTGGGCAAAAGCCCATGGACTGCCTATCCTCGCCTATATTTCATACGGGGAGGTGGCTTCTATAGAATACCTGGTGCAAAGGCAAAACCTCTTGCTGGCCCCTATTTATGCTACTGCCCGCATCTTGGAAAAGGCCGGATTAAGCTTACAGGATTTTGATTATTACGAGATCCATGAAGCTTTCGCGGCCCAGATAATAGCCCTCCAAAAGATCTGGGCTTCCGAAGAGCTGATCAAGCCCTTTGGGTACGAAAAAGCTTTCGGAAAAATAGATCAAACCAAACTCAACGTCAACGGGGGTAGCCTGGCAGCTGGACATCCCTTTGCCGCTACCGGGGGTCGTATTCTGGCCACCATGGCCAAATTGCTTTACCAAAAAGGTGCTGGTCGTGGTTTCGTATCGGTCTGCGCCGCCGGTGGACAGGGTGCCACCGTTATTTTAGAAAGATAAATAACGCTGATGCACCCTTAATTAGGGCATTATTAATCCCTCCATTAGGCCTCCATTCGTTGCTTTGTAAGCAACTTCCTATCTATAAAGGAGCTTGCTATATGCGTGGTCTTCCAATCGGTCGTGTCATCCTATACAGGGAAGGGCATATTTTGTTATATTGCTTACCCCAATATACTGCTCCGCAGGATAACCCCTAAATTGATGCCATTATGAAGACCCTTCTTTGGACGTTGTTTGTTTTGCCCCTATTTACTTATGCCCAATCTGAACATACATCCACGGCGGATGATCCTGGTCTGGTATCCTTTACCTACCGGAATCAGTTTGCTAAGGATATGACCGGAACCCTGGACCTGGTGAAGGGTAATGGGATTACAGACATTGAGTTCTCCAGCCTGTTTGGGCAGACGCCTGAGCACTTACGCCAACTCCTGGATGAAAGAGGGCTTTACTGTTCTTCTTACGGGGTGGGCTATGAAGACCTGGTAGGTAAAACCGATGAGGTAGGTAAGGCGGCCAAAGCCCTGGGTGCTACCTATGTGCGCGTAGCCTGGATCCCTCATAAAGATCCTTTTACGCTGGCCGATGCCCAGGCTGCCGTGGACAACTTTAACAAAGCAGGCAAGCTGCTCAAGGAAAAATACGGCCTTACTTTTATCTACCACAACCATGGCTATGAGTTCCAGCCTTATCAGGGTGAAACCCTGTATGATTATATCGTACAACATACAGACCCTCCATACGTAAGCTTTGAATTGGATCTCCTCTGGGCTTTTTTCCCAGGTCAGGATCCTGTAAAATTGCTACAGACCTATGGACCCAGGTATAAGGCCCTCCACCTCAAAGACCTCAGGAAAGGCATTACGGGTACGATTGGCGGAAGCACCTCCGGAAACAACGATGTGATCCTGGGCCAAGGCCGGATCGACATTGCCGGCGTGATCAAGGCGGCCCAGGCAGTTGGTGTACAGCACTATTATATTGAAGACGAAAGCGATAGTTCGGTGTCGCAGGTGCCCCAAAGCATAGTCTACCTGAAGATGCTGACCCCGCCCAATACGCTGACGGCTAAGGAGCAAAAGGACGGATGGCAATTGCTCTTTGATGGCGTTTCCACTACCGGATGGGTAGGCGCCCATATGGATTCGTTTCCTCATAAAACACCCGGATGGATCGTGCAGGATGGGATGATGACCATTCAGCACTCCGGGGGGGAGGAAGCCAAAAACGTAGGCGATATTGTCACCGTAGACCAATACAGCGCCTTCGACCTGCGCTTTCAATTCCGCATGGAAAGGGGAGCCAACAGTGGCGTGAAATACTTTGTGACCCTCAAAGAACAAACCGGTGGTTCTGCCATTGGCTTGGAATACCAGATCCTGGACGATAGCGTGCATCCCGACGCCAAACTAGGCAGGAACGGGGACAGGACCCTGGCTTCCTTATATGACCTGGTGACGGCCAATAAACCACAAAGTTGTCTCAGGCCTATAGGGGAGTGGAACTACGGCCGCATAGTGGTCTATCCCAACAACCACGTAGAGCATTGGCTCAATGGAGTGAAGGTTTTGGAATACACGCGTAAATCCGATGCGTATAAAGCCCTGGTGGCTATTAGTAAATATAAGATCTGGGATCATTTTGGCGAAGCCGATCAGGGTCATATCCTGTTGCAGGACCATGGATTCCAGGTCAACTTCCGAAGTATAAAGATTAAAGTGCTCCATGAAGGGTCTACACCATAAACTGATTGCTGTATTATACCTTGTTATTTCCAATAGCGGATATGCTCAGGATACCATACGGAATGCGTACTTAGGGGCCGGCACCACGCGTAGCATCGCCCCCGATCTCAACCCCTACGACGTCACCTATACCACTCCCGGTCCGGGATCATCGGCTTCCATGCCCCTGGGTAACGGGGACATTGGCTTAAACGTATGGGTGGATCAGGGGGGCGCCTTAAGCTTTTATATTGGAAAAACGGACGCCTGGGGTGGTCAGGTGAAACCCGATGGGGATCCATGGATGAAAAGAGGTGGAGTCCTGATGAAATTGGGCGCCGTACACGTCCGCTGCGCGGGTGTGGAAGCGGGACCTGTTTTTTCCCAAACATTACACTTGAGCCAGGGCGTCATATGGATACATGAGGGGCGGGGAGCCGATACGGCTTTATTAAAAGTATGGGTGGACGCCAACCAGCCGGTGATAAGGGTGGAAGTAAAATCTGGCAAGCCCTTGCAGGTAGAGACCAGCCTGGATGACTGGAGATTGGGTGATGGGGACAACTTAATGCACGAGCAGAAAAATTCCATCACCTGGTACCATAAAAACCCTGGTGTAAACGATAGCTCCCTAACCGATCCGCACCTGGCTGATATTACCTTTGGGGCAATCATGAAGGGGAAGAACCTGACACAAAAGGATTCACTGACCCTCAAAACCCGGCATCCGGCAACAGACCAATTGATTTCCATCTATGCACTAACGGAAGCGCCCTCTGTGCAGGAGGCTTCGGGCCGGAGCTTGCACAGTACGTTGACCCAATGGGGCCAGCACTTAAAAAACTTAGTCCAAAAAGTAGATCAACGTCCCATCCAAAAGGCATGGACAGCTCATAAGAAATGGTGGTCCGACTTCTGGAACCGCTCCTGGATCAATGTCTATGGCAATAAAGAAGCCGAAGACGTAACCAGGGGATATATCCTGCAACGCTTCAAAACAGCGTGTGCAGGCAGGGGCGCCTATCCCATCAAATTCAATGGTTCCCTCTTTGTCGTAGATAATCCCCATTGGCAAGGCAAACAACACAACGCAGACTTCAGGGCCTGGGGTGGGATGTACTGGTTTCAGAATACAAGACCCATGTATTGGTCCAGCCTCATGGCAGGGGACTTTGACCTGATGATGCCCCTGTTCCGCATGTATAAAAAGATGCTTCCAACTAACGAGGCACAGGTCAAACAATATTATGGTCACGGTGGCGCCTACTTCCAGGAAACCACTCCTTTCTGGGGAGGCGTCCCTTTTATGGGCCCACAGGTGCAAGCGCTGTATACCAACCATTATTTTACGCCCATCCTCGAACTCAGCATGATGATGCTGGATTATGTAGATTATACGCAGGACAGCAATTTCGCCAAACAATATTTGATTCCCATGGCAAGTGCCGGCCTGACTTTTTATGCTGAACATTTCGGAAGAGATTCAGCAGGTAAATTGTTATTAGATCCAGATAATGCGATAGAAATGTTCTGGAAGGTGTACGACCCTGCTCCGGATCTGGCGGCATTGCATGCCGTGATTCCGCGTATGCTGGCGTTGCCGGCCAGCTGGATTGCCGGCGCCCCAAAAGCCAACGCAGCTGACGCCATGGGAACAGACCCACGTGCTTCATGGCGAAAGCTCCTGGCTATACTTCCGCCTCTGCCACAAGCAGAGGGAAAACTCTTGCCATACACCGGCGCTCAAACCGCCCAGGCACATAACCTGGAAAATCCGGAACTCTACGCCATTTATCCCTATCGGTTGTTTGGTGTCGGCAAGCCGGATATGGACATCGCATTAAAAACCTTTGATGCAAGGAGGTTTAAGGAAAAAGGTTGCTGGAACCAGGATCCCATTCAGGCAGCTTTTTTGGGCCTGGACTCCGTTGCCAGGGAATATGTGCATTTTAATTTTACCAGGAAAGATCCCAGCCTGAAATTTCCCGCATTCTGGGCAGTAGGGCATGATTACTTACCCGATGAAGACAATGGAGGAAACGGGGAATACGCCCTACAACATATGTTGCTTCAAGCCGATGGTACAAACATGTTGTTACTCCCTGCGTGGCCCCGCGATTGGAATGCCGATTTCAAACTACATGCACCCCTGCATACCACCATAGAAGGTAGGGTAGAAGGTGGAAAGATTACCAGACTGGTTGTGACACCAGCCACTCGCGCAAGTGACGTGAGAATTATTATGTAATATTACATTATTACAGTCTATGCGAGGATTTGTCTGTGCCATATTGATTTGCCTGCTTTGTCCATGCTACACATGTGCACAGTCCTATGGATTGCACTTTTCTTCTCATGAAACCGTGCAGGAGAAAAGGACGGCACTCAACCTGACACCCACCGACAATATCTGCTTGAATGCACGTGCTGCGATATCCTTCGACCTGGTATTCACCCAAGGCATGGATATCTATTTTGGATATGTTTTTCGCCTGATCACAACAGACAAACAGAACATAGACCTGATCTTTAACCAACGTACGTCTACCTTTAATATCATCATAGGAGAAACCTCAGCGGGTTCCTTTGTCGTAGATTCTCCCCGGCTTTACCAACACTGGTCCCATATCGATATGCAATTCGACGTCCCGGCGGGTAGCATTAACGTGCTGGTGAATCATCACCAGGCAGGGAAAGTGAACACCCATTTTAAAGGAGCCTTATGCGGTAAACTGGTTTTCGGAGCCAGTAACCTGGAAGAATTTCAGACAGCCGATATTCCACCCATGAGCCTCAAGGACCTGAGGATAACATCGGACGGCCAAACCCAGTATTACTGGCCTTTGTCGGAAGTGGCAGGTACAGAATGCTATGACAGTGTTCACCATAAACCAGCCAGGGTCCTTAATCCTACCTGGATACGTCCCCAATACCAGAACTGGGAAGAGGCCTGGAGTTTTGAGGTAAAAGGAGTTCCAGCGGTGGCCTTTGATCCCCGCACCGACAAATTATATGTCAATGGCCCCGATTCCCTCTACGTTTGGGGCGTACAAAAAGGAGAAGCAACGACTATACCCCTGAGTGCCCCCGACCAAACGCTTCCGCCAGGTAACCAATCCATCGTTGATCCGCATTCCGGATGGTTGTATAATTTTTATATAGACCAAAAGAAGGTAAGGACCTATCAGCCCGATACCCGCAGGTGGGATGAAAGCTACGCGCCCTGCGTGTTGACCGAGTTCTGGCACGCCAATAAATTTCTGTCTCCCACAGATAGTTCCTTATACATCGTAGGCGGGTATGGGCAGTTGCATTATAAGCATTTGGTCCAGCGATATAGTTTTGCCTCCAGACAATGGGAGACCGTTCACGAATCAGGTGATTCCTTCACGCCCCGTTACCTGGCAGCTCTGGGTACAAACGCGGCGGCAGATACTGCTTATATACTCGGTGGATACGGCAGTAACACCGGAGACCAAATGGTCAATCCCCGATACGACTATGACCTGATGGCTTTTTCTGTCAAGGATCACCGGTTCAAATCCTTGTATCACCTTCCTGAACCCGAAGAGCCCTTTTGTCTGGCCAACAGCCTGATCATTGAAGGGGATCATTACTATGGACTCATCTTTTCCAACGAAAAATTCAATAGCGCCCTTCAGTTAATCAAGGGATCCCTCCATACGCCCGAGTACCAATTATTGGGCAATCCCGTGCCCTATTCCTTTCACGACGTAAAAAGCTTTGCCGATCTCTATTACGCACCCCAAAGTCAAAAGCTGCTGGCCGTAACCATGTACACCAATAAGGAAGGTATGACTGAGGTAAAGGTGTACACCATATCTTTTCCACCCAATGCCTTAGACGTGGCTGTAGCGAAGGCGCCGGCTGGGTTTCCTTGGAAGTACTGCTGGATGGGGTTAGGGATTATTGGTTTGGGGGTGTTGGTTTGGGTGGGGAAAAAACGAATTGCTCCCCGCTCGGCGTCGGCAGGCTTGCCGAGCTCGGGCTTTACGGGTGCTGGTCCGGTGGCTGCTACTCCGGCGGCATTGATCCCAGGTAGTGCTGCCCCCGCTGATTATTCTGGGGCTGCGTCAGCATCGATCCCTGTTAGCCATTTGCCGGCGTCAGCCATTCATGATGGGCGATCCTATGTACAATTCTTCGGGCAGTTTGAGGTTTATGACAGGGAGGGAACGGAGCTGACGAAATTGTTTACGCCCTTGCTCAAGGAAATGTTCTTGCTCATCGCCTTGTATACCTTAAGATCCGGAAAGGGTATTTCTTCAGAGAAGTTGTACACTACCCTCTGGAAAGATAAATCTCCCAAAGATGCCCAGAACAACCGGTCTGTGAACATGGTGAAGCTGAAGGCCATTCTGGATAAATTAGGGACCTGTTCCATTCAAAAGGAGGCGGATAAATGGATTTTCCACTACGCCTCCGATCAGATCCGTCTGGACCTGGCGGAATTTCTGACCCTTATTCAACATCCCAACCCCCAAAAGGAAGACATTCGTAAAATACTGTCCATTGTTCAGAAAGGCTCCTTCCTGTCCGACACAGCGTATGCCTGGTTAGATGACATTCAATCGGAAGTATCCGACAAAGCGCTCGATGTCCTTACGGCAGCCATCCAACATTTTTCCTCCGACCCAGAGTTCCTGTTGGAAATTGCCGCGGGTATCTTCCTGTTTGACGCTGTTAATGAGGAGGCCCTGAGGGTTAAATGCAAAAGCCTGGGTGTATTGGGCAGGCATTCCCTGGCTAAGGCCGCCTTCGAAAAATTCGCTAAAGAATACCAGCAGATGTACGGGGAGGATTTTCGATATACTTTCCACGATATTTTATCCAATTAGTGCCATATTAGGCCCTTCATTAGGGCCCGATCCATTACTTACATGCTGATACTAACGATACGCATGTGAAAAGAAAGCTGCTGTTCCGTGTCATTGCCATAGTGTTGCCCTTCCTGCTTTTGGGTTTGCTGGAGTTGGTCCTGCGCTGGTGCCACTATGGGTATGATCCCCGATTGTTTATCCCTTACCCCCAAGACGCCCGTTACCTGGTCTTCAACCCCGATGCGGGGAAACGATTTTTTTCTGATCAGCTACTGGCAACCTCCGGTAACGCAGAACCCTTCCTCCGCAAAAAAGAGGACGGTACCCTTAGGATATTCGTATTAGGGGAGTCTACCACCATAGGTTACCCCTATTTTCATAACGGTTCGGCCCATCGCTGGTTACAATACCGGCTCATGCGCACCTTCCCTTCAAAAAAGTTTGAAATCATCAATGTTTCCCTGACGGCAACCAATTCTTATACCGTCTACGGATTTGCAAAAGAACTCGTGGATTATGAACCGGATGCCGTCCTGATCTATTGCGGGCAGAACGAATACTATGGCGCCCTGGGGGTGGGCTCAACCAACCAAATAGGGGGTAATCCCTTGTTGGTACAAACGGTACTTTCCCTTCGGCATCTGCGCCTGTTCCAATTCTTTACCAGGGCCTACCAGGCCTGTTTCCAAAGGGCCTCTGACAAGGATAAGGCTGGCAAGACCCGTATGGAATTGATGGTAGGGGAGCAGCATATTCCGTATGGATCAACCCTATACCTCAGAGGTATAGCCCAGTTTCAGCGCAACATCAATGCTACACTGGCTTTGTTTTCGGACCGCCATATCCCCGTATTCCTGTCTAACCTCGTGGTTAATGAAAAGGATCAGCCACCTCTATCGGAATCGCCCCAGGCGCACCAATATTATCAACAGGGCATCAATGCATATGCCAGGGGAGATTTTGGAGCCGCCAAGGCTTTATTTGATGCTGCTTCCGACTGGGATGAGCTCAGGTTCAGGGCTCCCGGTACCCTCAATACCCTAATCCCTCAGTTGTGTTCGGCTTATCCCAATGCCCGTTTGGTGGATACAAAGGCCGCCTTTGAAGGAGCTTCTCCTCATGGTATCCTGGGGCGGGAATTGATCTTGGAGCATATACATCCCAACCTGGAAGGGTATGCCTATATGGGAGATGCTTTTTACCGGGCATTAAAGCAAGCCGGTATATTTCATCCGGACTCCGGCCAGGAATTAGGTTTTGAAACCCTTTTAAGGGATATGCCCCTGACCAAAGTGGATTCACTAACGGGGGCCTATAAAGTCCTCAACCTGAAAAGCAGCTGGCCCTTTGGTCAGGGTTTGCCCAAAGATTCCCTGAAACTCAATTCTGAGGAAGAAGAACTTGCCTTCAGCATGACTTTCAGACATATGCCTTGGGACCAGGCCATGTGTGACCTCTATGATTATTACATGAAGGAACATGAATTGACTGAGGCGGGCAGGGTGATGGAAGCCCTGGCCTTGGATCACGCGACAGAAGCCGCATATGCCGAAAAAGCGGCCAATATCTACGGGGAATTGCAGGACAATGAAAAGGCCATCTTTTACTTCCAGCACGCTTTTGCCTTACATCCTTCCTTTGATAAGGCCAGGGACTTGTTTGTACTGGAACTCAAAGCTGACCAGCCCGAAGCTGCTCAACCTTTCCTTGATTACGCCATGAAAAACAATACATCCGGCATGAACCTGGAGCCGGTTAAATTCTATACCAACCAGGTGATTGAGTACAAAAAAAGCTTGAGCATGGCTCGGGGCGACACCACGCTTTTGATGCAGATCGCCCAGGCTTACAGAAAAATGGGAAATGAAGAAGGTGCGCATAAATATGAACAAATGGCAGCCCACTCGGAGCGCTGAGATTGCTGTCGCTCCCCTACGCGACAGTGCGCCCACTCAGAGCGTTGAGGCCTGGGGCGCTAACCGCTCGCTCGTCGCTGGGCGCAGCCCGACTCGCCTGATCGTGCGCGCGGGCATTGTGCCGGCTGCGTGGTTGAACTTATTGACCACTGCGCTGCTCTATGTCCTATTTGCGCTGGTGGTTGTCCCCGTGGGATTCGTCAGACGTTGGGCCGGAAAGGATAGCCTCCAACTGAGGGCCTTTAAAAAAAGCATAACGTCCGTATGGGCCGTAAGGGACCATACCTATAGAGCCGAAGACTTGCAAAAACCTTTTTGATATGGAGTTCATGAAAGATTTGTTTTTGTTCTTGAGGACCCGGAAGAAATTCTGGATGCTGCCCTTAATTGTCCTCCTGCTCCTCATGACCTTATTGGTAATCCTGACCAGCGTGAGCGCCATAGCGCCCATGATTTATTCTGTATTCTGAATGTAGCCTATGCGGGTGTTGGGTATCAGTGCTTATTACCATGACAGTGCAGCCGCTTTAGTGGAAGATGGAGAAATCCTGGCAGCCGCTCAGGAAGAGCGTTTCACGCGTGTACGTCATGACGCTTCCTTTCCCAGGCAGGCTTTGGATGAGGTATTGAAACAAGGGGGTATCCAATTAAAGGAGGTAGATGCCATTGCCTTTTACGAAAAACCCTTTCTCAAATTCGAACGCCTGCTGGAAACCTATCACGGCTTTGCGCCCAAAGGCGTACGCAGCTTCAGCGCGGCCATGCCCGTATGGATCAAAGAAAAACTGCACATGCGTAAAATGATCCGTAAGCAACTACCTGAAGCGGAGGGCGTACAGTTGCTGTTTCCTGAGCATCACTTGAGCCATGCAGCCTCTGCTTTTTATCCCTCTCCATATAAAGAGGCCGCCATCCTTACCGTGGATGGCGTAGGCGAGTGGGCCACCACTATGATTGGTGTTGGCATAGGCTCCGAGATCCGGGTCCTTAAAGAACTGCACTTTCCCCATTCTTTGGGATTGCTGTATTCAGCCTTCACCCAGTATCTGGGATTTAAGGTCAACAGTGGAGAGTATAAAGTCATGGGTTTAGCACCTTACGGTGACCCATATGATGCGCAGACAGTTGCTTTCAGAGATTGCATACTGGATCAATTAATAGACATACGCCCAGACGGGTCCTTTTTATTGAACATGGATTACTTTGATTATGCCACCGGGTTATCTATGATTCGACCAGCCCGTTGGAAGGCCTTGTTCGGCATGGAGCCGCGAGCGCCGGAAGCTTCGCTGACCCTGGGACACCAGCAACTGGCGCAGGCCATACAGCAGGTTACCAGCGAAGTAATGTTGGGTCTGGCGCGTTGTGCCCATGAGTTGACGGGAAAAAACAAGCTGGTGATGGCAGGTGGGGTAGCCCTGAATTGCGTGAGCAATGCTTCCATTTTACGGAGTGGTTTGTTCGAAAATATATGGGTGCAGCCGGCCGCAGGAGACGCAGGAGGCGCCTTGGGCGCAGCCTTGGCCGGGTATCATATTGGGTTAGGCGGCCCCCGCATGGTGGGTTCGGCGCGCGCGGCTAACGCCCCCGTGGCGGCCTCCGACAAAATGAAAGGCGCTGCCCTCGGCCCCTCATTTACAGACTTGGAGATCCGTACTGTACTTGACCGGGAAAAAGCGAACTATCATTATTATCCAAACCCTGCCGAGCTGACTGCCCAGGTTGCCCAACTTCTGGCTGATGGAAAAGTCGTGGGTTGGTTTCAGGGACGCATGGAATTCGGTCCCAGGGCTTTGGGGCATCGATCCATACTGGCCAATCCCAGGGTCCGCGATATGAAGGCTAGGGTAAATGAAAAAATAAAAGCCAGGGAATCATTCAGACCCTTTGCCCCTAGTGTGCTCATCGAATCTGCCGGTGACTACTTTGACGTGGGCGCAGCCGGGCAGTGGAACGCGGGCGCGGGTGAGTGTGCCTATATGCAATTCACCTTAAACCATAAGAAGAGCGCCCCGGCGCTTCCGGCCGTCGTTCATGTCGATGGTTCTGCCCGGGTTCAAACAGTTAATAAGGTAGACCATCCCTTATTCTGGCAATTAATCAATGATTTTAATGCATTAACGGGTTGTCCCGTATTGCTCAATACCTCTTTTAACCAAAGAGGGGAGCCCGTTGTGTGTACACCGGCAGATGCTTATGAAGGATTGTTAAGTATGGAAATCGATTACATTGCCATAGGGTCGTATGTATTGGAAAGAGCATGTCAGGAACAAAAGCGTATAAATGCGCTAAGAACCTTTGAACCAGACTAAATTTTTAAAATTAGTGCCTTATTAGGTCCATTATTAGGGCCTCCATTAGGCACGCAAACCTAATCTTACATCAACATTTTTTAACCAACAATTGCTGTTATATGAAAAGATTGCTATTGCAACTTTTATTGTTGGCGTTTGGCATTTCTGTCGCCTACGCTCAGCAGGAGCCCATCAGGGGGAAGGTGCTGGACCCAAACGGCCATCCCGTTCCTGGAGCTACCGTCTCGCTTAAAAATTCCCGCATTACCACCACCACGGATGCGGAAGGCAACTTCCAAATTCAGCCTGGAAAAAGCAAAACCCCTGTTTTAATCGTTACATCAGTGGGTTATGAAGAAAGTGATGTCAACGTTACATCGGGTGGAAGCATCAGCGTAAATATGAAACCCGTATCTAAATCCATGAACGACGTAGTCGTGATCGGATATGGTACCCAACGAAAAGTAACCCTAACAGGCGCCACGGCCTCCGTCGGCGCTACGGAAATCGCTAAAAGACCTATTGTAAGGGTAGAAGAAGCGCTTCAGGGCACCGCACCTGGGGTGGCCGTAGAAAGTACCAGTGGTATGCCCGGAACGCCCTTGGCGGTTCGCATCCGCGGAACCAACTCCTTAACCGGATCAAACGAGCCCCTCTATGTGATCGATGGATTCATTGGTGGGAACATTGAATCAGTACCTGCCAGCGATATCGAATCCCTGGAAATCCTCAAAGACGCTGCCGCCACGGCTATCTATGGCTCAAGGGGATCTAACGGGGTCGTGATGATCACCACCAAGTCAGGCAGGTCTGGTAAGGCCCGCATCGATTTTAATTTCTGGGAACAAAACAACCAGATCCCCAAGGAATTGAGCTTGATGAATGCCCTACAGTTCGCCACCGTGGTCAACCAACAGGATGCCGAACTGGGGCAGGCCCCTGGTTTCACCCAAGCACAGCTTGATGGATTCCAAACCAACCCTGGCACCAACTGGCAAAAAGCCCTCCAACGAAAACCCTGGGTCAATGATTACAACCTGACCATTTCCGGAGGGACCGAATGGGTGAATTACCTGTTTTCTCTGGATCACTTGGATCAACCCGGTATGATCCTGAATCAGTATTATAGGAGAACGACCTTCCGTTCTAATGTTGGCATCAAGGTTAATGACCGGATGAACCTGCAATTTAATGTAGCGGCCGTCATACCCGAAAGCCGCAACAACGGTTACCAGGGAGATATCACCGATCCTTTTGCCCAGGCCTATCAGTGGGACCCTACTTCCCCCATCAAGGATTCCAACGGTAATTATATCATGCGGTCTGCATTTGCCTCCAATGGGACCAACCCTGTGGCCCAAGCTAATAACTCGCTCAATGATGCCAACAGCACCGATATCACCGGGACGGGCAGGTTGACCTATAGGTTATTAAAAGGACTGACCTTTACTTCTGATAACTACTATGAAATCAACAATAACCAGCAGCTCACCCTCAATGGTCCATTAACGAGTGCGGGGCTGGTGGGTGAAGATTACGCGGCTACCAATAATGGGAAGTCCTGGAACTTCCAGAACTCTAACTTCCTGACTTATCATGGCAACTGGAGTGGGCATAGCCTTACCCTTACGGCGGTTTATGAACAAACCAATGGAGAGGCCTCTAATACCAATGCCCGATCCAATAACCTGTCTACGTACGCCCTGGGTTATTATAACCTGGGATTGGGCGCTACGCAGATCATTTCCTCTGGTTATTCTTCCAGTTCTACCCAATCTTATGTAGGTCGTTTGAGCTATTCTTATAAAGACAGGTACTTGCTCAGTGCTTCTATCCGCGATGACGGATCTTCCCATCTCGTCAAAAAATACAGCACCTTCCCTTCAGTAGGTCTGGGTTGGAACATTGCCCGGGAAAAATGGCTGGAAAACTCCAGGTTTATCTCCACGCTTAAGGTAAGAGGTAGCTGGGGTATTGCCGGTAATCAGGCCGTGCCTGCCTATTCCTCCATCCCTACCATCGGAGTTGGCGGTATTGAGAATGCGGCTGCCTATTACTATGACGGTAAAACACCCAGTGTGTACACGCCATTAGGTTCACCGGTTTCCACTACCCTGAAATGGGAGGATGACGAACAAGTGGACGGTGGTATAGACGCTGGCTTCTGGGGGGACCGGGTAACCTTGAGCCTGGATGTCTACCACAAACATGTATCCAACCTGCTCTATAACCTGCCTACGCCTTATTGGGCCGGTGGAGGTAATCATGAAGCCAATATCGGCAACCTTGAAAACCAGGGTATAGAATTTGGCATCGGCGCCACACCTGTACAGATCCACAAATTCAAGTGGAACCTGTATTATAATATGTCTTTCAATACTAACAAGGTACTCAGCCTGAGTGGATTGGATAATATCATCGTGAACAACATCGGTTCTGCCCAAACAGGGGTATCCATCCTTAAAGTAGGAAAGCCCGTCGGAGAGTTCTATGGATATGATTTCTTAGGCACCTGGAAAACCAGCGAGGCTGCTGCGGCGGCCAAGTACAATAATAAGCCAGGCGATTCCAGATACCTGGACGTGAACAACGATGGTTCCATCACGGGATCGGATGAAGTGCCCATAGGAAACGGATTACCCAAATACACTTTTGGATTGAGCAACGACCTCAGCTATGGCGATTGGAATCTTTCCTTCCTGTTCCAGGGCACTCATGGCAACCAGATCTATTCCGGGACCTTCCCTTATATGTTCGGTGACCAGGGAGACGCACGTAATGCCACCACTACGGAGATCCTCAATACCTGGACGCCAACCAACCAAACCAATATTCCTACGGTCAGTCCCAGTTCCCAGAACTATATCAATAGCAGCCGTTGGGTCTATAATGCCAGCTATATAAAACTGAGGAACATTAACCTGACCTATCATGTGCCGGATCATTTTGTGAGCAGGGCTAAAATCCGCAGCCTGGAATTCTATGTGAGTGGACAGAATCTATGGACCATTACCAAGTACCCAGGATACGACCCGGAAGTATCTAACCAGACTAACGGTATCACCCAGGGCTTGGAAACCGGTATGATTCCCAATCCCCGTACCTACACCTTTGGGGTAAGGCTGGGATTGTAATAGGCAGCAATAAAAAAAATTAAACAATGAAACAGAAATATATTCCTTTCCTCTTCTTACTAGGAACCCTGGCAGCAGGCTGCCAGAAGCTCAATGAGGACCCTAAGGCCTCCCTGACCCCCGGCACCTATTTTCAAACCCAGGCCGACCTGGATGCCGCTGTGGCGGCGGCCTATACAGAATTGACCCCGGACTATGCTTTCGGGTTCACATCCAGGATGACGTCCTGTTTCGGGGCGGATGACCTGACGACCGATCCGGCGCTGAATAAGGGCGACTACCGCGCCTTTGATGAGCTTAACGGCAATGATAATGCCTCAAACCTCCTCAACCAATGGCAAGGACCCTGGTCCTGCGCATATCAGGCCACCAATGTGCTTCTCAATTACCAGCACGTCAATTCGACGGAAACGGCAAAAAATCAGGATGCCGGACAGGCCTATTTTCTCAGGGCCTTCTCTTATTATTACCTGGTAAGGGTATTTGGGCCCGTTCCCGTGGTCACCTACCAACCCAATACCAGCGACCTGCCTCAAAGGGATTCCGTTGCCAAGGTCTATAACCTGATCGTATCTGACCTGAATATGGCTATTGCTTATCTGCCCCCCACCTGGCCAGGTCAACCCGGAAAGGCCACCCAGAATGCGGCCCGCGCCCTGTTGGCTGATGTGTACCTGACCATGACGGGCTATCCCCTGAATCAGTCCAGTTATTATGCCCAGGCTGCCGCAGAGGCCGATACGGTGATTAATTCCGGACAGTATACCTTGGTCCCGGACTACCTGACCGTGTTTCAAACCAATAATAGTACGGAATCCATATTTGGTCTTCAATTCAATGTGAGCGGTGGCGCACCCGAACGTAGCTATGGCGCTTCTGCTACACCACTGGATGAGAGTGGCGCAGATGGCACCGGAGGCTGGGACGATTACTACCCGGAGATCAATTTCTACCTCAATGCGCCCAATTGCATCCGCTCCAAAGAGACTTTCTATGATACCCTGAAACTCAAGATTAACGGTGTATTCACGCGCGTACCCTGGAACTCCCCCCTGACACATGCCGGCCATCCCTATTACAAGAAATTCAGAGCAGGTCTGGTAACCAATGGCGTCGGTGATGGCGTATCCGAAAACGACAGTGTTATCCTCTCCATACAACCCTCCACCAATAAAGTCATGGATTTTATCCGGTATCCCATGGTGTTATTGGATTATGCAGAAGCTTCTGCCATGTCCGGAGGTCCTACAGCGGCCAGCTATAGCGCCATTAACATGGTAAGGGCCAGGGCCGGGGAACCCCCACTGCCTCCGGGATTGTCCGCTACCGCCTTCCAGGATTCCGTAGTGACAGAAAGGGGTTATGAATTTGCGGGAGAAAATGGCGTTCGTTGGTTTGATGTGGTGAGGCTGCAATTATTGCCTCAGATCATCGCCGCCCGATCTTCTTTAGAGAATCCCATTACCAATACGGGTAATCTACAAGACAAATACCTGGCGCCCATTCCTGCATACGATATGGCCAATGACCCTTCCTGGGTGCAGAATTCAGGATACTAACGGCAGCGGACCGGTCCGCCGCTGCGACCCGAGGATCCTGGGCTGCCGCCGTATGGCCGTGACCGGGGGGTCTTGGGCTGCCGCCGCCGCGTGAGATGGATTTTTAAACTATGGACAAACAGATGAGACTTAGATTATTGCAGTTGGTGATATATGGATGGGTGTTGCTCCCCGGAATCTCCCGGGGGCAGCTCCACCATAGTAATGAAAGCCTGTATCCTACCTTTAAAGGGTTGATCATGGCAGGCTACCAGGGCTGGTTCCGGGCCCAGGGTGATGGATCTTCTTCCAAAAGATATGCCTACGGATCACCGGGCAGAAGTGGTATCGATGCCTGGCCTGACGTCAGCGAATATGCCCAGACCTACGAGACCCCGTATTTGCTCAAGGACGGCGCCCATGCGCGGTTTTTCAGTTCCCTGGATGAAAGTACCGTTGACCTGCATTTTAAGTGGATGCAACAGTATGGGCTGGATGGCGTCTTCATGCAGCGTTTTTTCGGCGATACCAAACCTGGCCCTTATCGTTCGGAATCCATTCAAATTATGCGAAACGCCCTGAAGGCTGCGTCCAAATACAAAAGGGCCATTGCACTGATGTATGACTTAAGCGGACTAGCTGCTCAGGGAGAGGACTGCTCTGCCCTGATCGAAGACTGGAAGTATATGGTGGATAGCTTACGGGTTACCCGTCAGGCCGGGCAAAATACCTATTTGCATGAAAATGGCAAACCGGTTGTGGTTATCTGGGGAGTGGGTTTCCCGGACCGCCCCTACGACATCCGGAACATAGGTTTGGAAAGGTTCATGGATTTTCTCAAAAATGACCCCGTATATGGCCATTGTACGATTATGCTGGGCGTACCCACCGCCTGGCGCACCTTAGACGCCGATTGCATTCATGACCCCTATTTGCATACGCTGATCCGTCAGGCGGATATCATCCTGCCCTGGATGGTCCAGCGTTTTTCCCCCCTGTTGCACAACGATATGGACCGATACAGGGACCAGCTACTAGCTGACATACAATGGTGTGCCGAAAACCACCTGGAATATGTTCCCTGCGTCTGCCCTGGTTTCAGTTGGCATAACCTGAGCCGCTTTGCTTTTCCCGATGACGTCAAGCCCGTGGCATCCATTCCCCGACAGGAAGGTCGCTTTTACTGGCAGCAACTATCCACGGCTATCCGCTGTGGAGCCACCATGATTTATGTGGCGATGTTTGATGAGGTCAATGAAGGAACCGCCATTTTTAAACTCAGCACAAATCCTCCGGTCGATACCGCTGGTGTATCCTTCCTGCATATGGAGGAGGGTGTTCCCTCGGACCTGTATCTTTGGTTGACGGGGCAGGCCGCGTCTATGCTTAAGCGGGAACAACCCTTGACGATGACCATGCCCCATCGCAGGTAACCCAACTATAAGAAAAATAATGAGCAATGCAGCAACAATTCGCTAAATGGACTTGCTTTGGGTGTATCCTTACCTTTTGGACGATAATGGTGGCGGTCTTCACGGCGGCGCCCGGCGAAGCGGCGGCTCAGGCGCGACCTGGCCCGGACGCTGTTCCTGCTTCCAAATCCGCCCTGGATTATATAGATCCGACCATAGGCAATGTGGGCTGGTTACTGGAGCCTACCCGCCCCACAGTCCAACTGCCTTATCAGTCCATTCGCTTTACCCCGGAGCGCAAGGATTATCTCGATGATCAGATCGCTTCTTTTCCACTGACCATTGTTTCCCATAGGATGGGAGAAGTTTTTTCCCTCAAACCATCAACCCGTGAGCTGACCCCAGCCGCCTGGGATGAATTGCAGGCCTATGATCATAACCTGGAAATCAACCGGCCCTGGTATTACTCAACCAACTTGCTGGATGATGACATCAAACTGGAATTTACCGCAGGAAAGAAAGTAGGCTGCTACCGGATCCATTTTCCAGCTGCTGCCGAACATGCTTCTTTACTGTTCAACGTATACAATGAAGGTTTTTCTGAGTGGCAATTTCCTACCAGCTATGAGGTCACTGGTGTGGAAACTTACCATGACAGTATAAAGGTTTACATGTACGGGCGGTTTAATCAAAATGGAACGTCCGGAATGGCAACTGACGCCCATTCCAAGGCATATGTTGCATTCCCGAAGGGAACAACAGCGGTAGAATTTGGTTACGGGATCAGTTATATCAGCGCCGCACAAGCCAAAAAGAACTATGATACCGAGTTTGCCGGCGCCTATATCCGGGTGAACGGTCAGTCCCGTGAACACATTAGGGGCTTCGATGACCTGGCCTCAGCAGGCAAAGCCGCCTGGCAGAAGATTGTTGGTCAGATTCAGGTAGAAGGAGGTACAGAAGCGCAGCGCCGGTCCTTCTATACCGCCTTGTACCGTTGCCACGAGCGCATGGTCAATATCTCAGAAGATGGACAATATTATAGTGGCTACGATGGGCATATCCATCAGGATGCCAGACCATTTTATGTAGATGACTGGTCCTGGGATACCTACCTGGCCCTGCATCCCTTGCGTATGTTGCTGCATCCTGCCTTAGAGCAAGACATGCTTCAGTCGTATGTACGCATGTATGACCAGAGCGGTTGGATGCCCACATTCCCTTTATTGTTTGGAGACAACCCCTGCATGAACGGCTTTCACTCCAGTGTCATATTCCTGGATGCTTATAGAAAAGGATTAAGGAATTGGGATGTGGCCAAAGCCTATGAGGGCATGCGCAAAAACGCCCTTCAGGCCACATTGCTTCCCTGGAAGAATGGTCCTTCGACTTCTTTAGATTCTTTCTATTATACCCATGGTTACTTTCCAGCTTTGCATCCCGGAGAAAAAGAAACGGTGCCCGCAGTAGACGAGTTTGAACACCGCCAGGCCGTAGCCGTTACACTGGGCGCCAGTTATGACGACTGGGCCCTATCTGAAATGGCAGGAGAATTAGGTAAATCAGGTGATCAGGCCCTCTTCGCTACCAGGAGCCAGAATTACCGCAACCTTTGGGATAAGGATAAGCAATTCTTCATGCCCAAGGACGCCCAGGGCAATTGGATCAATATAGATCCGGCCTGGGACGGCGGCATGGGAGGCAGGGACTATTTTGATGAGAACAACGGTTGGACCTATATGTGGCAGGTCCAGGAGGATATTCCCGGCCTCATTGGACTAATGGGTGGCCCTGGCCCCTTTGAACATAGGTTAGACCAGCTCTTCAGGGCTGATCTTGGAAGGGCAAAATATGCTTTTTGGGCCAAGTTCCCCGACAACACCGGCATAACCGGACAGCACTCCATGGGCAACGAGCCTGGGTTTGTGATTCCCTACCTCTATAACTTCACTGCTTCTCCCTGGAAGACCCAGGAGCGCATCCGTTTCTTACTCGACGTATGGTTTAAGGACAATGTATTCGGTATACCTGGTGATGAAGACGGAGGGGGCATGAGCGCTTTTGTTGTGTTTTCTTCCATGGGATTTTATCCCGTTACCCCAGGTAGGGAAGCCTATACTATTGGTAGCCCCATTTTTTCCAAAATATTCATTCATTTGGATAATGGAAAAACATTTTCCCTCCTTGCCCATCACGCCTCTGTTGTCAATAAGTACATTCAATCCGCCACCCTCAATGGGAAAAAGCTGGATAAGCCTTGGTTTACCTATCAGGATCTGGTGAGCGGCGGACGGCTGGAGTTGGAAATGGGCCCTCAGCCTAATAAAAATTGGGGGACGGGGAAATAAATTTAATTTTTTATTCGATGCATAGATCTTTTCGGCATTTGGTATTCATGGGCTTTTGTGGAATCTCATTGACTACAGCGGCCCAGCAGGTGCCCGGCCCTGGTAACCAGACCACCACTGGCAACCATCGCGTCTCTGGCAGCAACGGCAACCGGCGCGTCTCCGGCGCGCTTCGCGGCTCGGAAGCGCCTCCATATAAAAATGCGGCGCTGCCGATTAACCGTCGCGTCGCCGACTTGCTTAGTCGAATGACCGTGGAAGAAAAGATCCGTCAATTGGACATGTTCTGGGGCCGGGAAGTGGCCGATATGGACGGGCACGAATCAAAATCTAATGGATACGATGCAGGTAAGGTCAACCAATCCATAGGCACCCATGGTATAGGTTCCATTCATGACTTCTATCCCTTAAGTGCGGCCTTGACCAATCAGATACAACATTACGCCATTACGCAAACCCGTTTGGGCATACCCATACTCTTTATAGAAGAAGGGTTGCATGGTTATTCCGGTAAGGGCAGCACCGAGTTTCCCATCCCCCTTCAACTGGCCAGCGCCTGGGATACCGCCCTGGTGCGTCAGGTAGGTAGGGTGATCGGAACCGAAACCAGGGCTCATGGTGTAGATATGATCCTTGGCCCCGTATTGTGTCTGGCCAGGGACCCCCGTTGGGGGAGGGCAGAGGAGACCTATGGAGAAGATCCTTTCCTGGATGCCGCTAGTGGAGTGGCCATGGTTGAAGGCTTGCAGGCCGGAGACGTTTCCAGGCCAGATGCGGTGATTTCAGAACCCAAACACTTTGCCACGCATGGTATCCCCGAAGGAGGAAGCAATACTTCTCCGGTCAATATAGGGGAAAGGGAGAATCGTACGGACTTCTTATATCCATTCCAAAAAGCAGTGGAAGCGGGTGGCGCCTTGGGTATCATGGCCGCCTACAGTGAAATAGATGGGATACCCTGTGTGGACAATCAATGGGTATTGACCGATGTGCTCCGCAAAGAATGGGGATTCCAAGGATTTATTTTGAGTGACCTGGGCGCCATCAAGATGACCCTGACAGATCATGGGGTGGCCAGGGATACCGCCGACGCCTTGGCTCAGGCCATTCATGCAGGGCTCGACATGCAGTTTTATGATTTCGGCCATGAGACCCTGGTGACGGCCGTTAAAGAGGCTTTGGCCCGCAAACAGTTGTCCATGGCGGACCTGGATAGGGCTACCGGAGACGTACTACGTGTTAAATATAAGTTGGGCTTGTTTGATCATCCTTATACGGATACCACTTTGGTGGATAGGGTATTTCATACGCAGGCTAGCCAGGACCTAGCTTTAAAAGCGGCTGCTGAAGGCATCGTGCTCTTAAAAAACGATGGGGCCGTGTTGCCCCTGGATGCCTCCAAACAATCCATTGCCGTCATTGGCCCCCTGGCTAAAAGCACCTATGTAGGCGGTTATTCCAACCCTTCTGCCGAGGGTATTTCCATTTGGGATGCGCTGTGCCAGCGGTTGGGCGCGTCGGCGCAATCGGGTCAAGGGCAGGCATCAGGCGTATCGGCGCAATCGGGCCAAGGGCCGCGATTGGCTTACGAAAAAGGCTACGACCCTGGTGAAGAAGGTTCTTTCCAGGATGCCCTCATCCCTGATTCAGTTAGGGCCACTCCCGCTTATAAAACAGCTCAGGCCCAAAATGCGGATAGCGCTACAGCCTTGGTACAACGAGCTGTTGCACTGCTTAATAATTCTGACGTCGGTGTGGTCGTGTTGGGGGAAGAGCCACGCGAGGTTGGAGAAGGCAAAGACCGGACAGAACTCAACCTAAGCCCCGAGGCGCTTGCATTAATCCAGGCCTTACAGGCCACCGGTAAACCTATAGCTGTGGTACTCTTTAATGGAAGGCCCCTTAGTGTCAATTGGGTTGCCAAACACATACCCGCCATAGTCGAATCCTGGTTCGGCGGTGAAAAAGGAGGACTGGCCATCGCTGATGTACTATTAGGCCGCACTAATCCATCCGGAAAGCTGCCCATGACATTTCCCCGTTCTGTGGGTCAATTACCTTTTTATTATGACCATAAACCCAGTTCCTGGCATCGGTATGTGGATGAACAATCCAGCCCTTTGTTTCCTTTTGGTACGGGACTAAGCTATACGACATTCTCTTATTCAGAACTGTCCTTTTCTGCCGACTCCATTGAGGTTAATGGCGCCGTAGATGTGGCCGTGACCATCACCAATACGGGGACCCGCGAAGGGGCAGAAGTAGCCCAGTGTTATATACGCGATGTATATTCAAGCGTAACCACCCCCGTCAAAGCCCTGAAAGGATTTGCCAGGGTGGAACTAGACCCTGGCCAAAGCCAGACGGTTCACTTTCGTTTAGGGTCCGAAGCCTTAGCCGTCTGGAACCGCCAGATGAAACACGTGGTGGAACCCGGTGAGTTTAAGGTCATGGTGGGAAGCGCTTCAGAAGACATCAGGGCGGAGAAAAGCTTTTGGGTGAAGTAGGCTCCGGGGCTCACTTCTGGGGACCGGCCCCTACATGGATATATACGTAGAAATCTATAGTTCTAGCCTTTCTTGTCGTGGTTTCCGGATACTGGGTAGATAGCTTCATGACGATCATATCCCCTGTTTTAGCATAGGCCGGAATATCACCGCTTATCGTAAGGGATGAATGCGCATCCCCAACAGGAATGACCCTCCAATAGTTTAGATCTGTTTTTTCTACCCAACCTCCACCTGTCATCCCGAGATCCATGCCAAGGTCAATGTTCTGGAAATTTTTATTGATCTGAGGTAGTAAGTACAAAGGGAATTTATTTTCCACGCCAACCGATTTTAGAACATCCGTTATTTCTGAAACGCTGGCCAATTGTTTCCAATTACAAGGAATATGGGTAGATTGGATTTGCACGATTAGCGGTTTGCCAGTGTATTCTTTATCAAGACTAAAAGGTAAGGAGTAGCTGAAGCGCCAGGGAAACTGAGGAATATAAAATGAGTCTGTGTTTCTGAATGCAGCACAACTGTGTGACCCCTCCTGGCCCGGATCTGGAATTTCCGTGCTATCCAATGCCTGGGTCATACAACCCGTCGTTGGACTGAATATGCTGACTGCTACGCCTAGATGATGGAAGTCCGGTGCACTGACCAACGGGGCCGATGCGTAAACGGTTATCGAACTGGAGGCGGGAATGGTAAGGATCTGAGGCGTTCCAATCATATATCCATCCTTGGCCTCCCCATTTGGTAAGCCCCAGAAACGAATCTCTATATTACTGGCGAGAATGGGGGAGTCATTATTCACTACGGCCCCAAGCCCATAAGCAATACCTGGCTTTAGCTGCGTATCCGAACCGCCGACGGCAAAGGTTCCAATAGGAACGGGTTGATTGGCGGGGGAAGAATCGGGGTCAATGATCAGGAGACTGGGACTCTGGTAACCACCTAATACGTATACATCGGGCTGAGTCATCATTTTAAGGTAGGTCAGCAAGGTATTTCCATTTGGACTGCCTAAACCGGTGCAAGCATCCCATCCTGCATTGGCCGGATAACCGTAAATCCCAGCATAACCATTATTGGCAGGACAATCGGCTAGGTAAGAAATGTCGGGATCCCTCCAGAGCGGATTTATGGGGTTAAAACAAGCATTTCCCAACCCATAGAAGATAGGATTGATGAATCCCAGATTAACGCCCAAATTGGAATTAAGGATAGCTATCAGGGAGGCCCAGAGCGGAGTGGAGGAGCTGGTGCCGTTGGCCACAAAAGGTTGACCGCCTACGAAAATGGGATAACCACTTTCCGGGCTGGCATTTGCGGCTACATCTGGTACCCCACGACCTGTTTCATTAAATCCTGAGCTTAGGTCGTGGGTAAAATTTATGTTCTCCGGTATTTCTGCAAATTGCTGGTAAGAGGGGACAGGAAAATAATCGCTTATGCCTCCTCCGGTCGCGCCTGTATCATTCCAAACGTATTCAATCCACTTTGGCCTTTCTCTTGGATACAAAGGCTGGTATTTACCCATAGTCGTGCCTCCAACAGAAAGTATCCAGGGATCACTTGCCGGAAAACTCACGTGGGCAAAATGATCATCCATTTGACTATTTGAGCCATAGTCACCCGTTGCTGCACATACCGTAATTCCATGTATGGCAGCGTCCTGAAATATCATGTCCAGGGCAGTAATCGTGCCTGAAGTGACGCCGGTATTCCACTGGTCATTACTATAGTAAAGTGCACTGGTATCGTCTCCAATGGCTAACATCCAACTCGTTGTTAATATAGAAGGGGGAGGCATCCATAGGGGTAAATCAAAATCACTAGGCTGTATCGCCCTGCCAATCAGATCTATCCACCCCCATTCTGTATTGTCTGAATAATAAACGGCAATATTGGCTCCCCCGGAGGCGCTAGCTGCTATGCAGATATCCTGGGTGGTCTCATAATCCAGATTGAAATAAACCATGGTACCGGCGGGAATGGTCTCTTCAAAGTCGTCCTCATAATAGATCACCACAGTGATGGTTGTTTGGGAATTGATTTCTGTTATAGCAAATGGGTAGGTATTTACACCTACGGATAAAATTCCCATGGACCCAACGAAAAAGGCAATGTTGTTTGTAGAAGCGAATGTCAATGTATTGCTTCCTGAAGGGGTGGGAGCAGCCGTCGGTACAGCAAAGGAAGTGTTCTGCGTATAGTCAATGCTTACGGAATAAATATTGGCCGGCGTGGTAAGTCCAAGGGAATTGAAGTACAGATCCAGATCGCTGCGAAGGTAGCCTCCGTTTTCACCAAAAGGGGCAATGATCCCAATGGTCTGTTGCTGAATGGATGGACCAGGACTGGGGAAATTGTACAATTGCTTTATTTGGTTAATCGATATGGGGTTGAAATTAAAATCGTCCGCAGGCAGTCCGGCACGTCGGCCCACCTTCCGGTTATCCAGTCCAAAAACACCGATGATCAAAGGAACCAGTTCGCTGGGTACGTGTATAAAACCTTCCATTCCCCTGTGCGTGGCTTTGAAGGGAAAAGTTTGTTTTTTAAATGTTTTTGTTAGGGTGTATTCATATGTGTGTAACCTCACTGCAAAAGCGTTGCTCATTTGAGTCACCGTTCCGGATGCTTTGATGCTTCTTCTTCCGGCATGCGTTTCAACTATAGTCAGACCCGCATTTTCCAGGAACTGGACGATCCTTTTGATCTCATTGGGATGGGCCCCGTATTCATCGGCGAATACCTCCGGACTGAGGACGTTTCGTTTTCCCGGAGGTGTTTTTGCATAGTGGTCGAAGTCTGGGATGGCTGGCCCATCGGTGCGTCGTCTTAAAATGAGGATAACCTGAAAAGTTTCCGACTCATCGGCTGGCCCGATTATTTTAGCGCCTTTTATGGGATGGCGCTCACTGCCAGGTAGTTCAATATAGTCCTGAGGTAGCGTATGGGGCATAACAAACTAGGTTTAGGATGGCTAGCGCTACAAAAGGTACGCAATAGCCATTCCTGCACAAGGAGGGTTACACCTGTTCGCATAGGTAGAAATACCTAAAATCAGTCCATTTGAAGGAAGGCTGGCTCAAACCCTGTTGAGCCAGCCTAAAGGGTGATTATTGGAAATAAAAATCCACAATGGAGTTCGTGGTTCCATTATTCTGAATGACCGTATTTTTTCCAGATGGGGTAGCGATGGCTCCATCGCTGGTCTGTACCCAGGTAATGGGCTGATTGGTCGTCCCACTACCCACATATTGCAGGTTCATATCTTGCATGGCCACGTACTGATTGGGGGGGAAATAAATGTAGTTATTTACATAAGCTTCCCAGCACTCAATGACCTGGTTGGCCGGCTCGGGATAGGACTGCGTGTAATTGATAGAGGGATATCCGGCAAAGGTTATATTGTATTTGTATTTACCGTTTTTAGCCGAAGCCTGCGTCATCACGCCTGTAACGGTGGTGCCGGTAGCCACCTGAATGTAATTGGAATGGAAATAATTCCCGTTGGCATAACCCCAGTTTTGAATAAACCAAAACTGACCGTTACCGTCATTCCAGCCGAGTACAGGCTGCATGAATGTATTGCCGTCCTGATTGTCGGCTCCATTCCACAAGAACAAGGTAGAATCAGCGCCGGCCACGGGGGCTGAAGGAACAATCCAGGAGGTGGAAAAGGAGTTAATGTCCTCGCCTGATGGAAGATTCCCATACACGTAATAACCATTGCCTACGGTACCACCCCCGCCGGCGGGCACGATACTTTCGGTGGACAGGTGTTGGGTGGACGATGTCGTGAAGGGGTTATTCCTTACACCTGGCGCAGGCGTAGCCGCACCGTAATCTTCCATTTCCGCTCCGGTGGATGAATTGATTTTTTTAAGATTTCCGTTAATGACCGTAATCTCCGTACCACTTTCTACCAGGTGCACCTTGGAAGAAAGCACCCTGCCAAAAGGAGTAGATACGTATGCAGAAGTTTGATTGACATCATTGGTGGTGGATGCCTTTGGTGTCAACGCGCTTTGTTTCTGACAACCGGAAAAAATGCCCATCGATAATATTCCTGCGGAATAAATGACCAGCAAATGTTTTTGTTTCAACATGATATTGTTTTTAGATGAATAATTTAATGGCTTATTGGAAGTAGAAATTCACGTAGTTGCTGGTCGTATTGTTGTCAAACACCAACGTGTTCAAACCAGAAGGGGTATAGGCCGCGCCATCGCTGTCAATCGTCCAGTCAATGGCTTGGTTGCCACTTTGGCCTTTCAGGATCAACACATTCGTGCCCATGGTCACGTCGTTGCTGTTGGGCCAATAGATGTAATTACTGTTATAGGTTTCAAAGCATTCATAAAGGGTGTTGGCCGGCTCCTTATAGGTTTCGGTATAAGTGGCAGAAGGATATCCGGTGAATGCGATGGAATAGGTGTAAGAATTGGTTTTGGATTTGGTCAGGGTCATCACACCAGTAAGGGTGGTGCCCGGATTTACGTCAATGGCAGTGCCATGGAAGTAATTGTTGTTCAAGGCTCCCCAGTTAGCAATGTCGTAGCGGGCTCCGTTGATATTACCCCATTCCAGTACAGGTTGCATAAACGTGTTACCATCTCCGCTTTCCATGCCATTCCAGATAAAATAGGTCTGGTAGCTGGGCGTATCGACGTTGGTTGGATTATTGGGCACTGTCCAGGTAGTAGAGAAAGAACTTACCGTGGTACCTGAAGGAATGGTGTAATAGGTAAGGTAACCATTACCTACAGGCTCGCTGGGCGTTAGATTGGGTTGATTGGTTTTTAGACCCTGAATTGGTCGGGCATGCAATTGAGCCTTCATGTTAGGATCGAAGGCGCCGTAATCTGCTACCACCGCTTTGCTTTGGGAGTTGATTTTGGTAATTCGCCCATTAAGCACCGTGATCTCAGTGCCTGGTTCTACGAGGTGAACCTGGGAAGCAGGTACCTGACCAAAGGGCGTCATAACCATACCAGATTGGCTCTGCGTAGTGGCAGTAGTGCTGGTGCCTTTTTGGAGGCTGGATTTGCTACAGCCGGCAAGGATAATGGCTACAATCGAAATGTAGGAAAGGGTTTTTTTCATGTTTGAGCTATTTGCCCGAAAAGTATTTCAGGCGCTTTACTGACCTTAAATCCTCATTGTCCAACCTTAATCTGCAATTGTCCAGTTGATAGGGGATAACTTGCGCAACCGGTTGCGCTATGACAAAAGGAATCCTTAAGGTACATTTATAGAGATGCTTGCCCGACATGGTGGCCTGCTCCGCGGGTATGCCTGTCTGGCGTCTGCCAGCCAAAACGTTCTTTAATGAAAAGTATTCGTTTCATTCTGCCAGTAACCAGTGAACACACCGTTGTCATTCAGGAAGACAGGCTGCCTACTGCCTACAGGGTTGCCCACCACCATGAGGCAACACAGATTACCCTTATCCTTGAGGGAAATGGCACCTTCTGCATGGGCAATACCACCCATCCCTTTGGTGACGGAGACTTATTTGTTGTAGGGGGAGGTGAATCTCATTACTTTAAATCCGACCCTCCCCATTTTCACGCCATCCATATTTTTTTCCATACGCCTAAAATACAGGCTGCATCCAAACACCTGCTGGAATTTCAATACCTGGGAACCTTCCTCGATATGATACCCATGGGGCTCAAACTCTCGACCCCCGAACATCCCCAGATACTGGAACGTATAGGTTGCATTAAGTCGGGCACCGACCTGGAAAGGCTTCTGCACCTATTGCACCTTTTGCAATACCTCTCCGTACACAGAACAGAAATGGAACCCATACTTGGCGGATCTTTACATACAGCACCTTCGGCAGGTCTTCGCTTGGAAGCCATCTACCAATATACCCTCACCCATTTTACGGAGGATATCTCCTTATCGGAAGTTGCTTCTATAGCCTGCCTAACCATTCCGGCTTTTTGCAAGTACTTTAAGAAACATACGCGCAAGACCTACTTTTCCTTCCTCAATGAGATCCGGGTGCGGGAAGCTTGCAAACGCATCCTCAGCCGGGATTACCACAACATTGCTTCCGTGGCATATGCCACCGGTTTCAACAACGCCATCACTTTTAACCGGGTGTTCAAACGGATTATCGGTAAGTGTCCTTCTGATTATCTGGAGGAGAACTCCGGGGTGGGTGGATGAAGGTATGCTGATATTCTGGAGTGCTACTTAAACTAAAATTAACATTGAAAATTTACTTGGATTATATAACTTACTTGGGGATCGTTCTAAACCATAACTCACGTGAAGCTATCTGCTTATCCTCTTCTAATTTTATTTGTATTTCCTTTATTACTAGCTAAGGTTGCTTTTTGTCAAACAGGCAGTGGACCCAACACGATTGGGAGTACCGGTAATGTAGTTATAGGTAGCAATACCCTACCTAATAGCCTTACCGTAACGGGACCCATCTTTACTTCACAAGTTCAGGCCAGCTCCATTGCGATCAATTACACAGACGAGTATTCTGTTGATGGTCTCACCGAGCCCAATTATGGTCTGGTCTGGAGCATGGATAACTGGTCCGTCGCAGGCCCTGTTTCCTTATTCAGCGCTTATGGAGGCCAAAAATTTATCACTGGTGGTAAAGTGAGAATGGCCATCAATTGGGCTGGTAATGTGGGCATTGGTACGGTCAATCCCCAGTCGCTACTTGCCATGGAAGGCACCATTACCGCCCAGGTACTCAATATTACTCAGACAGGATGGTCTGACTTTGTATTTGACAGCACTTACCAGCGCATGCCTTTATATCAGTTGGCCGCCTATGTGCATAAATACAAACACCTACCGGGAATTCCTTCTGCTGGTCAAATTGCTGCTTCCGGATTGGACATA
>CAJCIQ010000239.1 GCA_903970475.1 Beijerinckiaceae bacterium
CATCGTTTCAAAGGGCCATACTGCCCAGAAGGGCACCAGCGCTACAAAGTGCTCGTTTTCCACGACGATGCGGGCGCTCCGCGAGCCGTTTTCAGAAGCGTCGGCCTTGGATTCCACTGTCGCGTCAGCTTCGGTATCTACTATGGCGCCAGCCTCGGTAACGGTCACCCGCTGCCTGCTTTCCAGTGCCAGGTAATCCGCCAGCAAACTACGTCCATGCTGCTCAAAGTAAGCTTTCTGGCGCACCGTCTCCTTTTCCAACTCCGCCGGCACGTCATTCAACGCCCAAATCTGTCCATGAGGATGGGGATTACTGCACCCCATGACCTCACCCTTATTCTCAAAAATCTGGATATACCGAAGGTCGGGATTAGCAGCCAGGTCATGGAATTCTTTTGCCCATAGCTGTACCACTTTTAAAATATCATCCGCTTCCATTTCGGGAAGGGTTAAATCATGTCTTGGGGAAAAACAAATGACTCTGCTCGTACCCCGCTGACTCTTGGCCACCAGCAATCCACCTTCGTTGACATCTCCATCCGGCGTATTGGGCAGCAAAGCAGCGTAGTCATTGGTAAAGGCATAACAAGATGGATAGTCCGGGTTTGTCTCCCCATCCGCCCTTTTATTGCCAGGACATAGGTAACAGGTTGGATCATGGGCCGGTCGGTTGGTCAAAGCCGGCGCTTCCACCTTGCCCTGCCAAGGCCTTTTCATCCGGTGAGGAGACACCAATACCCATTCCCCAGTCAAAGGATTAAACCGCTTATGCGGATCTTCTGCAAAATCAATAGCGCCCATGAAGTCAGTGTTGAATATTTCCTCCGTTACCAATATTGGCTACGTATATTTTTAATTCCTTACCCAAGTCTTTTTGATAAGCCACTTTCATGGCTGCACTCCAGGATTCAACAGCCCCTTCTTTGACCAGGGACAGGGTGCAACCGCCAAAACCACCACCCATCATACGGCTACCCAATACGGCTTCCGGATGCTTACGCGCCTCTTCTACCAGAAAATCCAATTCCGGACAGCTCACTTCATACAAATGGCTAAGTCCTTCGTGCGTTTGGTAGAGTCGCTTCCCAAATCCAATCAAGTCCCCATCTTCAAGGTTGTTGCAGGCTTCGATCAGTCTTGCGTTTTCTTCCACTACGTATTTGCAGCGCCGAAATACCAGGTCATCCTTGGGCGCCACATAAGCCTCCAACATGGGTAAGGTCGCATCCCTGAGACTATGCACTTCAGGCCTGTGGGCCGCCACCATGGCCACCCCTGCTTCGCATTGCTGGCGACGTACATTATATTCAGAGCTAGCCAGTGAATGATGTACACCAGAATCGCAGAGCACCAATTTATAGCCTTCCGTATGGAAAGGGACATAGACAAAATCCAGGGAACGGCAGTCCAGGCGCATCACATGCCCCTCCTTACCGAACAAGCTGGCAAACGGATCCATGATCCCCACTTTCACTCCCGCAAAAGCATGTTCCGCACTTTGAGCTGTCTGGGCCATTTTCATACGGTCCATATCCAAATGATAGGCTTCATTAAGGGCAAGCAACATGGCACACTCTACAGCCGCCGAAGAGGACAATCCTGCACCGGCAGGCACATCTCCCCATAGTTCGACCTCAAAGCCTGTGAGCGCCACACCCGCCTTGAGCAACTGATCCACTACCCCCAATAAATAATTGGGCCAGCCCTTTTCAGAGCGTTCTACCTTATCCAGGATGGTTTCATGGGTTTCCTTAAAATCCCTGGAGGTAAGGATAATCTTATCGTCCTGTCTTTTTTTAAATGCCACATAGGCCGCCTTATCGATGGCCGCCGGCAATACATACCCATTGTTGTAATCCGTGTGTTCCCCAATCAGGTTGATCCTGCCCGGAGATCTTGCTACAATCACTTTTGCGTGATCTGTTGATTCTTTCATATCCATATTTATTGCCCCGTCAGGGACTTTATTAAATTAACTTCTTCCTGGCTGAATGGTGTGCCATCCTTGCGGAACACATCGTGAAACCATACCGGAGGTTCGCCCCCATCGGGCATGGGCTTGTCCCAGGCATAAATGGTATTGGTCCTCCCGGATACCAGGCCCCAGTTGATGGCAGCTACCTTGTTTTTCTTGAGTACCGGCATAATATTGGTAAACCGGCTACCCCTGGTACGCGCCATATATTCCGTACATAAAACCGGGCGTCCATAGGCCTTCAGGCTATCGATTTCCTGCTGCTGGCTCTCAGGGCTTCCATAATTATGATAGGTAATCACATCCGAATTATTCAACTGGAATTGACCCAACTTAACCAGACCTGCGTCCCAGACCCCTGCGCTCAAAGGTTGATCAGGATTAACCTCCCGGCCCCAGGTAAAGGCATGGCTCAACAGCGCAAGGCTACTGTCTCCATGGTTACCGCCTCCGGGCTCGTTATATAAATCCCATAACACAATACGCTGATCCTTGCCAAAAGCAGTCAGCATGTCTTTTACATATGTTTCAAGTAAGGGATACACCTCAGCCGAATCCTGATGCACCAGGTATCCCGGATCCTGCACCCATCCGGAGTTATGGATTCCGGTTCTGGGTTCAGGTTGCGTACCCGCATGATAGGTCGGACTCCAGCAGTCATCAAACAGTACAAAAATGGTACCTATACCCCTACGTCCGGCTATATCCAAATATTGGCGTACCCTGTCTTTAAATCCCTGTGGATCTTCCTGCCAGGCCAGGTGATGCAGGAATACCCGCATAGCATTGAAACCAACACCCTGGGCATAACCCAGCTCCCGATCAATCGTAGCCGTATCAAAGGTTTCCGTTTGCCACATCTCCAACTGATTGACGGCAGTAGACGGCGTAAAATTTCCGCCCCTTAACCAACCCCAATGTTGATACCAGGCATTTGCTTTGTCGGTTGACCATACAGCACAAGCAGAATCCACAACGGGGAAGGCAGAAATCCGCAATCGGGCAGCCCCCATAGGAATCAGCACGAGCTCCGTCTGAGGTGTAGTCACCTGCACCGGGCTCTGGGGTAATACCCCGCAAAGGCCGTATTGATCTATGGTCCAGGAGGGAATCTCCTTTCCTTTAGTCTTGAGTTTTATAGGAACCGCGCCCTGCGTAAAAGGATAATTGTCTTTCGGCCAGGGTCGGCGTATAATGGTAAAGTCGGCAGCCGTAGGCGCCAGCCCTCCCCGGACACCGGCGCTACCGTCGGCTGCTGTCCTCATCAGCCCATAATTCCAGGCGCTCCCCGGTTTGATTTCGTAAGCCGGCCATTTGGAAGGATCCGCAGAAGCCTGCCACTTGGAATCATTGATAGCCGCCGCCTTGGAATCCATTTTCTCGTAGTCCTCCTTTATTTTGAGAGAGAAGGTCAAAGGGCCATAGTTCACGCTAACGCTGCCCTTATTATCAACCCATGTTTTTACCCAAATCTTCATGGGCAATACGAGTTCAACCACGTCACCCTCAGACCAGGTACGGTTGATGCAGATATACTGTCCTTGGGAACCAGCACATGCGGCTTCTACCTTCCCGTTCACCTTTACTTCCGGATTTGCACACCATGCAGGGACCCTCAGGTACAACGGAAACCCGGTAGGCTTACTGATGGCACTCACGACCATGCGTATGGTCGTATCGAAAGGATAATGCGTAGACTCGTCCCAAGTCACGCTAACCCCATTGCCTACCTTAGCATGTACAGCCGAAGCACTATACAACAAGGCAGCCAGCCCATTATCCGGCGTCGCCATCCATAGGTGCTCCGCATAATAGGGCCAGCCCTGACTATGGTTGTGCTGACAGCAGCGGCTGCTGAAAGGATTCATGACCAGGAAAGGGCCATCGTTCTGAATACCCGGGCTATGGTTCATCGTATCGCTCAGGACCATATTCGGGGCCGTTAGATACCTCAATCCTTTAAAATCAGGCATCACGGCGGCTGGATAAGTATTGAAAGCTACGTCCTCACAATTATCGGCCCACATGGGGTCTCCGGTGATACCCATCAATAGCTCATCAGAAGCCATTTGTTCCACCATCCCGCAAGTCTCTACACCCTGACGGGGATCCGTATATCCAGGACGCGCATTCTCATCGGCTCCATACATACCGCCAGGTACCTGTCCATAGAGGTGGCGCATCCAATAAAAGTCATCGTAAGTAGCTTTGAGATAGAAGGAGTCCTTCGTTTGCATAAAGTAGGTTGCCGGCTCACGAAAACCCTGAGCCACATTCACATTATGCCAGTTAGGAAGGTTTTGGTCCTGACTCCAGTTGGCCGTATTGCGGTGGATCTTCACCGCCAGATCCAACAACCAGGATTCACCCGTGAGATTGTATAGCCAATAAACACTGTATAAATTATCCCCACCCCTGCTGTTTTCCCAATACGTTTTCAACAACTGTGCATCAGGGAGGGCCATTTGCCATTTGAAATATTTTGTCATGAAGGGTATCACCCTGGTGTCCTTGCTGTATTCATAGTAAGACTGCATGGTCCAAAGCATCAGCATATTCGGCCATACATCAGGCGTCTCTGTGGCTTTGCGTTTGGGCACAGGCCCAAAATACCCATCCGGTTGTTGGCTCTCAAACACTTTCTCCAACCAGTCTTTGGTTATTTTAATCATCGACTCATCCTTTAACAGGTAAGCCAGATCACCATACCCCTTCAACCAATAAGGCGCCTCTTCCCAGCCATGATCACCCTGACCGTTACCACTATACCAGGCATTGTTTTTCTTTTCCAACCAAGCGCTGATTTCACCCAGGTGGCCAGTGAGCCCATCCCTTTGCAGCTCCAGATACTTGCGCACCCATCCTTTTGGTTGAATGCTGCCCACCGGAAGTTTAATAAAATTCAAAGGTTGGAGTGGTGCACGGTTACCGCTATAGTTGGTATTGGTCACCCCTAAACCAGGACGGGACACGACCGTCATTTCTTTATTATTCTCCCCTCCGGCTTTGAGCCGACTGGCTGCCTGTGCTCCAGGGTTCTCACCCACACGCCAGCTCTGGATGACCATACAAAGTGGCAAAGCCCATTTGATCCAATGATTTTGCTTCATACGGCCTTTATTTCCTTAAAGAAGATTGTCTGAAAAAGGCGATGGGCTCCAGCATTACCTTACTGTTCCTCACCGCTGTAAGGTCTCCCCTCTTAGAAGCCATCAAATCGTATAAGAGCCGGAAAGCCTCCTTACCCATTTGAACCGGTTGCTGGTCTATCGTAGATAGGGATGGCGTTATATGCGCTCCAAAGTCCTCATTGGCAAAACCGACAATACCCATGTCCTCCGGAATGCGGATGTACTGCTCCTTCAACTCCTTTACAGCACCTAATGCCGTATAATCCTCGACGGCGAAAATCGCGTCAGGCCGATGATTCAACTGCAAAAAATATTTTACGGCTTCCCTTCCTGCGGCAATCGACACATTACCCTTGAAAATCCAGTCCTCTTCGGGCGTTATATCCGCGTTATGCAGAGCGGATTTATAACCTTCCAGCCGGTTCCGGAATATGCTCAAATGTTGTTGCCCGGAAATATGGGCTATCTTCTTATAACCTTGCGCTATCAAATGCTCCGTCGCCTTATAGGCGCCCGTAAAATCATCCACCACCACCGATGGTATACCCAGCGCATCATTGGCTCTATCAAAAAACACCAGCGGAATCTGATGTTCCTCCAGGCTCAAATAATGTCCGAAGTCCTCTGTTCCCTTAGCCAAAGAGGCCAGGATTCCATCCACACCCGCGCTGATAAGGGCTTCAATACCCTTCTTTTCAAACTCCGGTAGTTCATTGGACTGATACAACAACACACTGTAGCCATGTTCTCCCGCTGCTGCCTCTATGCCATGTACCACCTCCCCGAAGAAGTTGATCGCAGCACTGGGGATAATTACCCCAATCATATTCGACCTCCCCGAACGCAAAGAAGAAGCAATCTTGTTTCGCTTATACTGGAGTTTTTCAGCCACCTCCTTCACCGCCTTTTTCGTTTCCTGGCTTATGCCCGGATGATTATTCAGCGCCCTGGAAACCGTCGCCGGTGTTACATTTAATACCTTGGCAATATCTGCAATTGTAGCTCGGATGTTCAATTATGCAATCGTTTACACAAACGTAGGAAAAAATCACCCTTTTCACCCAACTCTGTACTGATAATTTTGTCATTCTCTCGCAACTATATGAATATTAATATCTTATATAAATTTCAATCTTTTTTTGGCCAATATAATCAGAACCCTAATTTTGCGCCCGGAGAGATGGCAGAGCGGTCGATTGCGGCGGTCTTGAAAACCGTTGAGGGTTAAACCTCCGGGGGTTCGAATCCCTCTCTCTCCGCCTTCTGAATTTTCAATTCGTATTAAGGGCTCGTA
>CAJCIQ010000240.1 GCA_903970475.1 Beijerinckiaceae bacterium
AAGATTGAAATATTCCAGCGTTCCTTCTGGCAACATCAATTCTACCAACTGCTTAAATGTGTCGTCCAATGATCTATGCGTTTTGCTTCAGCGCAAAGAGACCACTTTTTCTAAAATCCCCCAACTTTTCAACCTGATCCGTTGAATCCTTGTTCAAGGGCGTACCGGATTGCCTTTATCAGGAACTCGGCATATTCGTCAGACTTGTAGCGATTGATATCTTCAAAAACGCGGTATCCTTTCCATTTGTCACCATTAAAACGGTGCCGCAGCTCCTCGGGAATTCGGAACTGATACTCTACCCACCAGCGCTTTCCCTTGTAGAGTTTGGGTTGCTTCCAGTTGACGTACCTTGCCAAAATTTGGTCACTGTTTTGGTCACTGTAGTTTTTTAAAAAGCGAAAAGGCATGATAGTCATGCCTTTGGATTTGTACCGCGTAGGGGAGTCGAACCCCTCATTCCTCCGTGAAAGGGAGGCGTCTTAACCGATTGACCAACGCGGCCTTTGATTACCAAACCGTTTATCGATTTGGGAGTGCAAAGATAGGCACCTAAGCAATTCCTCCAAAATAAATATGAAAATAATTTCAAGGGCCTGGGAAATCCTAGGAAATCCTGGGAAAGCGTAGGCTAGGGCCACCGGAAAGGAAACTGCCTGGCAGAAGAGAAACTAAAAAATATCTAATAGATTCTTGGGTATTGCCGTAACTTTGCATCGCATTATTCGGAAAAGCTTTAAGTTTCTCTCATCCAATAACTAAATTTTTAAAAAATGAGCACAGTTAAAGTTGCTATCAACGGTTTCGGCAGAATTGGGCGCCTGGTTTTCCGCCAGATTTATAATATGGAAGGCATAGAGGTTGTAGCGATTAACGATCTTACCAGTCCTAAAGTATTAGCGCATCTGTTGAAATACGATTCTGCCCATGGTCGCTTTGGGGTGGACGTAAAGCATACCGACAATGCTATCGTTGTAGCCGGACACGAAATCAGCATCTACGCTCAGAAGGATCCTTCTCAGATTCCCTGGGGTAAGCATGATGTTGACGTTGTGATCGAATCTACGGGTTTCTTCACGGATAAGGAAAAAGCGGAGTTACACCTTAAAGCAGGCGCCAAGAGGGTAGTGATTTCTGCCCCTGCTACGGGAGAAATGAAAACTGTGGTCTTCAATGTTAACCATAATATTCTGGACGGTAGCGAAACCGTTATTTCCTGTGCAAGCTGTACGACGAACTGCCTGGCTCCTATGGCCCAGGTGTTGAATAATGTCTTCTCTATTGAAGTAGGCAGTATGACCACCGTTCACGCTTATACAAATGACCAGAATACGCTGGATGCTCCTCATCCTAAAGGAGACCTGCGCAGGGCAAGGGCTGCTGCGGCTAACATCGTTCCCAACAGTACCGGTGCTGCTAAGGCCATTGGTCTGGTACTGCCTGAACTGAAAGGTAAATTGGACGGTGGTGCGCAACGTGTTCCTGTCATCACGGGTTCTTTGACTGAACTGACTGCTGTTGTTGCTAAGAAGGCTTCCGTTGAATCTGTAAATGAGGCTATGAAGGCCGCAGCTAACGAGTCTTTCGGATACAATGAAGACGAGATTGTTTCTTCTGATATTATTGGTATGCACTTCGGTTCTTTGTTTGATTCTACTCAAACCAAGGTTGTTACCGTCGGTGAAAAACAACTGGTGAAGGTGGTGAGCTGGTACGATAACGAGATGAGCTATGTTTCTCAGCTGGTTCGCACTGTTAAATACTTCGCTGGTTTGATTTCTAAATAAGCAACCTATGTCTAAGTTCTCCAATTATAACTTTGCAGGCAAGCGTGCTTTGATTCGTGTGGATTTCAATGTGCCCTTAAACAGCGCTTTTGAGATTACGGATGATACACGTATGACAGCGGCTGTTCCCACTATACAGAAGGTATTGAAGGACGGAGGCAGTGTGATTCTGATGTCCCACCTGGGCAGACCCAAAGGAGGCCCCGAGGAAAAATTTTCTTTGAAGCATTTGATTCCTCACCTGGAACAATTACTGGGTGGTAAGAAGGTCCTCTTTGCTGATGACTGCATAGGTGATTCTGCTCAGAAAGCATCAGCTGATCTGAAGCCAGGTGAAGTGTTGTTGTTGGAAAACCTGCGTTTCTATAAGGAAGAGGAAAAGGGTGATCCCGGTTTTGCGGAAAAACTCAGCAAGCTGGGTGATGTATATGTAAACGACGCATTTGGTACGGCTCACAGGGCCCATGCCTCTACGGCGGTTATTGCCCGGTTTTTCCCTAAGGATAAACGGTTGTTTGGTTTGCTTATGGAGGCGGAAGTGAACAATGCCAATAAGGTATTGCACGATACGAAAAGGCCTTTCACGGCTATATTGGGTGGTGCTAAGGTGAGCGACAAGATCCTGATCATTGAAAATCTGCTGGAAAAAGCCAACAACATCATCATTGGTGGTGGGATGGCCTATACTTTCCTGAAGGCTCAGGGTAAACAGATTGGAAGCAGCCTCTGTGAAGGGGATAAGCTGGATCTGGCTCTGGACATTCTGGCTAAGGCCAAAGCCAAAGGGGTATCTTTCTTACTTCCGGAGGATAGTGTCATAGCAGACAAGTTTGCTGCTGACGCTAATACCCAGGTGGTTAGCAATGATCAAATTCCTGATGGTTGGATGGGATTGGATATTGGGCCTGCCAGTATCGCGGCTTTCAGTAAGGTTATCCTTGAATCCAAGACGGTTCTCTGGAATGGCCCTATGGGCGTATTTGAAATGGAGAAATTCCAACAAGGTACCAAAGCGATAGCTGAAATGGTTGCTAAAGCCACGTCTGAGGGAGCTTTCAGTCTGGTAGGTGGAGGTGACTCCGTAGCGGCTGTAAATCAGTTCGGTTTGGCCGATAAGGTTAGCTATGTGTCTACCGGTGGTGGTGCTTTGCTTGAGTTCTTCGAGGGGAAAGTACTTCCGGGCATCTCAGCTGTAGAAGCTTAATAGCAAATTGGTGAAAATATTCCACGGGATCTGCCAAACAGGCAGGTCCCGTGCTGTTTTTATGTGTTGGTGCAAATCTTGTATATTTAATGAATTAAAACTCACTGTATGAAACATCTAGGGTTGTATATCGTCCTGGGTATCGTGGCTATTTTATTTTTCATGGGCTGCGGTGGTTATAACGGCCTGGTAAAACAGGATGAAGTGGTCAAGAATAAATGGAATAACGTTCAAAGCGATTACCAGCGAAGGGCAGACCTGATACCTAATCTGGTCAACACCGTTAAAGGGGAGGCCAATTTCGAACAGACTACGCTGACCAATGTGATAGAGGCCAGGGCAAAGGCTACCTCTATTACGGTAGATCCTAATAACCTGACACCTGAAAAAGTGGAACAGTTCCAGGCGGCCCAGGGACAATTGTCTACAGCATTGGGAAGACTGCTGGCTATATCGGAAAATTATCCTAATCTCCAGACCAATCAGGCGTTTATGGGCTTACAGGCTCAACTCGAAGGGACGGAGAACCGGATTAAGACATCCCGGAATGACTTCAACCTGGCGATAGCCGATTACAATATTAAGGTCCGTTCTTTTCCCGTGAATATCCTTGCCGGCATGTTTGGTTTCCATCCTAAGGAGGGATTTACTGCTGATGCAGGAGCGGATAAGGCGCCGACTGTAAAATTCTGATCCTTTATTTATGCCCCTTTTCCGCAAAAAGCCAGAGGAATACTTTTCCCAGGAGGAAAAGACCCTCATACTTGAAGAGATCCACCGCGCTGAACACAGCAGTAGTGGAGAAGTACGTGTATTTATCGAGAACCGCTGCCGGTTTGTAAACCCAGTGGACAGGGCTCATGAGATTTTTACCAAACTTCACATGGAAGCCACTCATCAGCGGAATGCCGTCTTATTATATGTTGCATTGAAGGATAAGCAGTTGGCCATTTGGGGGGATTCGGGCATTCATGACAAGGTAGGAGATGATTATTGGCGGACCCAGGTAAAATCGATTCTTGGGCATTTCAAGAAGGACAATTATGCAGCTGGAATCGCGGGCATTGTTCGGGAGATTGGATCCATGTTGAGTAAGTTTTTCCCTCACCTTGATGGGGCAAAGAATGAATTACCCGATGATATTGTATTTGGTAAATAACAGGCCAAAGTTGAGCAAATGAAGCGTTTTTTACTCTTAATGTTACTAGCGACCCTAACCGTGTCCAACGGTTGGAGTCAGAATATTCCTTCCCGCCCTTCTCCACAAAGGCAGGTGAATGACCTGATTGGATTACTGAATCCGGACCAGGTAGCCTCACTGGAAAGGAAACTCAACACATTTGACGATAGCACCAGCGTGCAAATCGCGGTGGTCATTATATCCAGTACCGGAGACACTGATCCGAATGAATTTGCAACTAAGCTTGGCCGTGATTGGGGAGTAGGCAACAAAGGATTCAATAACGGAGTTGTTTTTCTCATTGCCAAAGACGACCATAAGTGTTACATAGCACCAGGGTATGGTTTGGAAGGAGCACTTCCGGACGTCACTTGCCTGGCCATTATCGACAACGAGATCCTTCCCAGTTTTAGAAACGACAATTATTTTGAAGGTATTGACAAAGGGGTAGATGCTATTATTCGGGCTTCTAAAGGAGAGTATAAAGCCCCGGCCGGGTACCATAAAAAAGGCGGAGGGGGTGGGGCCATTGCTTTACTGATCATCTTCATCGTCATCATGGCGATTTGGATTATGACCAAGGGTGGCGGTGGTCCTGGAGGTGGATATATGAGCCGTCGTGGATATATGGGAGGTCCCTTCTTTTTGGGAGGTATGGCCGGAGGACTATTTGGAGGCGGAGGCGGTGGTGGATTTGGCGGAAGTAGTGGCGGAGGTGGAGGCGGTGGCTTCGGTGGATTTGGAGGCGGTAGTTTTGGCGGTGG
>CAJCIQ010000241.1 GCA_903970475.1 Beijerinckiaceae bacterium
TTCACATTTTTTTGGGTGCTGTGGATAAGGCGCACGCCCCTCATGTTACCTTTGCCGAAAATCAGCGGACTATGAAATTCCCTTCTCCAGTCTCCCTTCAATGGATCTCCACGTTTATACATGCAGATCTGTTAGGCAATACGCAAGGCTTTGCTACAGGGATTAATGAATTACATAAGGTTGAAGCGGGTGATCTGGCATTCGTGGATCACCCAAAATATTATGATACCTGCGTCCATTCTGCCGCATCGTTTATCATCATCGATAAACCCGTGGAAATACCGGAGGGTAAGGCTTTGTTGGTCGTGAAGGAACCCTTTGAAGCTTATTTATCCTTGGTAAGACATTTTCGTCCTTTTGAGCCATCCAATAAGCTAATCAGTGATTCTGCGAAGATTGGAAAGGGTACGATCGTCATGCCTGGTGTATTTGTAGGAAACCATGTGACCATAGGAGAAAACTGTATTATTCATCCTAACGTAACGATTTATGATCATTGCCAGATAGGAAATAATGTGGTCATTCATGCCGGAGCAAACATAGGCGGAGATGCTTTCTATTACAACAAAAAAGCCTCCAGGGAAGTATGGTTCAAGAAGATGGATAGCTGCGGTCGCGTAATCATTGAATCCGACGTGGAAATTGGCTGTAATTGCTGTATCGACATGGGGGTAAGCGGTGATACCGTCATCGGAAGAGGATCCAAAATTGATAACCTTTGCCATATAGGTCACGATGTAACGGTGGGTAAAAATTGTTTGTTTGCTGCCCAGGTAGGTATTGCCGGGGCTACGACTATAGGAGATGGCGTAACACTCTGGGGTCAGGTAGGCGTCAACAAAACCTTAACGATCGGAAACAATGCCGTGGTATTGGCTCAGAGTGGTGTGCCTGCTGACCTGAAAGCCGACAAGATTTACTTCGGGACGCCTGTTGAAGAAGCCTCTGTACAGAAGCGCCAGTTGGTATGGCTCAAACGTATCCCCGAATTATGGGAAAAAGTAAAGGCGCTGGAAAAGAAATAGGGGCCGTCAGGAAAGCTGGTAGTAGGCCTTTAGCTGGTCGCAATGATAGCGTATAGATTCTTCCAATGGAATAAATGAGAAGCCCTCCAGGGCTTCTTTTATTTTATGGTTGTCGAAGCGGTTGATGGTCTGGGCAGTGCGTGCTGTTTCTTTAGTGACCATAGGGTCCTTGCCTGTAAAAATGGACTTTATTTTTTCCATTCTCCAGACCATTTCGGCCAGGAAGGGGGTCACTTTTTTGTGAGGAATCCGCCTGGAAAAGCCCCTTGCCATTTCGGAAAAAAGTTGTTGATAGGTCCAGTTATCTGCATTTAGGATAAAACGCTTCCCGTGTATTTCGCTGTTCATCAAACGAATCATGGCAGAGGCTACATCCCGGACGTCCACAAATCCGCTGACGCCTTCTGAATACCAGCCGAACTCGTCGTAGGCCGTTTTAAACAGTTCAGCGGAACTCCTTTCCCAATCACCTGCGCCAAGCACAATGGTGGGGTTAACGATGACGGTTTCCAGGCCTTCTGACATGCCCCTCCATACTTCCATTTCCGAATAGTATTTGCTTTTGGCATATACGGAGTTGCCGGATTCCTCAGACCAACTCATGGTTTCATCGATCATGCTGTCTGTCCGGAGCCTACCCAGGGCAGCCACGGAACTAACGTGTACCATTTTGCGAACACCGGCTTCCAGCGCTGTATTGACTACATTGGCAGTGCCTTCAATATTGATTTTGTAGAGCTCTTCTGCCTTTCCGGGGCTGAAGCTGACGACAGCAGCACAATGGTATACCTGCTCCACCCCATTCATGGCTTCCTCCAGGGCTACAATGTCCAGAATATCCCCCTCCACCCATTGCACTTGGTCGGCGATCTCCGGCGTGAGCACATTTCCTTGGTATGGGTGTCGGCAAAGTGCCCGGACAGGGACACCCGCTTGGACCAATGCTTTTATCAGATAACTGCCAATGAGCCCGGTGCCGCCCGTAACAAATACCATAATGGGGTGGTTTATTGGAGGTTTTATGAATAAGTATAGTAACCTTTTGCTGTTTTTCTTCCCAATTCTCCAGCCTGAACCTTGGCCAGTTGAATGGAAGATGGCTGGAACCGCGGTGCAAATCCACTGGCTTCATACAGCGATTGGCTCACCGCCAGGTTTATGTCATTGCCAATGAGATCCATGAGCCTGAAGGGCCCCATTTTAAAGCCGGAAGCTTCTGCTATATGGTCTATGGATTCCATCGTGCAGGAGCCTTCCTCCAGTATATGAAGGGCCTCCAGGTAATAGGCTCTTGCCACCCGGTTAACAATAAAACCAGGGGCGTCTTTGCATAGGACGGGAATTTTCTTCCATTGCAGGGTAAGGTCACGCAGGGTGTCCAATACAGATGGGTCTGTTAACTGGCCCGAGACGACCTCTACCAGGCGCATGAGGACCGCCGGATTGAAGAAGTGCATACCAGCAATCCTTTCTGGGCCTGGAAGGGCATGTTGAAGGGCGTTGATCGATAGGGATGACGTATTGGAGGCCCAGATAGTGGAAGGTTTCCTGATGGAGTCCAGGGAGGCAAAAAGTTGAATTTTTGCAGGAAGCTGTTCGACGATGGCCTCTATAACCAGGTCGGCCGGCATCAAGGCCTCCAGTTGGTCCGTGAATGTCAGGTTTTGGAGCGTTTGCCGGGCGTCGGGATGACTCATTTTCCCCTTATCTACTAAGCCTTGGAGGCCCCCCTCTATGTTACGCCTGGCTTTCTCAATGGCGCCCGGAAAAGGATCGAATAAGGTGGTTTGGTGACCGTGCATAGCGGACACCTGGGCAATGCCGCTGCCCATGGTACCCGCTCCGCAAACGATAATGGAATACACACTCATGTAGGACCCATATTATACCTCGCTGGTAAATTGCTGTAAAAAGCGCAGATCGTTTTGGGCGTAAAGGCGTAAATCGTTGACCACGTATTTTAACTGTGAGATCCGCTCTACACCCATGCCAAAAGCAAACCCTGTATGTTTTTTTGAGTCTATGCCTAAGTTTTCCAGGAGATGAGGATGGACCATGCCACAGCCCAGGATTTCCACCCATCCGGTGTGTTTGCACAAGGAACAGCCTTTCCCTCCGCATACGGTACAGCTAATATCCATCTCTGCGCTGGGTTCTGTAAAGGGGAAGTAGGATGGCCTGAACCTGACTTTAGTCCCTTCTCCAAACATTTCTTTTACAAAGAAATAGAGGGTTTGTTTCAGGTCAGCAAAGGAAACATTTTCATCCACATACAGTCCTTCTACCTGATGGAAAAAGCAATTGGCCCGCGCAGAAACGGTTTCATTCCTATACACCCTTCCTGGACAGATGATCCGTATAGGTAAGGGGGTTGATTCCATTACCCTGGCCTGCACCGAAGAGGTATGGGTTCTGAGTACCCAATCCGGATTGGTATGCACATAGAACGTGTCCTGCATATCCCTTGCCGGATGATTTTCCGGCATGTTCAATGCACTGAAGTTATGCCAGTCGTCCTCAATTTCAGGGCCTTCTGCAACAGAAAATCCCAAACGCTGATAGATAGAAATAATCCTGTTCCTAACCAAGCTTAAGGGGTGACGAGTGCCCAAGGAAAAAGCATTTCCAGGGAGTGTATAGTCTATGCCTTTGCTGGGAGCAGTCTCTGCATCAGCCAGCCCTTTAAATTGCTCGTATTTGGCTTCCGCCACTTGTTTAAAATCGTTCAGTACCTGCCCAAATGCCTTCTTGTTTTCGACAGGAATCTGTTTCATTTCCCCGAACAATCCCTTCACAATCCCTTTTGTTCCCAGGAAGCGAATCCTGTAAGTCTCCAGGTTTTCAGGGGAATCGATGACCCATTGGTCAATTTCCTTTTTGTAAGTTTCAATTTGTTGCAGCACCTGTTCCATAAAGCGAAGATAAGAATAATGGACCGATCGCTATCTTTGCCCAAAGTAATCTAAAACATATGTCCCTTCAAGATTTCCTGATTCCCGTTGATACTTACGCACTGAGCCATGACCAGGGATTCCTGGATGGGCAGATCGGGTGTAACATATCCCTACTGGATGGGACGGACTTAGGGGATCTTGAACTATTGGACATCGTGTTTGTTGGCGTTCCGGAAGAAAGAGGTGCTGGCTTTAAAGATCAGTCTTATCACGGCCCGGACAAAATCAGGGAACATTTGTACGCCTCCTATTACTGGCATCCGGAAGTACGCATGGGCGACCTGGGGAATATTCGTAATGGGGCAACCCTCCATGATACCTATGCGGCACTCAGGCATGTGGTAAAAGAATTGATAGAAGCCGGGAAAACGGTAGTTATCCTGGGCGGAAGTCATGACCTGACTTTTGCACAATACCAGGTATACAAGGAAAAGAAACAACTCATTGAAGCTACTTGCATAGATGCTTTGATAGACCTGAACACGGATTCTCCCCTGAAGAAGGACAGTTTTCTTTTAAGCATGCTGACAGAAGAACCCAACTATGTGCGCCATTACAACCATGTGGGGTTCCAGAGTTATTATGTTCATCCCAGGATGCTGGAGACCCTTGATAAACTGCATTTCGATTGCTACCGTGTTGGAAGGGTCAGAGAGCAGATGGAAGAAATGGAACCCGTCCTACGTCATTCGGACATGGTTAGCATAGATATCTGCGCCATGGCTGCAAGTTTTGCCCCGGCCGCCGCATTAAGCCCCAATGGCTTTAACGGGGAGGATATGTGCGTGTTGACCAGATATGCAGGACTGAGTTCCAGACTGAGTTCACTGGGCATTTACGGGTATCGTCCTGCTTTAGACAAGGACGACCTTACGGCCAGGCAAATTGCCCAGATGCTTTGGTACTTTATCGATGGGAAGGCAAAGAGTATGCAGGAGGCCCCCTTGGATCAGAGAGACCACTACAATGAATACCATACGGTATTCGGAGAAGTGGAAAGCACCTTCCTTCAAAGTAAAAGAACGGGGCGCTGGTGGATGCAATTACCGGATAAACGGTTTATCGCATGTAGTTATTCCGACTATGTGACCGCCAGTCAAAACGATATACCAGAACGTTGGTTCAGAGCCCAGGAAAGAGGTTAGACCAGCGCTACGGGAATGGCTCGCTTTTTGCCGATCAGACACCGTATATTTAATGACTATGCGCGGTTCCTCATTGCTGTCAATTCCTTTACTATTCCTTTGTTTGAGTGTAAAAGCCCAAAACCCGCAGGGTTACTGGTTCAGTGAGGATAAGATCGGATTCTTTGATGGGCTGGATAATATGGAAATGCGCATAGATCCGGCGGGTCCTCAATTCGTGGGTAGTGTATTCTACGTGTGGGAGCATGGGCTCAATTACCAGGCTGTAAGCCTGGATGGCCGATGGCTTAGTAAAGATTCCCTGGAAATCAGGGAACTGTCTTTAGTAGCAGATCGCAATGCCCGTTTCTATGGAGATTGTCTGGGGACCTTCCACCTGCATTATTCACGCGACGCTACCAGGGAATATTTAAAAGGCTACTGGGTCAGGGCTCCGGACAGTAAGTCTGCATGCCCATCGTCTATAGTGGGTTTTTTCCGCATCATTCCACCTAATGAGCCCAGACAGATACCCATCATCGTTTCCAAAAAGAAGTCCCATGTCTCCTCCAGCGCCCAGCCGGTGGTAGCCTCCTCGGCTCCATCGGGTTCCTTGGCTCCTGTAACGACGCCGGTCGTTGCACCGGTATTGGACCCCGATTCTTTGAGGATGATTGCTTACAAGTCAAGAAGAGATTCCACAGAAATGATTATCCCGCATAAGGGAGATACAGCCAGATTGGAATTATACGATGATGGCATTATTGATCATGACCGGATCTCGCTGTTCATGGATGGGAACATGATCCTGAAAAACTATGAACTGCTGGGCCATGCCAAAGTGCTTCAGATCAAGTTAGGGAAAGGAACACAAAACAATGTGCTCTCTCTGTTTGCCGAAAACGAAGGAGATATTCCTCCCAATACGGCCTTAATGGTCATCTATCTGGATGATAAGCGATTTGAAGTGCGGCTTTCCTCCGATATGCTGACAAATGCTAAAGTCATATTCACACCGGTGCAATGATGGCCCCTGGCCATTACCCAAAGAGCCTTTCCAGGGAAGGTTGGTCCAGAACGGCATAAATGGGCTGGCCAAAGGGAGATACATTTGGCGTACGACATTCCATCAGCGCCAGGGTCAGGTGTTGCATCTCTTCTGTGCTAAGTGGGGTTCCCCCTTTAATGGCTTGTTGCCTGGATAGGCTCCGGATTAACTTTTCCCTGGGTGTAATCTGCAAGGAGCCTGTAGCGTGTTTGAACTGCTCCAATACTTGTTCAATGACCCGTTTCTCCGTGCCCGTTTCCAGGTCCGCAGGGGTGCCCTGGATGGCAAAAGTGTCTTTTCCAAATGGCTCAATCAGATAGCCCAATTGCGCTAAATCGGGAACCAAGGTGTCCAGCAATACACTATCGGCCGGAGACAGGGATAATACACTTGGAAACAGGCAACGTTGGGAGGCAAGGGCTTTTCCTTTGAGAGAAGCCTCAAACTTTTCATATAAAACCCTTTCATGGGCCGCCTGCTGATGAATCAGGAAAAGTCCGCCGGCATGAGCTACCAGTATATAGGTGTTTAGTAATTGCAGATAGTGGCTGGCGCTTTCGGGCAGGAGAGCGGCACTCAGGGCAGTTTCTTCGGGCTGAATCAAAGATTGTGTCAGCGGGCGGAAGGGTTCTTCCACTGCTGGTGCGCCGGACTGCATAGATGCTGGTCCGTAAGGCGCCCCTGATGGTGAAGCCTCGCCAGGTGGGGTAAAAAACGATTTCCAATCCTTAAGCTCGCTTTTTTCCACCTTATGGGCCTGGTGTTGACGGCTGAAAGTGTGGTAGAGGGGAGAATCAGTGGCCGCTGTCCTGTCTTTGGAGGTAAAGGGTTTAGAAACAGCATCCAATCGCTGGATGGAGGCGTCCAATTCAAAATCCAGGGCCGGGGTTATGCTGAATTGGGCCAGGGCGTGCTTCACTGCTGCCTGCACAAAGGCGTAAACAATCTTCTCATCCTCGAATTTGATCTCCTGCTTCGTAGGATGTACGTTGACATCCAGTTGAGCGGGATCAATATCGATAAATAAAGTATAGGCAGGAAAGCTGTCCGCCGGAATAAGCTCCTGATAGGCATTCATGACAGCATGATTCAGGTAAGGACTTTTGATAAAACGGCTGTTCACAAAGAAATACTGATCTCCCCTCGTCTTTTTAGCCGTATCGGGCTTGCCTGCGAATCCATAGATATTCAAATAGTCCGTATTCTCATGAACGGGGATCAGCCGGGCATTGTAATTATTACCCAATACCTGTACCAGCCTTTGTTTCAGGGAGCCTTTTTCCAGGTGGAACAACTCCTGATTTCCTGAGGAAAGGGAGAAGAATATTTCCGGAAAGGCTAAGGCAATTCGTACAAACTCATCGACAATATGGCGCATTTCAGAAGCATTGCTCTTCAAAAAATTCCTGCGGGCAGGGACATTGAAAAACAGGTTCTTCATGGCTATGCTGGTGCCTTTGGGCGTAGCGACAGGTTCATTTTTGATGATGGAAGAATTGGCCACTTCAATGGTGGTACCCCACTGATCTTCTTCCCTTTTCGTTTTGAGTACTACTTCAGCTACTGCTGCAATGGAAGCCAGGGCTTCTCCTCTGAAACCCATCGTTTTGATCCGGAATATATCGTCAATGCTTAAAATTTTAGAGGTGGCGTGCCGTTCAAAACTCCTCACTGCATCGGTAGCACTCATGCCTGATCCATTATCGGTAACCTGCACCAGTGCTTTCCCTGCGTCCTGTATGATAACCCTGATGTCTGTTGCGCCCGCATCAATGGCATTTTCCATCAGCTCCTTCACCGCGCTGGAAGGGCGTTGGATAACCTCTCCGGCTGCGATCTGATTGGCAATGTTGTCCGGCAATAAGTGAATGATATCGGCCAAATCTTATATTTTTATACGGTATAAAATTACTGCGAATATTTACATTCCCATGAGAAGACTCATTTGCCTGATGATGTGTGTGCTTTTTTTCCTGGTTAGCCTTCATGCCCAGCCCTATTTGCAAAATGGCGGGGCAAGGCATTGGGCCGACAGTATATTGGACAAACTGAGTCTGAAGGAGAAGATAGCCCAATTAATGGTTATACGGGCGTCCGACCCATCCCGTTATTATCTGGCCGAAACCGAAAAGGCCATCCGGAAATACCATGTCGGAGGGTTGTGTTTCTTTCAGGGTGGTCCCATCCGCCAGGCTTTGCTGACCAACGCCTGGCAAGCCGAAAGCCCTGTACCCCTGCTGATCACCCAGGATGCAGAATGGGGGCTGGGTATGCGCCTGGATAGCGTACAGAGCCTTCCCCATCAAATGATGCTGGGAGCACTCAGGGATTCCGTTCTGGTAGAAAATATGGGTAAGACCATTGGTATACAATGTAAGCGCCTGGGCATTGGGCTGGATTTTGCGCCAGATATAGACGTCAATAACAATCCCGAGAATCCTGTTATCAACGATAGATCCTTCGGTGAGAATAAATACATAGTGGCCAGTTACGGGACTAGTTTTGTCAGAGGGATGGAATCTGAATCAGTGCTGGCTTGCGCCAAGCATTTCCCAGGTCATGGAGATACCCATACGGATTCTCACCTGGATCTCCCTGAAATCAGCAAAACGAGGGATCAGCTTGATTCCCTTGAGCTATATCCATTCAGGGCGATGGTTAACCAGGGCGTAGGATGTATTATGGTCGCCCATTTGTTCATTCCTGCCATCGATGACAGACCCAACCGGCCTACTTCTCTTTCTCAAAAAAACATAGAGGGCATATTAAGGGGTGATTTAGGATATAAAGGATTGGTTATTACGGATGCTTTGGGTATGAAGGGGGTGTCCAAATTCTTTCCGGGCGGGGATGCCTCTACAGAAGCACTGACCGCAGGCAACGACATGCTCTGCCTTCCCTCTGACATAAAGGTCTCGTTGAAATCCGTACGCAAAGCGGTAAGAAAGGGCGTCATTACCCGCGCCGACCTGGATGAAAAAGTCAGAAAAGTATTGATGGCAAAATATGCCTGTGGATTAGCTCATCTGGTGCCTATAGATACAACTTACCTTACCAGAGATCTCAACATAGGCATTACAGACCTAAAAAGGCAGGTAGCCATGGAGGCCATAACCCTCTTAAGAAAAGACAACGCTTCTTTGTTTCCCCTGTTCAGCCGTCCGGTTCCTGGAGATAGCAGTGTGTACAAGGTGGCTTATGTAGGCCTGGGGCAGGATAAAGACAATGTTTTTTCCCAAAGGGTAAAAGACGCCTACGATGCAGATACCTATTACATTCCTTATACGGATAGCCTGGATAGGATTCCTTTTATCATGGACAGCCTGAAAGGGAAGTATAGGGCCATAGTGCTGGGCGTTCATGCCTATAGCCGTTATCCCCAAAAGTCTTATGGGTTATCAGCCGCTGCCAGGGCGCTGTTGGATAGCTTACAGGCATTTTCCAATGTGGATTGCTTCGTCTTTGGGAACCCCTATGCGATCCGCTATTTCCCAAGGATGCAGAACATGGTAGCCTGTTACGAGGACGATACCATCACGCAATCCGTCGCTGCTGACATGTTGCAGGCAAAACGCAGCCCTCGGGGCATTTTGCCGGTGAGTGTTCCCGGCGCTTTTCCTTCTGGTACAGGGCTAATGACCTCCACTCGGGAAAACGCTGTTCTGTTGCCCATGGCTGATGGAGCTTCTGTTGGATTGAATATGACCAAATTGCAGGTGATCGATAGCCTGGCTGAAGACGCCATAGCCAAGCATGCGACGCCGGGATGTGTGGTGCTGGTCGCTAGAAATGGCAAGGTCGTATTCAATAAAGCCTACGGTCATTTGACCGATGATGGGCCAGAAACCACCAAGACAGATGATCTATATGACCTGGCCTCCGTCACCAAGATTTGTGCGACGACCGTTTCCGTCATGAAACTATACGATGAGGAAAAGATAGAACTGGACAAAACCTTAGGAGATTATCTACCTTGGTTGAGGGGTTCAGATAAGGCTGGTTTGACCATAAGGAACGTGATGCTCCACCAGGCCGGATTACAGGCGACAACCTTGTTTTATAAAGAAGTAGTCAATAAGCAGGGTGACCCCTTACCAGAATGGTTTGCTAAAGAGACTCAACCTGGATTCTCCGTCAGGGTTGCAGAAGGGATGTACCTCAGGAATGACTACGAAGACAGCATGAATCATCAGATAGTCATTAGCCCGTTAGGCCCATCTGGAAAATATGTCTACAGCGATAACGACTTCATATTGATGGGGAAAATCGTAGAAGCCGTCAGCGGCATGACCCTGGATCAGTACGCGGCTAAAAATTTCTATATTCCATTGGGTATGACGTCTACAGGGTTTCATCCCCGGGAGCGATTCCCTTTGAGCAGAATTGCTCCTACGGCTGATGAAAAGCATTTCCGCCACCAGTTGCTCTGGGGTGATGTACACGATCCGGGTGCGGCCATGTTTGGAGGCGTCAGCGGTCACGCGGGCCTGTTTAGTGATGCGTACGATCTGTCTATCCTCCTTCAAATGCTCCTCAATGGAGGAGAAATGAATGGGAAGCGGTACATCCGGGATAGCACTATTAAATATTTTACGGATTACCATAGTGACATCAGTAGGAGGGGAATCGGTTTTGATAAGCCTGAAAAAGACAATGCTACCCGCAAAGACCCTTATCCCTGCGCCAGCGCTTCCCCCCAAACATTTGGACATACAGGCTTTACAGGGACCTGTATATGGGTGGATCCCAAATATGACCTGGTTTTTGTATTCCTGTCCAATCGGGTATGTCCCAACGAGAACAACAACTTATTGTCCAAACTCAACGTAAGGACCAATATACAGGAGGCTATCTATAAAGCGATGCAATAGCGCTGTTCCACATGCGTACCCGTCGAGCCGCCAAGGTCCGGTCCTTGTGCCGTTCATGGGACCTACTCGCTGATTTCGCTGATTAAGCCCGTTTGCTTATGCTTAATGATCCATTTTTTTACCCCGAAATGGGTCAGTTCTTCTTTTACCAGGTAGTGATCCTCGTCATAGTCCACCAGAGAGCTGTTTTGTGTCTCCTCGTTTGAGCCGCGCCAATCCTGGAACACAACTGGTTCCCATAATTTCGTTTTCGCCGACCGGTAAGCGGCATCCAGGATGGCATTGACCACATAGCCGTCATAAAAGGTTTCTGCGGGTTGAAGTCCTTCTTCCAGGGCCCGGAACATGTCTGCAAACATATGGTTATATCCCAGCTCATTGAGTTCGTCTCCCACCGGAAACTGCCAACCCGTATTGCTTTCTGCCTTCTCTGCCACATATTCGGCCCCCTTACCGGTAGTGAACATTTCAAAACCTGTCCTAAGAAAGCTATTCAGCCATAAGGTCCCCTCCGTACCCATGACTTCATCCCTGAGATCCAGTCCTCCCCTGAAGGTCCAACTAACTTCGAACTGCCCAATAGCACCGTTAGCATACTTCACCAATCCTATGGCATGGTCTTCTGCATCTATGGGTTTTACCTGGGTATCTGCCCAGCACATTACTTCCAGCGGCTTGACGTCTTTGCCTATAAAATTGCGGGCAATTTCTACGCAATGGCAGCCCAGATCCAGCATACAGCCGCCCCCAGATTGGGCGGGATCCCAAAACCAATCGCTATGGGGGCCTGGATGGGTTTCCCTGGATTTAGCCCACAATATCCTTCCCAAGGCTCCAGCTCGGACACTGTTATGTGCTTTGAGGAATTTTGGGGTATAGACCAGGTCTTCGAGGTAGCCATGGAATATACCGGCTTCCTCCACAGATTTCAGCATAACCAAGGCTTCAGCAGCAGTTCTGCCCAAGGGTTTGGTGCATATGACTGCTTTTTTATGCTTGCAACAAAGCATTACTGCTTCTTCATGCAGGTGATTAGGAAGGGCAATGCACACGACCGTTACCGCTGGATGAGCAATGGCTTCTTCCAAGGAAACAGTGTAATGAGGGACTTTGTAATCCTCAGCAAATTGTCTGGCTTGTTCTTCTCTGCGGGAATAGACACTAATTACCCTGTCTTTACTGCGGCCTCCATGGAGGGCATCCGTATAGAACCGACCAATAAAGCCCGATCCCAGCATAGCTATTTTTTGCATAAATAAGTCTATATCAATAGGGGCCCAAGGTAAATTATTATCGCTGATGCAAAATCCTAAAATATTTAGTATTTTGTGCTAAAATAATTGGATAGCTATGTCAAACCCTTCACAAATCATCTTACCCCCGACTTCGGAATACCTCCTGGTATTATCTCCGGACGAGGATCTACAGGAAAGGATAGGTCGGATTAAACAAGTCTTTTCTGAAAAAACAGGAGCCAGAATTTCGGGTCGTAAAACCCATATTCTTTTGGCCCGCTGGCAAGGCTGGGACATGCAGGAGGAAAAATTGATGCAACGTCTTGGTGTGGTTGCTATGGAGCAGTACCCTTTCAGGATACAGTTGGACGGTTTTTCGGGATTTCCATCCCATACCTGGTTTATACAAGTTCCCACCAGGGAACCTATACTCCGGTTGGTCTCCGGCCTGCGGAAACATAAAAAATGGATGCAATCCGGAGAAACAGATCCTTATTTTATCCATGAGCCCCACCTTCCCATAGCCAGAGGCCTTAGCCCGGCTCAATATGAACAAGCGTTGCAGTGCTTTGGACCTAAACACTTTCATGCCGGATTTCTTTCGGATGGGATGTTGTTGCTCAAAAAACGTCCGGGAGCCCAGGCTTACCAAATACTCAAAAGGTTTGATTTTGAACATATGCCAGTATTGGCCAGACAAGCTTCTCTGTTTTAGTATAAATCGTCATTATGGTAAACGAAAAAAAGCAAAGGGGAACCTTTCTCCCCAGCGGTGGGAATGAAGATACCTATTACAAGGGAAGGGGGGCTCAATTCAATACCTCCAACAAATTTCTCGGACAGACCTATGTGCAGGAGCATGCAGAAGGAATAGATGATTGGTGGGAAGAAGATGAGACCACTACCTACCTGGAAGAAAACGCAAAGTCCCTGGTCAATAAGGTCGATAGTCCTGATGTAGGCATGTGGTATAGCATGAACCCCTATCAGGGCTGTGAACATGGATGTATTTATTGTTATGCCAGGAATGCCCACGAATACTGGGGATATAGCGCCGGTAGTGATTTTGAGCACAAAATATTGGTCAAAAAAAACGCCCCTCAGCTACTCAGGAAGTTTTTGAGTAAGAAGGATTGGGAATGCAAAACCATTAGTTTATCCGGCAACACAGATTGTTACCAACCAGCGGAACGCAAATTTGGGATTACAAGATCTTTATTGGAAGTAGCCTGGGAATTCCGTCAGCCCATTGGTATCATTACCAAGAATGCTGGGGTGCTCAGAGACCTGGATTTGCTCAAAGAAATGGCCGCCCATAACCTGGTGATGGTGTATGTCTCTATAACCACTTTGAATGAAGCCCTGAGGAGAGCAATGGAGCCCAGAACCACTACAGCCTTACAGCGACTGAAGGTCGTTGAGACCCTGAGCAAAAACGGGATCCCCATGGGTGTAATGACCGCTCCGATGGTGCCTGGTTTAAACGATCATGAAATGCCTCAATTACTGAAGGCGGCCAAGGAAGCGGGCGCAAGCATGGCTGGTTATACGGTCGTTAGGTTAAACGGTGCCGTTAAACTTCTTTTTCATGATTGGTTGTATAAGAACTTTCCGGATAGAGCGGATAAAGTCTGGCACCAAATAGAAGCAGCTCATGGTGGTAAAGTAAATGATAGTGAATTTGGGCGCAGAATGAGGGGTAAAGGTCAAGAGGCCGATCTTATTGGGGAGCAGTTCCGCATCCATACCCATAGGCTAGGACTCAATGAAGAGAAAGTCAGGCTTAATACAGCCCTGTTCAGAAGACCAGGGCAACAGATGCAGTTGTTTTAAATTTTTTGATATTGCCCATAGACTTTAAGGTTGTATGTTTGGGCCCTTATTCCCGAATCCATGCCATTGAAGCAAGCCATTATCTTTGCGGCGGGACCTGGCCCCCGTCTAAAACCTTGGACTGACCAACATCCTAAAGCCTTAGCCCTTGTCAACGGGAAAAGTTTACTCCAGCGTAATATTGAATACCTGCAACAATATGGGATCCGGGAAGTCATCGTCAACGTACATCACTTTGCGGATCAGATTATAGATGAAGTCTCCAGGCATGAGGGGTGGGGGAGCAAGATCACCATTGCCGATGAATCCGCTGGACTATTGAGAACAGGAGGGGGCCTTAAAAAGGTGTCCGGATTTTTTAACGACACGGATCCCTTTGTCGTCATGAATGTGGATATGCTTACCGGGTTGAACTTGGATAAGATGCTGGCTTTCCATCAAGCCGGGGGTGCTCAGGTTAGCATGGCTGTTACAAAAAAACTAACATCGCGGAATTTTTTATTCAATGATCAAGGCCGTCTTTGTGGTTGGATCAATACCCAAACAGGAGAACAGAAGCTGAGCCGGGCTGATCATCCTTTGATTCCCAAAGCTTACAGTTGCGTAAATATATTTCAGCCGGGAACCTTGAATCTGGTTTCCAAAGAAGGCGTTTTTTCCATTATCGAATTGTATATTGAAATAGCTAAACACGCACTGGTGTTAGGTTACGATCATACCGGGGATGTCCATGTCGACATTGGTAAACCCGAAGCCATAACTCAGGCAGAAGCTTTGTTTGCATAAATACCACAACCAATACTGATATGTACCGTATAGAACAGCACTCCGATGTCATCCGGTTAATAGGGCCAAACGGGTCCATGGCGGAAATACTTCCTTCAGGAGCACTCCTGAATCGATTCTCCATTTCAGTTGGTGGTAAGGATCTCAATGTCATCGACGGGTTTGAGCATCCAGCCACAGTAAAAGCAGATATTAAGCCTGCCTTCCAGAGTGCTAAATTATCGCCTTTTGTATGCCGTATCCAGGACGCGCGCTATGCCTACAAAGGGAAAGACTATACGCTACAGAAATTTACCATGAATGGGAGTGCCATTCACGGTCTTGTCTTTGATGAAACTTTTGAGGTAGCTTCTTCAGCGGCAGGACCAGACAAGGCATTCGTAGAACTGCATTATTCATATGGACTAACTGATCCAGGCTACCCCTTCTCTTTTGAGTGTGTGGTAAGGTATACCCTTAAAGGGGCTTCCATTCGCCTGGATACGGAGATCCTCAATACCGGCAAGGATGCAATGCCTCTGGCCGATGGTTGGCATCCTTATTTTCAGTTGGGTAAACCAATCGATGAGTTGGAGCTGCTTTTTCATGCCCATCACATGTTAGAGTTTAAGAACCTTATTCCTACAGGGGTTCGGTTGCCCAACCAACAATTTACCCATATGGAAGCCATAGGGAATACCGAGCTGGATAACTCCTTCGTGTTGGATACAGCTTCCCCTGCACCCGCCT
>CAJCIQ010000242.1 GCA_903970475.1 Beijerinckiaceae bacterium
TTAAAACGATAATAAAATTGGTCTAACATATATTAGCGACTGGAAAATATTTCTTTTTTCGCAAAGCGGTTTGTGGGCGTAAATGTCCAATCGTTAGCGTGTTGTTAAAACCGCGCTAAGATTTCTGGAAAGCTTTTTTAAAATGAATTACAGGCAGCATTTGGGTTACTATCACTTAAACAGATTGACCCTGCTATTGAAAAACGGAGGTGGGCAACAGAGATTTATCGTAAAGAATTAAAAGGGGTCGAAGGCATAACCTTCATGCGTGATTTGCCCGGGGTTAAACACAACTATTCTTATTTCCCCATTTTTGTCGACGAGCAAAAATATGGGATCAGCCGTGACGGATTATATTTTAAAATGAAAGACGACAATATCCATGGGCGTCGTTATTTTTATCCTTTAATCAGCGAGTTCACCACATATAGGGGTCTTCCTTCTATAGGGCAGCATAATTTGCCTGTAGCCCATAAGATTTCTTCTCAGATTATCTGCTTACCTATGCACCATGATCTGACGGAAGAGGATCTTCAAAGGATCGTAGCTGTTATTAAGGAATCTGCACATGAAACAAAACATACTCGTCTTTCCCTGCGGGTCGGAAGTGGGATTGGAGATCTATAGGTCTCTGGAAGGATCCATTCATTTTGAACTTTTTGGAGCCAGCAGTGTAGAAGATCATGGACGTTTTGTGTTTGAGCGGTACATAGGCGGACTGCCCTTTGTAACCGATATACATTTTATTCCAGCCCTCCGGGAAATCGTTCTCCGTCACCGGATAGACGCTATCTATCCCTCCCATGGACAGCGTAATTGCTATTTTGAAAAGAAACGAGGGGGAGTTGGGTTGCAAGGTAATTGCCTCTGATCCCGAAACAACCGAAATCCGCCTTTCCAAATCCAGGACATATAAAATGCTGGAGGGTGTGGTGCCTGTTCCAGCCGTTTATCCGGATGGCCTATCCATCAGCCACTTTCCTGTCTTTGCCAAACCTGACATCGGTTATGGGTCCAGGGGGTGAAGCGATTGGAAAATGATTCAGATGCCGAAGCGCACCTGGATGCCAACCCCGATGCAATTATCCTGGAATACTTGCCCGGCAAAGAATTTACGGTGGATTGTTTTACGGATGCCTCGGGTCGACTGTTGTTCGCAGGCCCCAGGGAAAGAAGCAGGATCGCTGGCGGGATCAGCGTTCATACGGCAACAATGCCGGCCCGGGACGGCTTTCTGCACCTGGCCGAATCCATACAATCCAAGGTGAATTTGATGGGAGCCTGGTTCTTTCAGGTCAAACAAAGGGGGGACGGAACCTTGGTATTGATGGAAATTGCCAGCCGGATGGCCGGCCCCTCAGGGGTATACAGGGTCAAGGGGGTGAATTTCGCCTCTCTGAGCATATTCACTGCATTTGGCGTGCCTGTATCCATCCTGATGAATGATTATGAGGTGGAGATGGACAGGGCCCTCGGCTCCAGATTCAAGTCAAATATTTATTTTGAGCACGCCTACATAGACTTTGATGATACTGTGGTCGTAGAGGGCAAAGTAAACCTTACACTGATCGCCGCTATTCAACATTTTATCAATTCGGGCAAAGTAATCCACCTGATTACCAAGCACGAGAAGAACATCACCGAAACGCTCACCCTATTCAGGATTCTGGCCATCTTCGATGAGATCATCCATCTTGAAAAGGGGGACGACAAATGGAGGCATATCACCCATGGCCCTGCCATATTCATAGATGATTCTTTTGCTGAGCGGGTGCAGGAGCATTGTAAAATCCCTGTTTTCAGCCCGGATATGGTGGATATGCTACTGGATTGCTGATCAACTAGAGCTATGCTTTGTAAAACCATTCATTGGGTTGGGTATTTCTGTCTTTGGGAATGTCATTCGTGTCCAGTCTGGGTAACTTAAATCTGGAGGTTATATCGCTTTGCGAAATGTCTACCCGGGTGGTAAAGGCTGCCCTATAACGGTATTGGTTGAGTAAGTCTATCGTGTCCTGGTTATAACTACCGTATGGATAACACATGGTTAAATCCGTTATTTGGTCGCCTTTGATCATTTTTAAAAAATCCGTTGACCTGCTTATCTCCACCTCCTGCAACTCTTTACTGAGGGCTCCCAGCCAAAAATGGTTGTCCCCATGGGCACCAATGTGCATACCATTTCTATGCATACAGCCAATTTGCTCGGTGTCCATGTATAACTCTCTACTAAAGGTGATTTCATCACCGGATACAAATTTCCTAAACAACAAGTCAGTAATCAGGGATCGGACTTCTTCCGCTAACTCTACCTGAAGAAGGCGCTTTATGAAAATGATTTCCGGAGAGTCAAACCTATCAGTGGCAGCCAATTTCTTATAGTAGTAATCCCAATCCATCAAATTATATTCATGCCGGAATTTTTCCAGCAGGGTTTCTAATTCTTTGATCAGGGTGGTCTTATCGGCTACTGACGCAAGGATGAAATGGATCTTGTTCACATCGAGGATCTTGTATTCAGTTATCGCTTTGACAGGGACGTAAAAGGAACCTTCGATTTTTTTCTTATTCAGAATGGGAAAGACATTGGTGTAATGATCTATATAGGCGTCATCAAAAGTAAGGAGGACTGATTTGGATGGAAGTTTCGCACCAGACTCCATTGATTCTATCAATTCATTCATGGTGATGAATCGATAGTGCCTCTCCAGATATTCAATTTGTTCAATGAATAAGGGAAGGTCCAAACCACGTATTTCCGGATACCTGGAGTGTTTCAGGTCTCTGACATAATGGTACATGATGATGGTGCAATGATTATTCATTTTTCATCGATTGACGTTCGTTATTTGGCTGGGCCTGTCCTGGTCTCCGTCGGCCTTGAAGAATAGAAAACCTTCTTGAGCGGTGGTAAAAAAATTAATAGGCACATTTTTTTGCTCAAAAGGCTCAAAATAATTGGGGATAATCAACTCCTCAAAATCCTCTTTTAAACGAAAACCGGCCTCGCTCATAATTTCGTGGTCAATTCCGTATTGGTAGAAGTCTATGTATTCGTACCCGTTCTCAATGAGTAATCCGGCCAACGGTGCCCCAATATGCTTTAAATCTGAAGTGGATCCTTGAAAATCTACTATCCTGAGCGCACGAGAATCAAGGTGGGTTACTTCACGGGTGATAAGCATACTTCCACTCATTCTACCTTCTGGGGAGAGTATTGCGAGAACCTTATAGCTATAAAATGGATGATGGAAATAGCGCTTCTCCATGTACCGCGCTGGCTTTTTAGGAATTTTGTCCGTGGATTCCAATGGAAAATGTTCTGGCAAGACCTCGAAATCCTTGATTTCTTTCAGGCTCCAACCTGAATTGTCTTCAAAAGAACTAATTGGTATATTGGGTAGATTTTTTGCAATGGAAAATTGTTTAAGTCTATCGTTCCCAATAAAGTAGTGTTTTAACTGCCCTACTGTATATCCAAGAAACTGATATATGGGGAGTGTTTTCCCATTGGCGCCGACGGTGGAAACAGATCTGAAACCATAGTCGGAAATCAGTCTCTGCAAAAGCGTTATCCCAAGGGTTGGGTCTCCGCTTTTTGGTTTGACCTTCCATAGTACCGTAAAGATATCGCTATCCTTCAGTTCCTGCTCATAGGCTATAAATCCAAGAAACCCATCAATTTCGTTCTCGGCATTTAGGGCTATAATGAAGTTGAGTCTGTCTCCTTCCTGTAGATCGTAGTCGAAAAGAGTCCGGCTTTTTAAATAAATATGATTTGGATTCCATTGCTCTTTGAGAAAAAGCAAGACCTTTTCCTTATCGGCTTTGGCAGCCAATCGTATTTGGTGCTGCATGGATAATTTTTACTCGGTTAGTTTTCGATTAGTTCTATTAAATGTCTTTCTCCGCTCAACAGGAAGGCGCAGCGTTTATTATTGAATGCCTCCGATGCGAACTGGCTGATAAGATGGTAACCTTGACCTTTCATTTGCTCCAAAGCAGTATCAAACTCTTTGCACAGGTATCCCAAATGATAAAAGTGTTTTTTTTGCTCAAGAAGTTTGAACATGGTAGCATTATTGGGAAGGGGTTCCACGAACTCAATGAAAACGCCCGGAGCTTGTTCTAAGAAGCAGACTTTTACGCCTTGATGACTAATGTGGTAGATCTGTGATGCGGCTCCAGGACAAAATCCTGAATAATCGGCAATTGATTTGTTGATATCCTGGGTTAGACAACCAATATGGTGTAATATAATTTGTGTTCTCCTACTATCCATTTACTTGGATTTTTGATTCAATGGCATCGACCAATTCTCCAACGTTATCCCAATTCTGGACTTCCTCGGCTTTGAATTTTATGTGGAAGGCTTTCTCGATCTCCACCACTATGTAAATATGGTTGAGAGAATCCCATTGTTCGACGTCAGCAGAGGATGTTGATCTGGTGATTACTATAGAATCGTCTTCCAGCACATCCTTGAAAATCAGATTAACCTTTTGAAGTACATCCATGGTTGTGTTTATTATTAAATGAAAGGCTAGCTAATCCTGTGCGCCGGTTTGAAGGTGCCAGACGTCTTCAGACTGTGTAAATCCGAGGTTTTTATAATGGTCCTTCACCAAAACGTTCTTGCTGCTGGGAATATACTCACCGATGATCAGCTTGTACCCATTTTTGAGGGCAATGCCCTTTATATGATCTAATACGGCATTTTCCACCCCCCTTTTCAGTACCCTGCAACTCATGATCCAGTTTTCAATGAATAAGTTATTGCTATCGGTTGTTCGTAGGGTAATCAGGGATACCAGCCCGTAATCTCCAAATTTGTCCCTGAGTTTAAGGGAGATAGTATAATAGGATTGATCAGCTATTATTTTCCGGATGTCACTTTCGGAATATCGTACGGTTCGAAGGTTAAACTGATTTGACCTCTGGCTTAGTTGTGCTATCCTGGGAATATCCAAGGTTTGAAAGCTTTCAATGGTCATCTCTATTCCCAGGCTCTTAAGGTATTCATCCATATTCGTTATGGAGAATCTGAGTTTCTGCCTTTCTGCTTCCTGTTGGTATTGTGCAGTCCTATCCTTGTCGCCCGAAGACAAGGAGGCGGTTTCGAATAAACGCAGGTTAATGAGAAAGTCCAGGTATAAGGCTGGGTCATTTGGTAACTCTGGAACGGTAATCTGCGGAATATTTTGTCGGACGATCTCCCTTTCTGCTGGATTATCGTCCAGGAACACCATAGAGTCAAAACCGATGTTCAGGATTTCCTGGATACTCCTTATATTATCGGCCTTATTTTCCCAATTGGCCACGAAGACTGCTATGTCCTCAAGTTTGAGGACCATTTCAGGGTGTGATAGGAAGGGCTCCTTAGCCGTCTTCTCTTCATTCTTTGAGCACACAGCCAGTATGATACCCCTTTCTTTCAATTCCTTTAACCACCGCTGGAAGTCTGAAAAAGCGCGGCCTATACCCAAGGTTCCTACCCTGATGCCTTCCACACCATCATCACCAATGATCCCTCCCCATAAAGTGTCATCTAAATCCACAATTATGCATTTCTTGAAGGTGCCGGCAAATGCAGAGATGAAAGCAGTTACATACTCGGAAATGATGGCCAGGAAATCCAGGGAATAAGGCATATCCGCGTTGATATGTTGCTGCCAATCGCGGATGTTCTTTGCTCCATGGTATTGTATGAGGCCATTTAGGTCAAATAAATAGAGATTATCTGTGGTGTTGGACATCTCCAACAGAGAGGCATTGAGGAGGTAAGATTGAAAGGTGAAAGATTGCTTCACCTTGGCAAAGAGACTGCCGTATACCTGATCGTTGAGGATCTCTATGTTATTGACTATAATTTTAGTGCTTGATTGAGACAACAAAGTCCCTATCAGGTTCCGGAAGTAGGTCGAATAATCTTCAGCAAATGACTGACGGGCCTCCCCGGAGCGTGAGTAGTATTTGTCCAGCAGCTTGAATGAAGACAATGATATTATGGTATAATCAGGTTCGAAGGCATACAAACCTGAAGTTGGATCCAGTATTTCCGATTCTATTTGGTTGTAGTCAGCATTGTATAAATCAAAATTGTACGATGCTTTTACCCCTGAATATTCAATTGATTTAGATAAAAACTGGGTCGCATAATTGCCAAGTACAGCAACCTTTATTTTCCTGAAACTTGTTTTATCAATTGCCCTTGCCTGTTTCCTGAGTGTGCCAAAATCCATCATCGTGGCAGTAATTACATCTAAAAGTTCGGGCAAGATAGAAAAAAAGTAAATACCCAGGAATTTATCCTTCCGGGCGCCAGGTAGCGAATTTATTGGACAAAGCACCTATATTTGCGGACATTCGGCCCTTAGTCGACAGTAAGCTGCCTAATATTATAATATTTATTAATGGGTATGCGCCGTTATTTCGTTTCGCTCCTTCTGTTTGGATTTTTATTTGTCTTCAGTGGTACACTTCACGGCCAGCAATTACCCTCAGATATCGATTTTACCACTGTAAATGTCGATAACCTAAGCGACGACCAATTGCAGCAATTATTGCAAAAGGCGCAAGCCGCCGGGCTGACGGTTGATCAGGTTTGCCAACAAGCGGAGGCAAAAGGTATGTCTGCTGACCAGGTGGACAAACTCAGAACCAGATTAAATGAGTTGACTTCCTCAAGTCCCCAACTTTAAGGTAACAAATCCAGTGGTGATTCAGGCAGTTATAAGCGCCAATATAAGTATAGGCCCATGAGTACGGCGGACTCCCTTCAATCCCTTCAAAATGAGAAGGATAGGGAATTTCGTAAGCGGATTTTCGGGGCTAACCTTTTCTCCAACGCCAACCTTACATTTGAGCCAAATCTGAATATTGCAACACCTCCCAATTATGTAGTCGGGCCAGGGGATGAATTGATTTTACAAGTGTTTGGCAATTCCGAAAAGAATGACCGCCTGAAGGTGACTCCTGAAGGCTTTGTCGTGGTACAGAATGTAGGACCTATTTTGGTCAGTGGTCTGACGATGGATGAGGCAAAGGCTTTGATTACCCGGAAGCTACAAACCATATACAGTGGGATCGCAAGCGGCAATACCCACGTCCAGCTTTTATTGGGTAATATCAGGAGTATTCAGGTTATGGTCATCGGAGAGATTATGCGCCCCGGCTCCTATACGCAGCCTTCTCTGGCCACGGTGGCCAATGCATTATACGTATCTGGGGGACCGGATGTCAATGGATCTTTCAGGGATATAACCGTAGTAAGAAATGGGAAGTCCATTGTTACCTTTGACCTTTATGATTTCCTAACGCATGGCAGCCTTGCAAAAAACATACTCCTTCAGGATCAGGATATTGTCAAGGTGAATCCATACCAAACAAGGGTGGAACTTACCGGAGAAGTGAAGCATCCTGCTATTTTTGAAGCAAAAGAAGGAGAATACTTAGGTAATATCATTTACTATGCGGGGGGATATACCAGCAATGCCTATAAAGGTTTTATTAGTGCTGTCAGGGTTAACGCCCGGGAAAAGGAGATTTTAACCGTACCTGCAGATTCTGTGGAGCACTACCCATTGCATTCAGGGGACGTTTTTCATGTGGATTCCATTCTGGACCGTTACACTAACAGGGTTGTTATTTCAGGGGCGGTTTTCCATCCCGGAGACTTTGCATTAGATTCGGGCATGACTGTAAAAGACTTGATCAATAAGTACCTGGAGAATGTAACCCCTAACGGAAAGCCTGCGACCAGGTTCATAACCACCAGGTTTGGGAATGTACTGGGTTCCAATGGTTCAGTGATCCCCAGATTTAAGGCACAGATTGAAAAGGGGGGCCCCATAACCGTAACCCATCCTGAAATCACGCGCTACTTTATGACTATTCCCGAAGCTTGCCAACTCGTACTGGAGGCTGCTGCTATGGGAAAAGGCGGAGAGATCTTTGTGTTTGATATGGGTAAATCCATACGGATT
>CAJCIQ010000243.1 GCA_903970475.1 Beijerinckiaceae bacterium
GTTCAAGATTTTGTCAATCAATATCTTACCAAGCTGCCAAATAAAATGATGGATACAATATTTATACTCTTATCCATTATGGGCTATTTTGGCATTACCAAAGCATTTTATTCTTACTTTCTAAATCCCGACAAGTTAAAAATTCATAGCTTTTTGCTGACCGATCTTCCAGATAGAGATCTTTTGCCGCTGACGTTAGCTAACCTTGATAAGCTTAATATTAGCCTAACAAGGAGAGTTAATAGTGAAATATTTTCGCTGAATTGCAATAGTTTTAACTCTCGATTTGGACCAAGACCAGCGCCGGCAGCTACACCCTAGTAATATTATTATTCTATTAAAAAACACTTCCAAATTTTAATATATCACTCCGAAACCGGTTCGAAGTAAGTACAGCCAGGTCGACAAAAGCCTTAGGCAGGCAGATGAAACCAATCGCAATGCGATTGGTTTTTTTGTACCAATGTGGTTAAGGAGCGAAGCGAGATTGTAAAAAATCGGCCAGCGTTTCATTAAAGGCTTTTGGCGCCTCCATATTCGGCAGGTGGCCTGCCCCTTCAATAGTGACGAGACGGCAGCCCGGAATGCCGTCTCCCATGATAGTGGCAATGGGTAGTGGCGTGAAAAAATCCTCAGATCCAACGATGACCAGTGTGGGTACGCTAATGGAAGAAAGAATTCCAGTATGATCCCTTCGCTCGGCCCTACCCCTATGCGCTGCCGCCGCTCCTTCAGGGCTGGTCCCGGTCATCATCTTGTACAAAGGGTCGTAGATGTTTTTATTTTCCAGAGAAGAGGCGGCGATATACTTGTGTATGGTCAGGTCGGTATGACGGACCATCCCTTGTGATAATATTTCTTCTGCCATGGCTAGTCTTTTAGCACGGGATTCGGGTGTTTCCCCACGGGCATCGGAGTCGGCAATAATGATGGCGCGCACTTTCTGGGGGAAGAGGCGGTAAAAATCCAGGAGGATCTGTCCTCCCATGGATAAACCGCAAAAAATGGCCTGCCCTACACCTAGTTCCTCCAGGAGGTGGGCTATATCCAGGGCCATTTCATCGAGCATAACCTTAGGGATAGTAACCGCTGTTTCTCCGTATCCCCTCAGATCCGGTAGGATCAGACGGTATTCCTTTTTGAAATAGGCAACTTGTTCATCCCACATGGTGCGATTGAAGGGATGCCCGTGAATGAATACAATGGGTTGCCCTGCTCTAGGGCCCAGGTCGTCATAGGTAAGTTGGATTCCCCTTATTTTCTTAGTTGGCATCGAAAGCGGTTTAGGGTATAAAAGTATCGCGGAAGACTACCCTAAAACAGATACAGATATACAATTTTGGAGCGTAACAGATGTATGCGTCATTGCATCTTAAAGACCTGTAGGATCCAGCTCTGATTCCATCGGAAATAACCCATAAAGACTAAAAGGACAAGGCAAATACTGGTAATGCTCAACGTTTTCCATATGTCATGACTCAGTAGGGTATAGGAAGCGCCTACCATAATCACGGAAAGTAATATAGCAGCACTGGTTGCCGTCACCGGAAATAAAAGCAACAGCGCGCCCGTCACTTCCAGCACACCCACAAATTTCAGTAGCCTGAGTGCATAACCCCATTCCTGAAAATGCTGAGTGGTGACCTCATTGCCCGTTAACTTCTTGTAGCCGGCATAGAAAAAAAACAGCGCCAATATCAGGGTGAGTACCCAAATTCCAATTGTTCTTAGCATAATCCTATTTTATCGCGTTTGTTGTAATGACGATAAAATTCAAGATTAGCCTGCATAATATCCTTATCATATGATAAGAAATTTATTTCTCCTTTGAGCCCTGATGCGGCTTAGGGATATGGGGGTAATGCCCAGATAGGAAGCAATATGGTAGGAGGGAACCAATTGTTCCAATTCAGGATAACGCTTTTGCATCAATTCATAGCGTTCAGCGGCTTCCAGCGTAAGCAACTCGTATTCTTTTTCGAATTTTTTCATCAACAAATTATGGGTCAGCGCATGGGATACCCGAAACCAAAAGGCATCTGACCCAACAAGTTGTTGGTATTTTTTATGATCTATGACCACAACCGTGCTGTCCGTTAGGGCTTCTATGTTTACCAGTGAAGGTTTTTGCAGGTGTAAATCGTAATAGGAGCCCGTGAAATCCCCTTTAAAACAAAACGCCTTATTGTATTCCCTGCCATTTTTATCGGTATAGTATTCCCTGAAGGCGCCTTCTGCAACGAATCCGGAGTATATGGGTGTCTTGCCCGACGTAAGGAACAGGTCTCTCTTTTTATATTGTTTGATCAAACATAGGTCATCCAATATCGACAAGGACTCAGTGGGCGTTCCGCTCAAATCATGCAGGACTTTTTTTAACTCCTCAAGGATTTCCATATGTTGCATCCTGTTTTAGTGCCAATCAATTTATCAAAACTTTTCCATAAATATCCGGCTTATTTATTTCCATAAAGACGCTGGAATTCTGCGGCGCATCGAATCCAAACTGTTTGTAGAGTAAATGGGCATCCGAAGTCGCCAGCATGACCCTCCGAAGGTGTTTAATAAATGGAACCTCCATGATGTATTTCATCAGCATTTTGGATAATCCTTGACCTCGGTAAGCCACTGTAACATAGACGTCAGCCAGATAGGCAAAGGTGGCATAGTCCGTCACCAAACGGGCAAACCCAACCTGCCTTTCCTCCTCAAACACACCCACGCAAAAGGAAGCCTTCAAGGCGGTCTCCACGGTCTGTAAGGGAATGTTTTTTGCCCAATAGCTTTCCCGGCTTAAAAAATCATGAATGGATGTTATGTCCATATGTTCCCATCCTTGTTTGATCTGATACGTTTTCATATCCCCAAAATAAAGTGGAAAAGGAATGTAAGTACAGATACAATTATCTTAAATTTATAAAGTACAGTTTAGTGTATGAAAGAGGCCCTCTACCAAAAAATTGCTTCCGGGTTAGCCGATAAAATCAGAAACGGCACCCTAAAAACCGGGGATAAAATGCCGTCTTTGCGAACCCTGCATCAGGAGTTTGGGGTGAGCATGACGACGGCTATACAAGCCTACCTGGAACTGGAGCGTAATGGGCTGATTATGTCCCGCCCTCAATCCGGGTACTACGTCCGTTATAAGCCGGTATATTTAACCGTTCCCTCCGTAAGCAAACCTATACTGGGAAATGAGCCCGCCTACGTAGAAGCATTGATTACTAAAATGTATTCAACCCTCCATAGAAAAGACATCCGGCGTTTTTCACTGGGTGTGCCTGAAAACGAATTACTGCCTATCGCCAAATTGAACAAGGAACTGGTGCATGCCCTTAGGAACCTGGAGGGTAGTGGAGTGGGATATGATGTGGTGCAGGGGAATGTAAAACTGCGCAATGATATCGCCCGGCTAACCTATACCTGGAATGGTAAGCTCAGTGGTGAAGATATAGTTACTACGGCCGGGGCGATGAATGCTATCTCCCTTGCTTTGATGGCCCTTACCAAAAGGGGAGATACCCTTGCCGTGGAAAGTCCGGTTTACTTTGGGATATTGCAACTGGCCAGTAACCTGGGTTTAAAGGTGATGGAACTGCCAACCCATCCGGTAACGGGTATTGAACCTGATGCCTTAAAAAAATCCCTACCCAGGATCAGCGTATGCCTGTTGGTATCCAATTTCAGCAATCCACTGGGAAGCTGTATGCCGGAAGCGCATAAAAGGGAGGTAGTGCGGCTGCTTGCTGACCAAGGCATTCCGCTGATTGAAGATGATCTATATGGGGATGTGTTTTTCGGAAACAGCAGACCTAAACCCTGTAAAGCCTTTGATGATGAAGGCAGTGTACTATGGCTAAGTTCTGTTTCCAAAACCTTGGCTCCCGGTTATCGGGTTGGCTGGATAGCGCCTGGAAAATTTAAGGATAAAATGATTAACCTTAAATTCAGCCATTCCCTGTCATCGCCATCCATCACCTAGGAAGCGATAGCTCAATTTCTTGAAAAGGGTAGGTACGAACATCACTTGCGTAAACTTAGGCAGGAACTGCATAGCAACTACCTTCATTTTTCCAGAACCATCGCGTCTTATTTCCCGGAAGGAACTAAAATCAGTCGCCCTCAAGGAGGATTTATGCTTTGGGTAGAGCTGGATAAAAATATAGACACGACTGAACTCTATGACAAGGCCATCCGACAAAAAATAAGTATTGCACCGGGCAGGATGTTTTCCCTGCAAGACCAGTTCAATAATTGCCTGCGCCTAAGTTATGGCCAGCGATGGACAACGCAGACGGAGGCCGGTCTGAAACAATTGGGGAAAATAGTTAAAGGAATGCTTTAGCTTAATTGGGATTCGGAGGGGCGATCTCCTCAAGAATACCGGAAAGGACCTTGCGCAAATCCTTAAAGCGATCTGGTTTTGTGATCAACCGATAGGCGCCACTCTCTTTAGCAAAATCTATATCTCTTTTAGAGGAAGAGGTAGTATACAATACCACAGAGATATCTTTTAAATCCGGATCGCTTTTTAAATGTCTCAGGCAATCCCAGCCACTCATTTCCGGCATATTGATGTCCAGAAAAATAATAGCCGGTTTAGTGATCTTTAACGCTGAAATTAAATCTTTGCAACTATTGGAGACCAGTAGCTCCGTATTGGGCAAGGTCTCACTCAGTGCTTCCTGAAAAATTTCTATATCATCGATATCATCGTCACACAGCATAATTAGCATAGCATGATTTTTAATCTTTTACTCCTTACCAACTGCCGTGCCATATTTGATGCTTTAACAAATGGCGTACCTTATAATAAGTTGATTAACAATATTATGGAATGTAATTGAGCCAGCCCAACAGCGGCTTCCGATGAGAGGAACAGCCTAATCACCCTCCTTTTTATAGGCTTCTTTTTTTAACTTTTTGATGATTTTATCTATACGTACCCAGTAGATGTCGGACCATTTATTGTTTTTGTCCCATTTGGAGTAGCCTAAGAAACGACCGTCCGGTATTCCCTGAGGAGAAAATTCGGCATCAATGGTATGGATGACAGGTCCCAGGTTGATGGGGTTGGTCCACGATCCATTTTTTTTAGGGAAAGAAATATAAAGATCGTCCCATCCATATCCTCCAACTTGTTGGGAACGGAAAATGATATATGATTTGTCGGGCGCTATGAAAGCAGAATTTTCATCTTTGGCGCTATTCAATGCCTCCAGATTAGTGGGCACTGCCTGGGTGGGTGACCCAGTTGGCGGCTGAAAAATATAACCTTGAATTATCCATGGAAAAAGCAGGCCCGAAAGACTCCATGTCAAAGGGCATCTTTTCGGGCGCTGTCCATTGGTTTGAAAGACACACAGGAAAGACATGAAAAGGATAATTCTTTTCATGTACTTTTTAGTAAAAAAACTGCTCCTTGATAACTTTACCTTCCTTTACCTGAAACACCCCTATTTCTTCGAGTGCGATACGGGGCTTTCCTTTGAAGGTGACTTCTTGTTTAATGACCACGCTGAAAAAATCTCCCGCCACAATAGGATTGCCACAATTATAGCTATGTACCTCTTCCATCATAGCCCTGCGTGCTATGCCTTTGGCTTTAACCGCTTCCAGGCCATGGGTAAAGATGGGCATTCCCATAGCCGCTGCTTTTTCTGGTTCCTGGCAAACCACTTCTTGATCATAGTAGGTATCCTGGATTTCTAAAAATTTCCTTTGGTTGGCAAGTTGGTGGTAATGTGCTGCAATGTCGGAAGTAGTCATGTGTTTTGTTTTCACAAAGATGAAGGAGATGAGTGACAACCCTATGTCAGCAGGAAAAGATCATTCAAATAGAATTACCTCAAATGGCCCAGGCCTTTGTCGATTCAGTTGGCTTAAACCAGGAATGGCCTTAGTCCAAGGTTTCTTCCCAAAGTCTTCAAAGGCTTTGTGCATACCCAATACCTTATAGGAAGCAAATACAAAGGGAATCCCCTCTGCTCCCAGGGGAGAATTGTTGTCCGCCACATGAAAATGCAAGTGAGGGCCTGTTGTCTGGCCGGTATAACCCAGGGACGCAATGACTTCTCCTTTGGTGACGCGCTCCCCAGGTTTTACCCTGATGGAGCTGGGTTTCAGGTGACATCTTTTGCAGCAGCAATCACGCCATGGGACAGGGCAAGGACATCGGCGCTATAGCCAAACCATTGCGCAATGCTGTCTTCATTGCCATGGGTATCTTGTCCCTTCTCACTGAGCTTAATAAAATCGATGGCATAACGGCCAGGTATACGGGCCTTTCTTTCCCAGGTGAATATCCTTCTTCTATGCCCGGTCTCCCAGGAGGGATTATAAACGGCACACCAGGGTCAGCTGCGTAAGGGATTACCCAGGATTACAGGCTCCTGCGCTGATAAATGGATGGGGCAACAGGAGGATGTCCGGATTTGTCCGGGATTTTCATGGGTAAAGGGAAACCGTACCTGGTAGAATACGGAGGTCTCCCCCCTCAATCCAGATAACTCAATATAGAGGACAGCCAAGCGCCCTGGATACAGGTAGGTATCTTTCAGATCCTCTTTCTTTGTTCCGATAAGGCTGAATCGTTGCACAAAGTCAGTTCCTTGAAGGGGTAAATAACGTAAGCTGTCTTTTGCGTCAAGAACATCCAGGGAACGAAGCACCACTGTATCAGAGGAGAAGTTCGTAATGCGCAACTCATAATAAACCGTTCGCTTGCTATCGGCTTGAAGGATGGTTGGATTCAGTGGAACTTGTACGTCTAAGGCTTGCCTGTAAGGTTGATCTAAGGACGGGAGGGCCCAAACGCATCCTAAAAGGCTAATGGATATATATAAAAACGGTTTCATACCGATAATGATACAAAAAAAGCGGCACTGTTGCCAAAGGAACAGTGCCGCTTCTGACGTGACGGAGGCTTTTAGCCATTTACCCACAAACCCCAACTCTGATCGAACTTGTACCACTTCCCATCAGATCCTTTCCACTTCCATTCGGGTACTTCGGCCCAGGTTTTACCATCAGTGCTCCAAACCAATTTCATGTCATTAATTTTAAGCCATTTGCCGTCGCTGTCGGCCCAGGCTCCGCCTTTTACAGCAGCCCATGCTTTACCGTCCATGCTCCACCAAAGTTTGCCCTTATCGTCTAACTTATACCAATAGGTCTTGCCGTCTTTCATTCCAGGCCAGGTTCCGGTAGTCGATTTTGCCCAATCGGCTGCTGAGGAAACACTGGAATGGATCGGCGATTTGGTGGCGCCATAGGTGAAGCCATTATGCAGGCAAAAGAGCATAAAGAGGCCAACACTGAACTTAATCATTGTCCTTTTCATTTTTTTTTGAATTTTATGATGTAGTTAGGAAGCCGTAATAAAATAAAGCTCCTAGTAAGATTGCCTATATAACTACGAAGGGGAGGTCAAAAAAGATTGGATGATTGCACTCAGTTAAGACTTTACATTCCCGATGACATACATCTGGCTGAGGGTGGGCGCGGGGCTGCCTCCCGCATTTTCCAAAGTGATGGCGAATGCCTGCGCTTTAGGGATATTCTTAAGATGGCAGATTCCATTGCAATTTTCCAATAATCCAGCGTCAACCGGTTTTCCATCGACGAGGGCCCATAATTGATATTGTTTACCTGCCGGGGCCTGAGCCAAATGATTGGAGCTTATATATACATCCTTTGTTTTGGTATCCCAGAATACCGTAGCGAGATTACCTTCTTTTCCAGGTACCCCCTGCAAGGTGACCTTTAATATGGTCGGATCCGCCACAAAGCTGTAATCGGTCGTTACCTTGTCCACCTTACGGTATAAATAGAAGTTGAGGCCGATGCTAGCCGCTAAAAGGATTAAAGAAGCTGCCACCAGGTAAGGTAAAAAGCTTTTGCGACGCATCTGGACAACTGGAGGCTTGCCTTCAAAAGCGGCCATGGCCCGTTTCCTCATAGTATCGGATAAAGGGATTGCCTGGGAAAAAGCATAGTATTCCCACCAGACTTCGCAGGCTTCTACTGCTTGAGCAACTTCAGGATATAATTGCCTAAAACGCTCCAGCTCTGCAACGTCACCCTCGTCGGCTAGTCCCATGACATAGCCTTCGATTGCTCCACTTTTTATGTATTCCTGTGTATCCAATGTTATAACGTAATCAATTGTCTTAATTTTGATAAAGCTGCCCGTATCCTCGTTTTCACCGTTCCCAGGGGTATTTGCAGGATTTCCGCGATCTCCATATGGGTATATCCTTCGAAATAAGACATTTCCACCAACACCTTCTGCTCCTCTTTAAGTTTCAGTACCGACTTCCTAAGGTCCTTATCGTTCATCAGGGAAGAATGATCATCTGACAATTCAACCTTTTCTGTGGTTAATGATTTATTGAGCTTTTGCTTTTTCCATTCCTTATTCCTGGTTGCATCTATGGCCGTATTACGGGCAATATGGTGCATCCAGGTAAATAACCTCCCCTTTGAAGAATCATAGTTATGTATCTGTTTCCAGATTTTAACCAGGGTTTCCTGCAATATATCACCCGTCGCTGGAGAATTCCCAACAATGGTGACGATTACCCCATTCAGGGCAGGTGCATAGTTATCGTATAGGTAGACAAATGCAGCGTCCTCTTGTCGCCGCAGCATAACAACCAGTTCTTCCTCGGTATATTTGGGGGAGCCTTTCAATGAATGTCGAGTCCGGTTAGATTTGCATTATGTACGACAAGTTAGTTCATTAAGGTTTTATTTGCCCAAAAAAAATCATGTGGACCTGCCTACATATTAGTAATATATATAATTAATTGGCAATTTTGCCCCGAATTAGGATCAAAAAGTAACCAATACCTTCCCCCTGGTGTGCCCTGTCTCCACCGCCTTATGGGCTCCTGCTACATCAGGGAAGGCAAAGGTCCTGGACACATGAGAGCGGATGGCGCCGGAAGCCAAGAGGGTGGCAACGGTCTCTATGTCCTGCTCTGTAGCCGCTTCTACCCCTAAACGGTGCATGAATACTTTTTTGGTCCTGGCTTTTTGGGCCAGTTTGAGGTTGTGATCCAGGAGCACCACGATAGGCACCAGCGTACCACCTGGTTTTACCGCATCCAAAGATCGATTCACGTGATCAGGGGTAGGCATGCCGTCCAGCACGATATCTGCATCCTGAACGACGTCTTCAAAACGTTGGGCAGCATAATCTATATGCTCATCCGCACCCAGACTTAGTACAAAGTCTTTGTTGGCAGCAGAAGAAGTACCGATGACATGAGCACCGGCATGTTTGGCTATTTGAACAGCATAGTGACCTACACCACCAGCGGCTGAATGAATGAGTACTTTATCGTCTTTTTTGACCTGGGCATAATTCACCAGGGCCAGCAGCGCGGTGAGTGCCGTCAGGGTTGCTGCCGCCGCATCTTCAAAGGATACATTTTCAGGTTTGAGGGCCAATTGAGACTCGGGGGCCACTACATATTCTGCATAGGCTTTTCCATGGCCGGTAAAGTTGATCATCCCGAAAACAGCATCTCCTTTTTTAAACTTCGTGACGGATTTTCCCACTTCGGTAACAATGCCGGCAATATCCCAACCAAGGATAATGGGTCCTTCCCCTGGTTTAAGTTTTAAGATAGGCGTGATATAGGCGGGGTTACTGCGCACCCAGGTGTCTACCGGATTAATGGAAATAGCTTTTGACTGGATCAAGACTTCATTGTCCTTCAGGCCTGGAGTAGGAATTTCCTGTACTTCAAAGTTTTCTACTCCTCCGGTCTGGGTTAAAACAACTGCTTTCATACAAATGATTTTTAAGGTTTTCTTGTATTATTATGGGTTTAGTATCAATTGCGACCCAAAGTTCAGCAAGATCAATGCGTTGGGTCTTGTAATAAATTGGGATTATTAGGTAAAACTTTGGGATTGTCATACCTATTCCTACCTTTGGTTTGAAAAAGTTTACCATGCTCGTCCAACATCTATATCAACCCTTCGACATCCATTATCTGGAATGCGATGTATGTCCGGTCAATGAGCACCGCCTTACTTTTTTTGAATTTATCTACATTGTAAAAGGGACAGGAATACAGCACGTGAACGGAAACACCTTACCCTATTATCCAGATAATCTATTCTTGCTGATGCCTGATGATGTACATCATTTTGAGGTAGGCGCCACCACCACTTTCCTTTTTATCCGCTTCAATGATGTGTATCTGGAATCTCAGAAGGCTATGAATGTATATGATTTGCCAGGAGATTGGGTGCGCAAGATGGAATATATTTTTCAACACGCTTCACATATGCCTGGCTGTATCATGCGGGAGCCTTCAGATAAGCCATTGCTAAAGACGCTCATCGATGCCATTATAAGAGAATATGTAAATCAGAAAGTTTTTCACCGGGAGATTGTACAACAATTGGTCAATACCATCATTGCTATTGTGACCCGCAACATAGCCGTTGCCCTTCCCGAATCTACTGTTGCCCAAAGTGCTCCTTCCAGGGATATGATCAGCTATATCCAGCAAAACATTTATTTCCCTGATAAGTTGAAAGCGGGGCATATCGCCGCCCAATTCAATATATCTGCCAATTATATCAGTGAGTATTTTAAAAGCCAAACAGGCGAAACCCTCCAGCAATTTATCATTAATTATAAATTGAAGCTGGTTGAAAACAGGCTTCAATTCAGCGAAATGCGCATGAGCGAGATCGTTGCAGAGCTAGGCTTCACGGATGAAAGCCACTTAAACCGCTCCTTTAAGAAGCATAAAGGGATCAGTCCTTCCGAGTTTAGGAAAAAAACAAAATCCTTACCGCAAATAATGGCTGATAATTAGCCCGTTAGTGAAATTCTCCTTCTCGCAACCGTTAAAAAGAACTTAATAAGCGCCCAAAATGAGCCAGCATGGCCAGCAATGGCTTGGTGTTTGATATATGCTTCAAAACACCAAATTATGCAACACACAAACACAACAGACAGCACAAGCCTTAAATTAAAAGGTAATTGGAATGAAGTTAAAGGTAAAATCAAGCAGAAATATGCAGACCTGACGGATAATGACCTCCTTCGTGAAGAAGGTAAGGATGATGAACTATTGGGGCGTATTCAAAAGAAAACGGGTCAAACCAAAGAGCAATTGAAGACCTGGATTGACAGCCTGTAATCAAGCGCATTATCCTTAAAAAAATTAACTTATGCAAAAACATCAGACGACTCCGACTACCGGTGCTGGTAAAGTACCTCATGCCGCAGCAGCACACGATTCGAGGCTAAAGGAATTTTTCCTGGACGAATTAAAGGATATATACTGGGCAGAGCAAAAATTGGTGAAGACCCTGCCTAAATTGGAAAAGGCTGCAACAACAAAGGAGCTGCAACATGCCTTCAGTAGCCATTTAAAGGAAACGGAAGGACATGTGGAAAGGTTGGAAAAAGCATTTCAGTTGCTGGGTGAAAAACCCGTTGCTGAAAAATGTGAGGCCATGCAAGGGATTACCGATGAAGGAGATACCATTATTGGTGAAACCAAAACGGGTACCGCTACCCGCGATGTTGGATTAGTCCTTGCCGGGCACAAGGCAGAACATTATGAAATCGCTACTTATGGTGCACTCATCCAACTCGCCCGTGTATTGGGTTATGAGGACATAGCGGGATTATTTGAGCAAACACTGAAGGAAGAGAAAAACGCAGACCAAAAGTTGACCAGCATCGCTGAAGAAAAAATCAACTATGCGGCAGCCTCAGAAACATTATAATAGGCCTACAGCGTTAAAAGGAATCTAAAGCAGGGCCGCTATATGCGGCCCTGCTTATATAGCATCAGGTTTGCCGAAAAATAACAAATACCCATCCGCATCTTTGATCTCAATTCCCCTTAAGTGATCACTATTATTATGTAAGGCCTGAAGTTCTGGTTTGTACAATTTCCCCTGGGTACCAGCGGGTAATTTTGTATAAAATTCGCAAAATGAAACTGGCAATTCTAGCTTTAGCGCTCACATTCGTTTCAGTCATTACTCGTGCTCAGGCAAATTCCTTTTTGGAAGAAGCCAAAATCCGGGAAAGAGGCCCCACTTGATTTTTGGCGCCTTGCTTATTATAAAATAGGTCTGAGAAACGGTAAGTTCATAACCAAACAAGTATACGGAGACGGACATCAATATGTAACGGAAGAGGGCCTTTGGTTGTCCTACGATGCAAACAATCATTTATTTGATCACGGAAAGTTTTTGGTACTCTGGAAAAAGACCCCCAACGGTTGGAAAATGTTTCGGGATTCCTTTAGTAGTGATACGAAGAATAACTGAGCATTTTTGCAAATTTCATGACAAGGGGTAGCTTACATTGATTTCCAAAAGGTAATCATTTGCCTGGGTTTACTAATGACCGTTATTGCCCAAGGTTATTATATTTGGCGGATGAATGAACCAACTACCCTCCGAAATTCCACCAAACGAATACTGCTTGCTAGTCTGGCTGGTACTACGATCGAGTTCTTTGATTTTTACATATACGCCACGGCTGCCGTACTCGTGTTTCCGAAGTTGTTTTTCCCTTCCACCGATCCGACCTCGGCAAAGCTGTTGAGCTTTACTACTTTTGCCCTCGCTTTTTTTGCCAGGCCCTTAGGCGCTGCTTTATTCGGCCATTTTGGGGACCGGAAGGGTAGAAAGGCCACGCTGGTAGGTGCCTTAATGACCATGGGGCCCTCTACGGTGGCTATCGGTCTGTTACCCACCTATCAAAGTATAGGTGTTTTGGCGCCCATACTCCTGGCCTTGTTTCGATTTGGTCAAGGCTTGGGCCTCGGTGGAGAATGGGGCGGAGCTGTGCTACTGGCTACGGAGAATGCCCCTGAGGGTAAAAAGGCCTGGTTTGGCATGTTCCCGCAGTTGGGGGCACCCATCGGGTTCCTTTTATCCAGCGCCACCTTCCTGATCCTGAGCAAATCTTTGAGTGATACACAATTTCTTGCCTTTGGCTGGCGTATTCCCTTTATTGCCAGTGCCGTCCTTGTTTTTGTCGGGCTCTATGTGCGGTTGAAGATCACCGAGACGCCTGATTTCCTTAAAATCGTAGAAAAGAAACAAAGGGTCAGTGTTCCCGTGGCCGAGGTTTTTGTCAAACACACCAAGGCCATTGTGTTGGGTACCATTATCACCATCACCACCTTTGTCCTGTTTTACCTGATGACGTTATTTACCTTGAGTTGGGGTACATCCAACCTGGGTTATCCCAAAACCAGCTTCCTGGTGGCCCAAATGATCTCCATGCTCTTCTTTGCGCTGGGTATTCCATTTTCAGCCATACTGGCCGATAAGCTGGGCCGTAACCGGACGCTGATCATAGCAACCGTCTGCATTATCATATTTGGATTGTTTTTCTCTCCCTTTTTCAGCACCGGCAGTCTGGTAGTGACAACGGTATTTTTATGCGCAGGGATGTTTTGTATGGGATTGACTTACGGCCCCATTGGTACGGCCCTGGCTGAAATTTTCCCTGCCTCTGTCCGTTATACCGGGTCATCTCTTGCCTTTACATTGGCAGGAATCCTAGGAGCATCTCTGACGCCTTTGTTTGCCACCAGCCTGGCCACCAAATATGGTCTCTATGCGGTGGGGTATTACCTGGCTATTGCCTCAAGTATTACTTTGTTGGGATTGCTTGTGGGCCGGTCCACCATGAAAAAGGCAGAGGAGCTGTAAGCACTATTTGACATTATTTTTTGTATCTTCTATAGGATATTTACGCGCTTAAATGATTGGTTTTAACGTGTAACAATGGTTGAGGCTCCACTTCAAAAGGCATTAACCATTGAAAAATTATTTTCATATGAACCGTGAAAACGCTAGAACGCTTCTACGTACTTCTTTAGCTAACCCTTTCGCTGAATTTAGGGATGATCAATGGGAGGCTATTGATCTTTTAGTAAATCAACACAAGAAATTGTTGGTAGTACAAAGAACAGGGTGGGGAAAAGTGCTGTTTATTTTATCAGTACGAAAATTTTAAGAAATCAGGGTAAAGGCCCAACCCTCATTATTTCCCTTTTACTTGCACTGATGCGAAATCAGATTACCTCCGCTGAAAAGCTTGGCCTATAAGCAGAAAGTATCAACTCTGATAATAAGGATGATTGGGAATCAATTAGACAGTCTGTTTTAGAGGATAAAGTAGATGTATTACTTATCTCATCAGAAAGGCTTTCGAATGACAAATTTGTTGATGAATCGGATTGGGGCCATGATTTCAGACCGGATTACCGAAGAATTACAAACATTATCAAATATTTATCTGAGGGGATGCCCATTTTGGCAACTACTGCCACAGCAAATGACCGTGTCCTGGATGATGTAAGTGCACAATTGGGCATTATTGAAGTTCTTAGAGGGCCTTTGATACGAGAGAGTCTTGTTCTTCAAAACATAAAAATGAATAGCCAGGCGGAACGCATAGCCTGGTTAAAGGAAATTCTTCCCGGACTAACTGGATGTGGCATCATTTATACATTAACCCGCAGAGATGACAAGTTGGTTGCTGAATACCTTATTAAGGCAGGTATACCTGTGGCTCCCTATTATTCGGGTAGTGATGAAGAAGAAGCAACGGAATCTTCCTATCCGGCTCGGGCAGCCCTGGAAGCGCAATTATACAATAATGAAATCAAGGCATTAGTAGCCACTTCAGCTTTGGGGATGGGATATAATAAACCTGATTCAAAAGGGTGCTTTGCGGGAGTATTCATGGAGCGGGAAATCAAGTAATCTTATGGCTCAGCCAGGAATGGTACTGTCACGCTGGGGCGATTCAGGCTGGGGGAAAATGGTCGCTGATGATAAGCACGCTGGGAAATTCAGACAGCAATTGGTGGAGGCTATGGCGGATATGATATGTACTCAATGGAAGTTAGAAGATTATCCCACCTGGATTACTTGTGTTCCTTCCAATAGGCGCCCGTCCCTGGTCACTGATTTTACAGAGCGATTATCTAAAATATTGGGTATCCCCTTTTTGAATGTATTGAACAAAATAAAGGACATTGAGGCCCAAAAGAATCAGCAAAATGGCTACTTTCAGTGTAGGAACCTGTATGGGGCTTTCGACCTTACCTGCGATATTCCTGGAGGCGCTGTTTTCCTGATAGATGATACAGTTGATTCAAGATGGACTTTTACTATAGCGGCAGCCTTACTGAGGGAAAAGGGTAGTGGGCTTGTATATCCAGTCGCTCTTGCATCTACAGGTCATAATTAATGAAATAAAGATGACAGAACGAAAAAAAGCGGTTTTATTATTTACTTCATACTTCGTGAAGGAGCTGGATAAGGTTCACAAGCCACTAACGCTCACTGAGTGGAAAAGGCTGGTGAGGTGGATGTAGTCTATGAATGTAAACCCCGAGTATTTTCTAACAGATAAAGCCGATCGCTTATTTGCAGATTGGAATGACCAATCAGTGAGCAAAAGCCGTTTATTGGCATTATTAGAGCGTAAATTGGCACTGGGGATAGCTTTGGAGAAATGGACCAGAGCAGGGGTTTGGGTATTGAGCAGGGGTGATTCTGGGTTCCCCAAAACATGGAAGGAAAAATTAAAGTCTACTTCGCCTATTGTTATTTATGGGATAGGAAGTCCGGAATTATTGTCAGAACGATATGTGGCAGTCGTAGGCTCCCGGGACTCAGGGGTGGATGAGCTTACATTAGCAAGCAGTATTGGTTCCATTGTTTCAAATCAAGGCATAGGAATAGTTTCTGGTGGAGCAAGGGGCGTAGATGAAACAGCAATGTTGGGTACGCTTAAAAGTGGGGGATTTTCGGTTGGTATATTAACGGATTCATTAATAAAGAAATCAACGAGCTCATTATATAGGAATTATATACAGGATAACAAGCTCCTTCTGATATTATCCTATTATCCAGAAGCTGGCTTTAATGCAGGAAATGCCATGAATAGAAATAAATTGATTTATGCAATGGCTGACTTTGCTATTGTTGTGAAATCTGATACTTCTGGTGGTACTTGGGAAGGTGCTAAAGAGAATTTAAAGCATCATTGGGCTCCTCTATGGGTTTGCAAGTCATCTTCAAAAGGAAACCAAGATATTGTTAGGCTTGGTGCACAATGGCTACCCGAAGGTAAACCATTAAATATTAAAGAATTATCATCGGATTCAGTTGGAAGGAAGGAGAATGGCCTCTTTCCAGGAATTTGATAAAAGATGAAATAGTTTACTGAAATGAGTAGGACCCGGGTAATAACCCTAATTCATATATTATTGTTTTTTTCTATTTCCGGTTTTGCCCAAGTCGCGGTCATGGCCCATTCAGGTGCGGGTCCGACCGATACGATCCAAACCGAGAACGGTCTGGTATCTGGGGTGTGGAATGAAGACAAATCGGTACGTATCTATAAGGGTATACCGTACGCGGCTCCTCCTGTGGGTGAACGGAGGTGGAAAGAACCTCAGCCAGTTGCAAACTGGGTTGGTATTCGTCCTTGCAACGAGTTTGGGCCCAACGCTACTCAGGGGAAGCCTGTCCCTTTTGGGGTATATACGGCTGAGTTTCTAATACCGGCCGGAAGCAGTATAAGTGAGGATTGCCTTTACCTTAATATTTGGGCGACACCCTGTAAAGCCCACGAAAAACGTCCTGTCATCGTTTTTATTCATGGGGGCGCCTTCCTGGCCGGTTCTGGTTCGGTACCCATCTACGATGGACAGGCCATGGCCGCCAAGGGAATTGTTTTTGTGACCATCAACTACCGGTTGGGCGTATTTGGGTTCCTGGCTCATCCGGAACTCACCAAAGAATCTCCTCATCATACCTCTGGCAATTATGGCATCCAGGATCAGATAGCCGCCTTGCGTTGGATCCAGCGAAATATTGAGGCCTTTGGTGGTGATCCGGACAATGTAACCATTGCAGGTCAATCCGCCGGCTCCATGAGTGTCAATACCCTGGTGGCCTCACCGGTAGCCAGGGGGCTTTTTGCTAAAGCCATTGCAGAAAGTGGTGCTTACGTAGTAAAAGGGTCGGTACTGGGCGTTATTCCTTTGGATACGGCAGAAGCCAAAGGGCTGGCCTACGCTACCAAGGTGGGCGCCCAAAGTTTGGAAGATTTGCGTAAAATGGATGCTGATAAGTTATTAGGCCCTTTTACAGGAACCAATGCCATCATTGTTGATGGGTATGTATTACCGGAATCCATTCAAAAGATATTTGCCCAGCACAAGGAGGCGGACGTGCCGCTTTTAACGGGGTTTAATGGGGATGAAGCCACCCCGGCGCCAACTTCTCTCAGGGCTTATAAGGAAAAGGTAGCCGAAGCATTTGGAGCAGACTCCGCAAAAATAGTAGCCTATTATCCAGCCTCCAATAATGATGAGGCTATAATCGCTGCTAAGAATCTGGCCTCCAGCCTGAATTTTGGTGTCCAGCACTTTTCCTGGGCGCTGATGCAAAGTGAGCATGGGCATTCCAGGGCTTACCTGTACTTCTTCGACCGGAAAGTGCCTGAGTATGGGGGAACGGAAAAATATGGCGCATTCCACACAGGGGAAGTTGCCTATGCTTATGATAACCTGAAATTCCTGAACCGTCCATTGGTCAAAGCGGACGATGACCTGGCCCGGATCATGTCCACCTACTGGGCTAATTTTGCCAAAACAGGGAACCCTAATGGACAGGGTCTTCCGGAGTGGCCGGCATTCACCAGTCAAACGGGTAAGGTCATGTTGTTTGACCAAAACCCATCGTCCGTTAGGCATCCCTTTTATGCGGGGTTGTATTACCTTTATTTACGAGATGCTTCCCAATAGACAGCTAAAAAAGATGGACTTGTCAGATTCCTTATTTAGGAATAAGACGGCCCCTAAATATCTGAAATGCTTAAATTACGTAGCCCTTTCGCCAATCATTTCATGGCCACTAGTCGCTTTGGCTTCGGTTATGTTGTTCGACCATCCAGATAATATCTTGGTAACCTTTGTTATTGCTGGTCTGATTATTTCCTATCCCATTCCGATTATTTTGCTCTCCCTGCTTAGTTACAAATTATATCCAAGATATAAGGTAGCTGCCGTGGCCATTCCCTGTGCCATAATATTGGGGTGTGTTTCCCCATTTGTTCTCTGGTGAAAAAGCCCATAAGCGCTAGGTTCTATTTTATCCAACCCAGCAGCAAGGCTCGTATCTATGGATAGCACCCATCAACTATCTGTTTATTCTGTGCATATGAATCCATTATTGTTATTGGGGTTATTCAGTCCAGTGCTTCTGGGAATGGACGTGTTTCCGATTTGATCGGACCAGGATTACCCCTGTTTTAACCTTCATCAGATCTTTATTAACTTTATTAACTTATAACCATGTCTAGATTATTTTGCACATTGCTTTTTTTGACGATGATGGGCCTGTGTGCCTGTAAAAAAGATAATACACCGACTTCCACCCTCTCTTATGTGGGCCAATGGGGTTGCTTACACTAATTCAACCACTGTAGAACCTCCTCCAACAGGTGGTCCATTTAGCACCCTTAATGTGGGCAATCCTGGCCCCCTGGGCATGATATGGATAAATGATGATTCCCTCAGCATCCTGGCCTCCACGGCATCTGGGACGATAGGAGGCCATTCAGTCCAAAGCGACCTTAATTTGTCCTTTTACAATCCGGATACCACTACTGGTAAGATTAACCCTGGTTTTTATAGCTATCAGTTAAGCGTACTCAAAACACATTGGGATACTGTAAATGCGGAGCTCGCCGGATTGTTCACTTTTAGCACGGTTTCGTCCAGCTATACTATTTTGCTTTCAGACACGGTCATTATTACTTCCGTGAATACCTACCTGGCATCAAGACAGTGCTTGCTGACTAAGCGCTGCCAGCGCCAGGGCCGAAGATATGCTCAGGGCTTCGAAAATCTCCATGAGGTGAAAGGTGGAGTGGTCAGAATGGTATAAGGGGATATGCACGAGGATACACCAGGAAAAGATCATGATGGCAGCCAACCGGATAGCCCACAAACGGACAGGAGGTATCCAGAATCCTATGCCGGCAGCAATCAGGCAGATGCCGCAGAAGTAGGTCCAAAAGCTATGGAAGGGTATATACTTTGGAATCAGCGATGCTACAAAGGGCTCCTGTAAAAAGTGGGTAATCCCGGCCCATACAAAAAAGAGACCCGCCGTAAGTAATCCTATTTTTACAAAGACCTTCTTTCTTTGATAACTATCAGCCAGGATCAAAACACCGCCAATCAGTGCCAGCACTTCCCATCCATCGGCATTGTTGAGGATGTCTATAAAACTGGAATGAATAAATTGAGGAACGATTCTTAAGAGGTAAGATCCGACAAATATTACAGCCGCACATACCAGGCATCCCTGATAAGCAAAACGCCGGTCAAGGATGACTGCTATCCCAACAACCATACATAGATTCGCCATTACCCAGTACCATTTAACGGTGTCCCCAGGGTCGGCAGGTACTTCAATGGTAAAATTATTGGTCCACAAACCTATGAGGGTCAGGCCCAGTAAGCCTATGCAAAATGTAAGTTGGTAGAGGCGTTTCATTTATCTGGGTGGAGGTAATGAAGGAAGGCTATTTGATGATTAAATGTAAAGCATTTTACCCATCTTTTAAAACAACGCTCAAGCTGGGATTTCCTGGAAAGGAAATATAATTCCCTGGAAACACGGCAATTATTCATTGTGAGACGTAATAAATGATAATAAACCAGGCTGGCGTGTCCGGGATTAATCCTGGACCTTTTTCGATTGATCTATATATTTGCTCAGGGTTTCCACTACGTTTCCTTGCAGTACTGCATTGTTGGAAAAAACAATTTTATTCCCTTTATCAACCACCAGGGAGAAAGGATAGGTAGATAATCCGTATTGCTTGATCACGTCTCCATGGTCATAGGCAATAGGATAATTGAACGTATGGGTTTTGAGGAAATCCTGGACTTTAGACAGGTCGTCAAAGGTGATAGCCAGGAAGACAACGCTGGTATCGGTTTGGTATTTTTGATAGAGCTCATTGAGTTCGGGCATCTCGGCTATGCAACCCGCGCAGTGGGTAAACCAAAAGTTCAACACTACTACCTTTCCTTGGAGGTCTTTCAAATGGTAGGTTTTTCCATGGAGGTCAGCCACCGTAAAATCCGGAGGGGTATGGCCTTCCGTCAGGCTAACCCCATTGGCCTTTAGTTTGAGGGTGGCAATCCTGCCGTTTTCAACCTTGGGAACCATGGTATAACCACCACCCATCAAGGTATTCATAAAGTCAGCGCTCTTTATGGTATCCCCTTTTTCATCCAGGAAAATGGTCTGGCTGTCGGGATACATCATGCGGTGGGTGGTATCTGATTGGGCGCTGGCGATTCCGGTCAGGAAGGCAAAAATCAAGGTGCATACGATCGATTTCATGATAGTAGGTTTGTTACCCCAAATCTCCGGAGGAGGATACCCATCTTGAGTTAAGGCAGTTATAAGCACTGTTAAGCAGTGTTAAGGGAGTGTCAGCGCTCCTAAAATCAAATATATTTGGGTATGAAAAGAAAGCTCAGGGTTGTCTTTGTCATAGCCCTGCTAACGGCCACAGGGATTCTCGGGTTTCAGGTATACTGGTTAAATCAGGCCTATACCCTCAATAAACACAGCTTCGTTCAAATGGCTACGGTTACCCTGCAAAGGAGTATCGACAACTATTTTTTGCAAAACGAACCCAAACCAAAAGGCCAGACAGACAAATCGGGTCCACCCATCAGTTTTATCACGACCCGCAATGACACAACCCTAAGCGCCCAACAATCCCGGGTCAGTTTTGGGATAGCCGACCTGCATAGTTTGCAGGTGATCATGGCCCAGGCTTTGTTCCAGCTTGGCAATAAGTCCTTTAATTTGGATAGCCTGACCCAAACCTACAAAGCGGCCCTCCTTAAAGAAAATATTCATTTACCTTTTCGGTTAAGCCTGACCGATACTGCCCAAATGAACGCCCAAGGCCAGGAAAACCCCATCAAGGGGTATGCGACCATTCATGGAAAGGACAGCATTATCTACGCTACCTTTCCTGACAGCAACACCTGGATATGGAGAAGGACATTCATGGCCCTGGAAGTATCCTTCCTGCTGATATTGATGACGGCCTTTTGCCTGTGGTACATGTGGCGCATGATATGGAAACAAAAGCAACTCGATGACCTCAAAAATGCCTTCATCGACAACGTTACCCATGAATTGCGCACGCCTATTGCTACCTTAAAATCTACACACGAGGCCTTATTGAATTTTGGCGAGGTAAAGGACAGGGAAAAAACAATACGCTACCTTGAGCTCAATGCGCGCGAACTGGAACAGTTGGAAGGAAAGGTTGACCGTTTGCTGGACCTTACCCGGCTGGAATCCGGAGGACAGGCGCTGGGGCTGGAATGGGTCAACGTAAGTGCTTTATTGAGCGCCTTGTTCGATCAACACGTCCACTCGGGTGTGCGGTTGAAGGTCACCTATAATTTATCCGGTGTTTTTGTCTGGTCAAATCCACAGGCCTTAGCAGATATACTCTCCAATCTGGTCGATAATGCCATTAAATACAGGAGGGAAGCGGATGCCGAGGTGGAGGTGGTCATCAGCGGATTGTTGTCTGGGTGGGCCTTAGAGATAAAGGATAATGGAATCGGCATAGCCCCTAACCACCTGCCCCATATCTTTGGAAAATTTTACCGCGTACCTTCCGGCAACTTGCAGCCCGTAAGGGGATACGGTATAGGGCTTAGTTATGTGGCAGCTTTGGTCAAACAATTACAAGGGAGCATAGAAGTAGAAAGTACCTTAGGACAAGGCACCTGCTTTACCATCAAATTTCCGCAATCATGGATCCAATAAGCATATTGTTTGTAGAGGATGAACAGGGACTGGGGCAGGTTGTCAAAGAAACCTTGCAGACCAGGGGATTCGATATTTATTGGGCCACCAATGGGGTAGAAGGGTGGAGTCTGTTCCACCAATGTAAACCCGATGTCTGCGTCCTGGACATCATGATGCCCCGGAAAGATGGCCTATCCCTGGTGGAGGACATACGTAAAGTCAATCAGGAAGTCCCTATTATCTTTTTAACCGCCAGAACCCAAACCACAGACGTGATCAAGGGACTAGAGGCAGGTGCGGATGATTACATGAAAAAGCCCTTCAGTATGGAGGAGCTGATCCTGCGTATTCACAAACTCGTTCGCCGCCATCAACGTATGCCCCTGACCGTTATCTCTGCATCCACCACACTGGGACGTTTTACCTTCCATTATACCCGGTTGGAATTGATCCATGGGGAACAAGTCATCCAGTTATCCCAAAGGGAAGCAGACCTGCTTCAATTATTAATCGAACACAAGAACAGCCTCCTGCAAAGGAGTACCGCCCTTTTGAAGATCTGGGGAGAGGATAATTTCTTCAATGCACGCAGCATGGATGTATTCATTACCAAGCTCCGGAAATACCTTTCCTTTGATCCCGACCTCCAGATATTAAATGTAAGGGGGAAGGGGTATAAATTGGTGGAGTAGCGGCCTACAGCCTGTAAATTTTCGACAGCTCCGGGACTTTATCAAAGTCGCTCTTCCAGTTGACGGGTAGCACCCTCAGCGCTATCGGCTATACCAGCGAAAACAAGTTCGCTGTTAATATAATATCCCCGCTCCATTTCATAAATCCTCTCCTTGAAGCCCTTAACGCTATTTATATCCAATTCATGATGATATTCTGCCGCGTAGGTAAAGCAAGCCAGGCGTAAATCTATGGACCTGTTTCCTGAAATGAATTGTTGGGAATAACTTAATTGACTTTGGGATTTATCTCCAGTTCATAATCAGCGGATTATTTGCAGGACCAAGTTATGTTTTTTACCATAACTTAGGCCTGCAAACATTAATTAGGTCATCAAACCCTCGACCCACCTATCCCACGGTTCAACAAATCAACCCGCTTATGACATTCAAAACGTTTTTGTTTTTTCTGCTTTGCACGTATGTCAGTCCTCATGCCTATTGTCAGTCAATCACCTCCTCGGTTAGCCATGGAGACTCGACCTTGTTCAAAACCATTCGCCACATGGACAGCGTAATGTTTGACGCCTTCAACGCCCATGACCTGAATGCGTTGAAAAACGTTTTTTCACCCGATCTGGAATTCTTCCACGACAGGGGGGGACTCTCCAATTATGTAACCTCCATGAAAAGCTTTGGAGGTGTCTTTGCCTCTGTTCCAGACCTGCACCGGGAATTGATAGCTGGTTCCATGGAAGTGTATCCCCTTCCGGGCTATGGAGCCGTAGAAATGGGCTTGCACCGGTTTGTCCATAAGGAAAATGGGAAAGACATAGTAGGGCTATACAAATTCACCCAAATCTGGCAGTTTAAAGATGGGGCCTGGAAAGTTACCCGTGAAGTGAGTGTAGGGCACTAAAACGCATACCTACTGAGTCCTCCGTCCACGACAGTCACCGTACCCGTAATATAGCGTGCTTTGGGCGAGACAAGGAAGGTAGCCATCCCCGCAAAATCTTCCGGCTCCCCAAAGTCGCCTAAGGGGATTTCGGCAGCGGCAAATTGCTTTCGTTGCTCCGGTGTAAATATGCGACGCGTATTTTCTGTATCGAATAATCCTGGTTGCAAGCAATTTACCCTGATCCCATAGGCGCCTAGTTGACCTGCCAGTTGCTTGGACCAGCCGGCAATCGCCGCTTTGGCTACGGCCGACCCATTGACGCTGCGTAATTCGTAAGTGCTGGTCACATTGAGAATAGTACCTTGTTTTCTTTCCATCATATGAGGAAGGAAGGCCTGCGTCAACTGACGGTGACGCGTAAAGTCTAATGTTAGCGCCGCCTCCCAATCCTCTTCAGAACCCACAACGTCCATGGCTCGGCTACGACCTGTATTGTTGATGAGGATATCTATAGAACCAAGGCTGGCTAATGCTGCTTTTTGAATGTTAGCAGCGGCATCCGGAGCCATAAAATCCTGCACGAAGGAGATGGGCTCCGGGCCGCCCAGGGCTATGATTTCCATTTTAAAATTATCCAGTAGACCCACGTTGCGGGCAGTAACAAATACTTTTACCCCTTCTGAAGCCAGGTCTTTGGCCATAGCCCTCCCCAGCCCTTGACTCCCACCAGTGATGACAGCTGTTTTTCCTTTTAGATGTAGTTCCATAATCGTTAATTGATATCCAAAACTAGGTACGATGTACTAATTTTGGAGAGGCTCCAATGATTGTATGGAACGCACAAATATGTAAGCCATGGCAAACAGAAAGAAAGATTCGACCTTCTCGCGTAACGAAACGTGTATCCTCCTTTGTGACCTGACCTATTCTGTAAGCCTGTTAGGAGGCCGTTGGAAGCTATTAATTCTAAATAAATTAGAGGGCAGTAAGCGCAGGTTTAGTGAGCTCAAAAATGAGTTTTCCTATATGTCCGAGCGCATGCTTACCCTTCAACTCAAGGCCCTTGAAAAGGATGGATTGGTCACCCGTACGGTATACCCCTCCGTTCCGCCCAAGGTTGAATATGACTTAACCGATGCAGCCAGAGAATTGGGTCCCATATTGGAGCAATTGAGTGAATGGGGGAGCAAGCACAAACAAGTAACCGCCCGGGCGGAGCCTACTACTGACGAGTCTGAGTCTACTGTTGCACTGCCCATGCCATACCATCAGGCACCCCGCCAACACTAAATTGGCCTGTAACTGTCAAAGTTTTCAGATCTATAATGGAGATGGTATTGTCCGCAGAGTTTGCTACGAATGCCCGGTTGCCTTGTTGGTCCATGAGGATCCCAGCAGCGCCATGACCTACTTTGATTCGTTTCACTTCCTTTTGGGAAGAAGCGTCGTAAATGATGAGATCACCGGTGCCGAGGCTGGTAATAAAGACCAGCTTTCCATCAGGCGTAAACTTCAACCTATTGGCGCCATTTGCCTTTGCGTCGATTTTAATGAGCAATGTTTTGGATACAAGGTCAATGATAGAAATCATTCCATCTTCACTGGCAGCCGTCCACAACTGGGCGCCGTCAGGTGATACGTCAAAGCCCTCAGAGCCCTTAGAAACGGTAATGACGGTTTGGTGCCAATCATCTCTGGGTCTGCCTCCGCCTGGAGGGCCGCCGGGGGGAGGGTTGCCATTGCCGGATGCGCCTGAGGGTTGGGCTCCACCGGGCGTCCCCGGTGCACCGCTATTGGTTGGGCCACCGGCCATATTACCGTGGCCTGGGCCGCCGGGAGGAGGCCCCATTCTTCCCTGGGGAATAAGGGTGTCTTGTAATATGCTGACCGTACCAGAGGAAACATTGGTAGTATATACTTTTTTCCCATCTGGGGTTACGTAAATCATATGGGTCCTGTCCTGACCTGTCCCCATGGCCCAGTCTATCTTTCCGGTAGCCGGGTCGTAGCGGCCAACTGTTTTGGAGCCTTCTGTGGTGAACCATACTTTCCCACCTATAAAAGTGATCCCGTGAGGCCCGTAGAGGGGCCTTGTATCCAGCGTGCTGGTGGGTTTCTGACCCACCAGATCAACGATATTGATTTCGTGCAAGGAGCCTCCGCCATAAATTGTCACGTAAGCTGTTTTGCCATCCTCAGAAGCGATCACCTCATGGGGATCAGATCCTACTGGAATCCTGGCAATGACTTTCAAGGTAGCAGGATCTACTATGGCCAGCACATGGTCTGTCTTGGACAGAGCCAGCAGTGCCCTGGCAGGAGTAGGCTGGGTTTGGCTTTTAACTGGAATTGCCGGTAGCCATAGCCCAAGGTATATCGATAAAGCGTAGTAGAGAAACTTTTTCATGTCAGGCGCTGATTGTTGCTGACTCAAATGTACCAATTTGACCAACAAATGAATGATTTCTTCCGTATATGTTGAATATAGATCAATGTAGGACTATATTTAGGTATCCATACTATATGATTAGTATATTGGGTAAATCTGAAATAGTATACTAATCCTGTCCCTATAATTCGTTCCCGATTTTAACAAAACTGTAGCTATATACCAGGCAAGCAATTGCATAATATTAATCGTTCTTTAAGTTGGCGCGCCCATAATGATCATCGAGGAGAAATGCAAACCGACCAAAATGCTAACAGCAGACTTGTCCCCTATAATGGATACCTATGACCGCATGTATTGACGATATGACTCCAGGTACTGGCTAGACCTACTTTTCTATAATTCGGATGAAAATGTAGCCTTGTTTTATGATGGAGTCCAACTTTGTTTTATCAAAGGAATGTCACACAAAAAAATCCCCTCCACTTTCATTGAATCCAGATACTCCTTTCCTTATTTAAAGAAACTTGAGTTGGAAGGTATTCGGAAGAACGGGGTTAACTCCTATATTAAGTTTAAGAATGGGGGCATTTTCAGTACAGTATACCTAGCGGAAGATGAATCGAGTCCACAAATCGGGCAAATACACGAGCCCAATCAGGCATACTATCAGGAAACCCTGGATGCATATCTGGAAGGAGAGCCCAGGAAGGTTATCATTTTAGATCGCTTCCTTGGAGCCTGAGCAAGCTATCCTTTAAAATTCAGATAAGCATTGGGAATCAGGTGGTAGAGGTACCCTTCGAAAGAATATTCCGGTTCGAAGAGATAATTGGGTAAAGTCGCTCTTCCAACCCACAGGATTGATTCCACCAATTCCTGGAGCCGGTTGGCGTCCTCCTGACTGGCTAATTCCCTTACGCGTTTCCTGACAAAACCCTTATATCTGCGGAGCAATTCCTTATAAGCACTATAGCTTTCCTTTTCCTTAATGGCCCGAAGTAATACATAATCAGGGGCCAGCATCCAGGGAATGGTAGATTTGAATTTCATAGTAGACTGCCTTTCATTTTTGAGGTAAGTAAAAACGTGGATCTGTATAAGGCTATCGGGATAAGGAGTGTTAACAAAAATAGAGTATGTATGTCAATTTAAGCAGTAAAATACTTTCGGAAGTTAAGTATTTTACTGCCCTAGGCTAACATATTGATACTGAATATTGAAATCCTATATTTTGCGCCCAAATTGATGGGATGCCTGAGGAAAAAAAATTTGAATCCAGACTCCAAGCAGCCAAGGCACATATTGAATCCGGACAATTGAAGACCTTCCAACAAATTTTCCAGATCGCTGGCAAAACGGCCATTCAAAAGATGCTGGGTGTTAACTTCAACACGTTCAACCGTAAAGTAAACGACCCCCGTCTATTCACGATTGCAGAGCTTATAGAGTTGGCCGCCCTCCTCCAAATCGACTCCATACTACTGTATCAACAGATTATAAAGGATTTACGGTAATTTGTCCCTTTTGCCCCGGCTCAATTGTTATACCTATTAAAACGTAGGTTATGCGACAACTTAACTCCTTTATGTTTCTTACCCTCAACGGGTTTTACCAGGGCCCTGAAACAAACGATATCAGCTGGCATAGGCACGAAGGCGAAGAAGCCGGTTTTTCAGCTGACAACCTCAAAAACGATGAAAACATCCTGGTCTTCGGTCGGGTGACTTATGAGATGATGGTCTCCTGGTGGCCCACACCCGCTGCCTTGGAGGCCCTGCCCGAAGTGGCAAAGGGCATGAATAGAAGTGGGAAAATTGTTTTTTCCAATACCTTAGTAAAGGCCGAATGGGAAAACACGGTATTGATAAAAGGGGATGCGGTAGCTGAAATGCAGAAGTTAAAGGGCAGACCAGGGAAAAATATGACGATATTGGGATCTGGTACCCTGGTAACCGAATTAAGCAATGCCGGGTTGATTGATACCTATCAACTGATGATCGATCCGGTGGCCATTGGCAAAGGAAAAACATTGTTTGAAGGCCTGGAAGAAGACCTGAACCTGGAGCTGATCGATACCAGGACATTTAAAAGCGGGACCATATTGGCTACCTATAAACCCATTTAGTATGGAAGAATACTTATTGTTGATGCGCCTGGATATCCTTACCAAGGAGAACCAGCCATCCCCAGAGCAAATGCAGGAGTATATGAAGATGTACAGGGATTGGGTAGGAGGGATCGCGGCCCAGGGAAAATTCGTTAAGGGGGTTGGCTTGTCTACGGAAGGCAGGGTCGCTCATACGGATGGGGTCGTAACGGATGGTCCTTTTGCTGAATTGAAAGAATCCCTGGCTGGGTTTATCATCGTAAAAGCGGAAAGCTTCGAAGAGGCCCTGGTCATGGCTAAGGACTGTCCCATACTAGGCGGTATGGGCAATAGCGTAGAGGTCCGGAAAGTTCAGCAGAATGGAAACCGGTGAATTGATACCTCATTTGTTCCGGACAGAATACCGGAAAATCGTATCGGTCCTGTGTAAGCGCTTTGGCATTGCCTACCTGGATACGGCAGAAGACGTGACCAGTGATACTTTTTTGACAGCGGTTCAGGTCTGGGGTTTGCAGGGAATTCCTGCCAATCCCAGTGCCTGGCTGTATCAGGTGGCCCGCAATAAAGCCCTTAACCAACTGCAACGCCAGAAGACCTATGCCCAAAAAGTATTGCCTGCTGTCTCTGCGCAAGAGGGCAGCGCTGAGATAGACCTTTCTCCCCAAAACATCATTGACAGCCAGCTTGAAATGATGTTTGCCATTTGCCATCCCAGTATTAGCGCAGAAGCCCAGGTAGGACTGGCCTTACGCATCCTTTGCGGGTTTGGATTGGACGAAATTGCTTCAGCCTTCCTGTCCAACAAAGAGACCATCAACAAGAGATTGTCCAGGGCCAAAGAAAAACTGAGGAATGAACAGGTATGCATCAGTATGCCGCATGCAGGCGCCTTGAAAGAACGTTTGGATACCGTACTAATGACCATTTACCTGTTGTTCAATGAGGGGTATTATTCCCAAAGCCAGAACCAGATCTTAAGGAAAGAGTTGTGCTGGGAAGCCATGCGCTTATGTACCATGCTCATTGAGCATGAACCCACCAATCAGCCGGTCGCCAATGCGCTGATGGCGTTAATGTGTTTCCATGCCTCCAGATTCGATGCCCGTCTTGATCAACACGGAGAAATCGTGCTCTATGAAGACCAGGATACAACGTTATGGAACACGGACCTTATCTCTAAAGGGGGCTACTTCCTTCACGCCGCTATGAAGGGGGGCCTGTTATCCAGGTATCACCTGGAAGCGGCCATTGCTTACTGGAATACCCAAAAAGAAGACAGTACCCAGAAATGGGAGGAAATCCTTCAGTACTATAATCAGCTATTGATGATGGCCTATTCTCCCATAGCTGCGCTCAATAGGACTTATGCTTTGTCCAAGGTAAGGGGTGCAGCCTTGGCTATAAAGGAAGGAGAAAAGTTGAGGCTGACCGATATGCATATATACTTTGCTTTGTTGGGAAAGTTGTATGAGGCCTCGGACAAGAAAACAGCCCTGATGCATTATCAAACAGCCTACAACAAAGCCCGGAATGTCGGAGATAAAAATGCCCTGCTCAAAAAGATGGAACGCCTTTCCTGAGGTAAGGGACGAACAGGTGTAAAATGACCTCCCTATAGTGTGCAATGGCTTTATTGCCTTTTAGTCGACGCGTCATCTCATTGTTGGATAACCAGAAATCCCCTACGATAAAAATCTGGGTCACTAATGAAACCCAGACCGCATCCGGAATGTCATCCCGGAAAATGCCTGATGCTTTACTCCGCTGAAACAGGGTTAGGAATTCTTTTTCCCTTCTTTGGGTCATGGCATAATACTGGTTGCGGATAGTAGGGATGCGCAAACCGATTTCCACCATATGCAGGAAGATAAACCGGTAGGTATAACTGAGTTCCAGGGATTGGTCTATAAAGTTTGTTAATCGTTCCAGGTTCATTTCTGTGGTAGTCTCCATGGACGACATGAGGACGTCAAAATGCCCCGAAAGTTCTTGGTACAAGCCTTCGATAATATCCTCCGTATGCTTAAAATGGTAATGAAGGTTGCCTGGGCTTATGCCCAGTTCCGCGGCTATATGTCTGCTGGTAATGCTATGAATGCCCCGGCGGTTGTATAGCGATAACGCTGTTTGTAAAATGCGCTCTTTGGTATCCATTCGAATCAAAATTAGTACATTTGTTCTTAATTTTGATATATGGATCAACTGCCCCAAGAACCATTGGATCGGCCGAAGGAGGCCAGGACTTTATTGGGAAGACTTCGTGGGGCCATTTTCCCTATTAAACCATCCGATTCTACGGCCTTGAAGGGATTGAAACAAAGTGCCTTTTATCTCTTTTTGATCATGGCTTCCCTGGTAACGCTTACAATTGTAGTTGCTATAACTTTTGTACTATGAAGAAAGGGATGCTGGGCGCGGCTTTTTGCTGGGTATTCATTCATGTAGCCCGGTATATTCATCATCCTGTTCCCCTCCTCAACGGTTACCTCACCGATATACTGGCTGTTCCTGTCATAGCGCAACTTTGCCTTTGGGCTACCCGACGGTTCGTTCTAAGGAATCCGGAATATACTTATCCGTTTTGGTATTACCTGTTTATGGCAGGATATTTATCGATCGTATTTGAATGGATATTGCCTCATTGGTCTTCCCGCTATACTTCGGACGCCTGGGATGCGGTAGCTTATTTCGCAGGGGCTTTGATATGTATGCGCTGGCAGGCGAGGAGACCGTTTAATAATACAAAAAAATCGGCCGAAGACCAATGCCCCATTAGGAAGGCATCAGGTCCCAGCCGATTGGACGATACTATATCCCCTAGTTGTCCACTTTCGTATAATTGTTGATCCAGTTGGTCTGCCAGGTTTTTCCGCCGTCACCGGAAAAGGCCTGTTGAGAGCGGGCGCTGGTGGGGGTAAGCGCTTGAATCTGGAAGTGAACAAGAATGCTGCGGTCGTTGTAAGCGTCTTTATCAATAAATTCACCTACTCCATTTGTAAATTCACCGGTCGAAGGGGTACCTAACACGCCTACACCGCTTGTAGCAAAATATATACTCCATTGATGGGCAATGGGATTGTACAACCTCAAAGCCAGCAGTTCCAGGTGTCCGTAAGGACCATCGGCTTCTACTTCAGCCAGGTTGCCTTTTCCTCCGAAGACCTTGGTCACCTTGGTGACTCCTTTCATGGTATACCAGGAGGCTGAATCGGTAAGCGGGTGACGCTGGCGCTGAATATTCATATTCCAGGTTCCGTAATCAAAGTCAAAATCATGGCTAATATTGGATTCAGAGACGGGCTGGGCAAGGATGGCAGGTTCTGCACTGATGAAGGTTTTCTCTGCGATAAAATTGGTTTCCCAGGTCTTGCCTCCATCGGCAGAAAAAGCCTGCTCAAATTTATGGGAATGATCCTTTATCTCAGACCAGATGCCGCGTACCAAAATGGTTTTCCCATTATAGGTTTCCTGATCATACATTTCTCCTATTCCGTTCTTGAAAGAACCGATACCAGGAACACCAATGACTCCGTCATTGCTGCTGGCCCAGTAGAGACCCCATTGGTGGGCAGTGGGATTGTAGAGAAATAAGTTCAGTCCTTCGAAATGTCCATTGGGACCGTCGGCTTCAATTTCTTCCAGTTGGGCTTTGCCATTCCAAACTTTTCTGGTCACCACGGTTCCATTGAGTTCAACCCAATCGTTGGATCCGCTCAGGGGATTGACCAACCTTTTAATATGGGTATGCCAGGTACCAATGGTAAAATCAAAGTCATGGGAGCCATCCCTGGTGGAGTCAACGGGATGGGAGGGACCATCCAATAAGTTCTTCGTGTTGTGGGCTGCATCCGTTTGTATAGCCAGCGCGTGGGCCAACAGGGGGCAACCACTGACCGCTTGAGCCGGCGCCGGGGTTGTTTTGGGCTTACTGAAATTGGTGGTTTCTACGATATGGGGCGTATGCCATCCGTATCCGCTATAGGAATGGGCTCCCACTGGCGAAACACCCAAGGAAAGGCTGGTGATAAAGAGGACGAAGGGGATGTGTAGTGATTTCATTGTCAATCATGTTTACGGTAAAACTAATTGAGCAAATGGACTATTGGGTAGCCCAGGATAATAAATTACAGTAGTCCAGAGTTAAAGGGTTGGCCGGTGGACCATCAAGGAGGAATCAGCCGTCCATGAATTACTCCCGAATTCAAAACCACTTCAATGATTGTGCCCCTATTTTTAGCGTAACCTATGAGTAACTGTTGATAAGTGCCCCCTCCTTAATGGTTTGTGGAGGGGCCATTTTTCTATTCCTTGTCCTTGTGTTGAAAGTGCCTGCTGAGCATGATACCACAAATCGCTATACCCGCAAAGAATATGACCAGGGATATGGGTTGATCATTGGATAGGTTTCCTTTCAGGAGTAGCAAATAGCCCACCAGGAGGTTAAAGAGGGCCCATATCATGTTGACAGGCGCAGAGGATAGACCTTTTCCAGGAGGCTTTGCAAAAGGGGTAGGGAACTTATTACCCATGATGCCACTGACAAAATGAGGGACCACATTGGCCAGGAAGAAACCAGCAAAAAACGCGGACAGATAATTGTACCATTGCATATGTATTCGGATATTTAAGGGCAAATGTCGGTTGCTTCGCGGTGGCGGACGGTGATGTAGATCACAAATATTGGAGCGCACCTCCCTGGTAATAAAGCTCAATTCTTCGAATCACATCTTCGGCTCCTATCATATCCATGCACCGGGGTAAATCCCCCACTACGTCTACACAAAGGTTTTCCGGACGGTCTCCGGGGTTGTTGTCCCCCAAAGGTTTGACCCTATGTTTCCAACACCCCCCATTATCGCAACAGGCCAGGGCTCCATTGGTATGGATGAACTGATGATGGGTGTATGCCTCCCACTGGGAAGGTTCTCTCCCTCCAGCCACCACCACGCAGGCCCGGTTTTGAGGGGTTGGCCTCTTCGTAGGGATGGCCGCAGCCAGGTGCATAAGTAGGCTCACGGGTGTGAGCGCTCCGTGGCTGTGGTAGACCAAACGAATGAGTTGCCTGAGTGTGGTAGCTCCCCTCAGATCAATCACGCCCCGCAAAGGTGGATGGTGATGCCCGCTTTCTCCAACCTGCACAAATTGAATTTTTCCCTCAAAGTGATCCACCACTCGTTGATAGCGTTCATGGGCCCACCATTTGGTCGTGAAATCAAATTTACCACCGGCGGCCACCAGCCAAAAGGGGAGGTTTTTACCGGTAATTTCCATAATCTGTGACATCCAGGCTTTTTCCTGATCCGTCAGATAAAGGTCCCCCTTAAAGGGACCGGGTTGTATAGATAGGCCCAGGCGCTCATTGAGGTAAGCGATAAAGCCGTGTATAAAATGATAGGGATGAGTATTGCTGAGGTGGATCAGGGGATATTCGCAAACCAACACTTCTACGCCCGGATCCGTTTCTATCAAGGGGGTTATGTAGGGGTTGTTCTCCCAGATCTCCGGACAACAGGTGCGTACGTCTGTTTGAAACAGACCAGGATAGGACCGGTGTAAATCCCTGACCGCGGCGGTCAGCATGACAATGTCACCTGGTGATTGGTTGTTTTTTAAGATTAGTTTATGCATGCAAAGCCTCTGAGTAAATATAAGAATAAATTATTTTTACCTTATCGCTATGTTACAGTTGATCCTACTAGTGCTCCTTTTCCATCATCCCACCTGCGGTCAATCGGGCGCAGACCAGATATTGCACGTATGGCAGACCCGTGCCAGGGACGGGAAAATCCAAATGCTCAAATCAGGCAATACCTACTACGCTAAAATGCTGTATGGGAAAGACCTTTTTGAATCCGATGGAAAAACATACAAAAAGGATGTCAACAATCCTAACCCTGCACTAAGATCCAGAATCCTTAATAACTATACGCTGATTAGCGGTCTGGTCTATAAGGACGGGAAGTGGACGGATGGCAAGATTTACTATTACAAAGACGGAAACTTTTACGACGTAACCATAGAGATACAGGGAAATGTGATGAGTATGCGCGTGTATAAGGGCGTTACCTTTTTTGGAAAAACCCTGACCTGGGATATGTTGGAATAGTTTTACTTTTGAATCAATGAAAATTGCCATCATAGGCTACTCCGGAATCAACGCCACTACCTGGACCCAAGCCTTTTTACAACAGCATTGGACCGTCAGAACTTTAGCCAGAAAGCCTCAGCCGACGGGCGATACGGCTGATCAGGAATATGTTTTTTTCGACCTCGAACAACCCGACTCCTATAGGCCGGCGCTAAGAGGTGTTGATGTACTGGCTTTGGTTACTCCGGCGGATCCCCGCCAGTATGAGTGGGAAACAGCATTGATCGATGCAGCGAAGGCTGAAGGGCTGAGGCGCATCGTTAAGTTGTCCGTTATTGGTTCAGATCTGGACAAACCCGTTTCTGCCTTTGCCAGGGGAGCAGCCAAGGCAGACGCCTATCTGATGCAATCCAAGGTCCCTTATGTCATACTGAGGGCAAATATCTACATGCAAAACGTGTTCAGGCAAACGGCTGGTATCTGGAAGGGCGTATACAGCGAACCTACCCAAGGCGCTGCTGTGAGTTTGCTGGACGTAAAGGATATTGCAGACTGCGCCATTGCCGTGGCCGGGGGTGGTTATGATAATGAGATTTTTTTCCTTACCGGACCGGCGGCTTTAAATGGTGACCAAATGGCCTCCGCACTTTCGGCTGCTATGGGTATACCCATTCGTTTTGTATCTCCTGACCTTGGGGATTACCGGACCTCCCTGGAAGCAGGTGGGTGGCCTGCCTGGAGGATAGAATCGCTGGTCGAATTGTATACCAATATCCAAGCGGGTTATAACCAACATTTACCTGTTGTGACCAGGGCCGTACAAGACCTAACGGGCCATCCGCCCAGAAGTTTTGAGGCCTTTGTGCGGGAGCATTTTAGCTTATTAGGACAGTATCCCTTGTTTGTTTTTGCCCTTGGATCGGAAGCGGCCGGAGAATTTGATCACGTTGATTCCCTGATTATGGGTATAGGGAAAGTCAATGCTGCTTATCACCTGACCAAAAGGATTACACAAAATAGGCCAGGACTTATCATCAACCTAGGGTCCGCGGGTAGCAGCCGTTTCCGTAGGGGTGAGGTGGTCTGTATCACTCGTTTCGTGCAAAGGGATATGGACGTCCGGGGGCTAGGCTTCAAACAATACGAAACACCCTTCATGCCCTTCGGGACCACCTTGGAATATGGGCTGAAGTTATTGGGACTACCCGAAGGAACTTGCGGTACGGGCGATAATTTTGAGACGGCCCATGCCACTGAAGCCTATAACGTAGTAGATATGGAAGCCTTTGCCCTGGCTCAGGTAGCCTGGGAAGAGCAAATACCCTTCCTATGCCTGAAATATATTTCTGATGGAGCCGATGGACAAGCGGCCGAAGATTGGGAGGTCATGGTACATCATGCTGCGGCTGCCTTTAAAGAGATCGTAGGTAAGTGGTGAAGCGCACCTCAATCGCCGTTGGGCAAATAATGAAGTAATATCACGCCTCCCGGGAATTGACGGATGTCTACTAATTTCAGGTTCAGTCTTCCCCTATGGTTATCTGTAAAGAGCCTGTAGCCTGAACCGGCGAATATGGGCTGAATGGCTATATAGAACTCATCAAAGGTGTCCAGCATGATGAGTGCTGAAATCAGTGCAGGTCCACCAAAGACAACGATATCTTTTCCTTCTTTTGCTTTAAGGTCATCAATCACTTTTTTATTCAGGACCGGAAAAATAGTGGTATTCTCCCATCTGGCCTGGCGCAGGGTTTTGGAAAAAACATACTTGTCCATTCCATTGATCGTCTCTGCGAATTTGACGCTTTCTTCGTCTCCGTCCTTTTCCTGGGCCAGCTTTGGCCAATAGGATTCAAACAGTTCATAGGTGGCCCGCCCAAACATCAGAGCGCCTCTTTTTTGGAGATCTTCATTGATAAAACGCATCCAATCGGCTCCAACCACGGCGGTATCATGGTTGGCAAATCCATCCGGAGTAACACTCAGGGAAAGTATGAGTTTGCGCATAGGAATAGCTTTAAGGGTGGGTTTCCTAAATCTAACGGTTTTCTACGATTTCCGTGCCATTTATGTCCGGCGGTCCAGGGCTTTTATTTGTTCCTTATAGGCATCCGGTAGGAGGACGGATTCAATCAGCGCCTGAAGATGGAGACGGCTGAATACTTTATAACCCCATAGGACGGGTAAGAACCAGGTTTTATCCGGCAGTTGCATTAAGGTGCTAACTTCCCTGGGCACCAGCAATCCCTGGACCTGAACCAATATCCAGTAACGAGTCCCGCCCAAATGCTTCCGGTATTGTTCAAAAAGGTCTTTGGAAAGGGCGCTGTTGACCAAATGCTTTTTCAAATGATCTTCCCTCATGGCCAGGTAGCTGGCCCAGTTTTCCGGGAGGTTGGCTATACCCATGCGCTCACCTACCCGGTAAAAGACATCGAATACTTCCTCCTTTTCCGTCTGGGTAAGGGGGCGATGCAACAACGCGAAAGAACGGATGGAGTAATCAATGAGCATAAACAGCACATCCCGGTAAGCACCTTCGGGGATGGCGGCTCCCCTGGACATTTCTACACCTTTATGTGCCGCCGTGATGGCATCAATGGATGCAAGGGCCGGTTTGTCCTCCTGAAAAACGATGAGTTGGGCGTACCGCACCGTGGAAAAAAGCCGACCTATAGGATCGGCGGGTAGCTTACCGGTGAAATAAAGCCAGTCCACCGCCTTATTCAGGGCAAACTCCGCAGATGCACCTGCAAAAATGAACAGGACCGTATCTGAGCTACCCCAGATCTGCCTAACGATGGATTTTGCTTCTACGAACATAAAATGCTATCAGGAGTACCATACCTATGCCTTATGTATAGCTACCCATATCTGTCCAGCTAAAGGAAGTTCCCATCAACGTTCTGATGAAAGAGGGCTTTTTAAATCCCAAATGATCGGCGTAGTGGAAATATTGGAGGGTTTCCACCCCGTAAGAAAAAAGCAATACCCCTATAGCCGTAGTCCGGATAGGGGTATCGCAAAAGGAACGGATCAAACAATACAGCAGTATGACCACCAAAAAGTCTCCAATATAAGGCCGGATTACCGGGTCGTGGAAATACGCACCGATAATAACCTCTGTTCCAATGAGGACCGACGTGAAACAGAAGTAAGCAAAGTTGAAACGGAGTATCATTGAATTAAAAAGTGCTTTGTAATACAAAGTAAAATTAAAAATGGGATATTTCCCCAATTTTTTTTACCGGCTATTTGGTTCCTGTACCGGCAAAAAAGCCACACCTACCGATTCTCCCTGGAGTAGGGCCGGATACTCCGCTAGGTTTGCACCCATATCTCCTTTTATATGAAGTACACGATCGTATTACTCGCCAATGCTACTCCCCAATGGATGTCTTTGTCCAGGGCAGACAGGGATCAATTTGTAGAAACAGAACTCAGGGCTATCCTGGAAAAATTCAACAGCTCCTGCCGGGTTCGATTGTTCGACAGCGACTTTACCCATGCTACTGTTTCTGATTTTATGATCATTGAAACCGATGACCTTATGGCTTTTGGTTACCTGATGGGTTATTTAAGAGAATCCAAAACCTTTGCTGCGCCATTCTTTACTGTCAGGGAACTGGTCGTGGGCGTAGACAATAATTTTCGCGGATCTATTGATATCGGAGAAGTGGTGGCTGCTTAATTGATCAACAGGCAGACATTAGCGTCCAAGTGAAGTCATTGATGTAAGATTAAATCTTGCGCAAACGATTGTATCCGTTAATACAACCGTTTGCGCAGGATCGCTTACGTTTTGGAACGAGTGCAGGTATTGCAAAAGTTAAAAATGAGAATTATTTTTAAATTATCAGGTTCCCATACAGTATTCGCTCACCTCGCATTCGTTCATCAAAAAATACATCAATGAAAATCAAATGGATCTCCCTGGCGGGAGGACTAGCTATCTTATGTCTGGTCGTAACTGTTTCTTGTAAAAAGGAGGCTGCCCCAACCCACACAAGCAGCACCTCACCTTCAGATCTGGCACAAGCAGGTGGTCTGGTTGTAACCCCTTATGGCAAAGTCCCCGCTAACAAAGTATTTCAGGTAGATAACCAGTCTACCGTGAAACTGATCAAAGGTCATCTCCAGATCGTGGAGTTGGGTACCGACAGACTGATCCGGGACCTTGGCGTTCCCAGTGCTGCGGATTTACAAGCCAAAGACCCCTACGAGTACGCCCGTCAATTTTCACCTGACAATGCAAGACTGATCCACCACAATCCAGTCTCTGGTGCAGACGCCTTAAACCCTCGCCCAGTTGCGAACAGTAGTGCTTCCAAAGTTCCAACGGTGTATGATTTTTCTGGCTATTATACCAGTGCACCCTATAGCGGCATTAAATCCTTTACCACCACCTGGGTCATACCCAATAAGTCCCTGGATACGAGTTCTTCTGACATCGTAACCAATTTCCTATGGAATGGGTTGGATGGGGGAGCCTTGCAGCCCGTTATGCAATGGGACAATGGCTACGGATCCAACTATACCCTGGCCAACTGGTACTTTACGGATGGTAATTATTTCCACGGCACCATTGTTCCGGTATTGCCTGGTACTTCCGTAACGGGGGTTATTACGTTTGTTTCCAACCCCAATGACACGACCTGGACCTATACAGAACAGTTCGTGGGCGTGCCCAGTGCCAATGTAACCGTCACGCGTACTTCTGAAGCAACAGGCGTCGTGGAATGTTGGGAAGCTTATACACAGTTAATGAATCTTTGGCCCAACCAGCCCTATGTTGCCATGAAAGATATTGCGCTGACCTTGCGCAGTGGTTCACCCACCGATACCCTGGCCTGGGCTGCCGGTGGAGGTTCCGCACCCGCTACGCCGACCGGATTAAATACCGTCATTGCCAACAATAGCTCTTCCAATGGAGAAGTGGATTTCTATTTTGGAGATGGTACGGGCATCACGCCGGATTCCACTTATCAACTCGTTACGGCTTTGATCAGCACGAGCGTACTAGACGTAACAGGCGGCGGCGCCAGCCCCAGTGGTACTAAAGTGGAGCTGTATTCTAAAAACAGCCCCGTCAGCAGCAACCAGGTATTCCAACTGGTCAGCCTTAACAATGGCTATTATGAGCTCATCCCTCAAAATGCCAAGTCCTTAGCCTTAAGTGTCAAGGGGAACGGCACCGCCAATGGGACGCAGGCAGACGTAGAAACCTATACCGGGGCAACTGGTCAGCAATGGAAAATTTCCTATGCAGGTAGCGGGTATTGCACCTTAAGTCCCCGTTGTGCACCCAGCAGTTCTCTGGATGTGTACGCCTCAGAGACCGGCAATGGAACCAAGGTCGAGATCTGGTCCACCACGGGCAACCCCAATCAGGAATGGCAGTTCGTTATGCAATAATAGGATAGCGCTTGGGCGCGCGGTCAGGCCCGCGTAGGTGCCTATTGGGCCGCACGTCTCCTGGCCTATGAATACTCCTTTGGCTCCGGGATATTTTCCCGGAGCTTTTGTATATTTGGTCTATGAACTGGTCCTCCTTTTTACTGGAGTTGTACAGGATAGGTAATAAGTATTACCTGGTGGCGGGCGTTTTTTTCATCCTGTTTTATTGGATCTTACGTAAAAGGACGTCCTGGAAAAAGATCCAACCTAAATTTCCCCGGTCCAAAGATTATTTGAGGGAAATCGGTTTTTCCACCATCTCTATCCTCATTTTCGTTCTCCCTGCATTAATTATTCTGGACACGCCTTCTGTCAGGGCCCATTCTACTTTTTATTATCCGCTGTCCAGGCATAGCTGGTGGTATTTTTTCTTTGCCTTCCTACCCATATTGCTGCTACACGATACCTACTTTTATTGGATGCACCGCCTCATACACCAACCAAAACTGTTCAAGTGGTTTCACCTGGTGCACCATAAATCTACCAACCCTTCTCCCTGGGCGGCCTATGCGTTTCATCCGCTGGAAGCCGTGTTGGAGTCATTCATATTTGTGATCATCTTGTTTACCATCCCGGTAACTGGGTACCACCTCTTGTTTTATTTCCTGTTCAGTATCGTCTACAACGTATACGGCCATCTGGGCTATGAATTATATCCGGCGGGATTTCAGCGCACCTGGATAGGGAAGTGGGTGAACACTTCTGTTTGCCATAACCAGCACCATCATTACTTCAAAGGCAATTATGGTTTGTATTTCCTGTTTTGGGACAGGGCCATGGGCACCTTAAGGAAGGACTATGATGATACTTACGATGAAGTGACTACCAGGAAAAAGGAACCTGCCTCAATCGCTGCTGACACCCGGCACAATACACCAGCCCACAGCTATCCAGTCTAGCAATGTTGCCTGCTGCATCATTCATGATACAATGAGGTGTAGGGAAACCATTACAGATACGCATGTACACGTCGCGGTGGAAAAGGGAGAGTCTGGTGCATTCGGAGCGCCCAATACCATTGAGGATGTGTTGTCGCGATTGCAAAAAAACCACATCACTTCCGCAGGGATTATTACCATAGCCCGGCAGGGAGATACCGCAGATACGCGTAAGCGCAACGACAGCATCATTGCCCTGCATCAATTGCATCCCAACCTGATTCCAATCTGATCTGTGCACCCCATGGATACGAGTGCCGCCTGGGCGGAACTGGCCAGGGTAAAAGCCAAAGGGGGATGGATGTTTCGGCCATTTCCCCAAAATTGGGGAGTTTACCTTACAAAGATCAGATCATGTTTGTGATGCGTAAGGTGGGCATTGATCAGTTCCTGTTTGGTTCAGACTTTCCGATTTTCACTTTTGAGGAGTCGGTGGATGCCGTCAGGCAAATGGGCTTTACAAAGGAAGAAGAGCAGAAGATTTTCCACGATAATGCCCGGCATTTATTGCAATTATTGAACTAGTTGCAGCTAACCGGACTTTTGATTTTGGGAATCAACCTGCATCAGCAATCAGGGTAAGTTGTCCCAATATACAAATAACCGGCGAACTGAATGAAAAGGGCTATTACTTCACTGTATTAATGTTTGGGTTATTTTCCGCTGTTTCTGTGCAGAAATGCGTGAGAGATAGGTTTATGGAACGCAACGCTGGCTTTGAGTGAGAAAGGATTCTATGCCTTTGCTTTCTTGCTCAGTATATTTGGCGCCATTGCCGTTCAGAAAAACACCCGTGACCTGGCCGCCGCCATTAAAGCCAATAAAGAATTTACCAAACAACAAAACCTCAGTTAGCACTATTTTACTTTTTTAAATAAATATGTTAAAAAGTAGAATGGATATTCGGAGGCCATCGTCTAATTTAGGGTAATGCCCAAGCAGCCCGCATACCCCTTTGACATACCTCAGTCCAGCACATACACCTTCCTCAGCGAAGGCAAAAGATCCATCACCAAAGTGGTGGATTTTTCGTTTACGGGCATAGAATCCTACGTCTGTGCGGGACTAGGCGACGTATTGGAGGATGGATCCGTTGACGAAGAGGTCATCTCCAACAATGGTGACCTGGGCAGGCTGCTAGGCACATTGATTCAAATCCTGCTGGATTACACCGCTAAATTCCCCAAAGCTGTTTTGTTTATCGCAGGAATCGATGAGCGTCGAACGCAGTTGTATTGGAGGACCCTTCGTTTGTACGGTAGGGTGTTAAACCGGGATTTCCGGATCACGGGTTTACTAAAAGAGGAAGGAGGATTCCGGGAATGTTCCTTTAACACAATCAGTGAATTGGATTATGTAGCTTTTTTAATCAGGAAGAAAACACCTGTTGCCTAATGCCCACCGATCCGCTTCATCCTCGCCGCCCCAAACCTAATCCGGTAGTGATCGTTACCAACACCATCGATCAGCATAGGCCCGCGTTTTTCCCAAAAAAGTTAAAAAAGGCCCAGGAAATATTGGCGGGTATCAAGCCGCCTTTTGACCAGGTTTAACCAACATAACCACCAGGTCCCTGAAGCCTTGTTCTCCCTCTACGGCTTTGGATTTGGGGCCGGCCATAAAACAACCGTGCGGGTGTGGTTCCAGTTGAAGCTTCAGGTAGGCATTGGCCATAGAGTCTATGATTTGCGCCGGGTCCAGTAGCAGTATCAGGTCTTTGGCTACAAAGCCCAGTACGTTCACCAGTGGTCTGACGTCAGGTACCCAAAGCATACCATTGGAGGCCACTCCAAACTTAGCCCTGATAACGGCAAGGTCTACCTCACTGTAATCCTGGGGATGTTTGATAGGCGTTAACGTAAGGTTTCCCATCCATTCCTCCGTCGTCGAGCAGACAACAATCGCTTCAGGAAATACCTTACGGGCCGTTTTCCTGGCCGTTTCAATGTCTTTGCTGTTGTAACAACAGACGCCGGTATCTGCCAGGTTTTTCTGAAATAATTCCAATAGGTCCTTGTGTGAAGTCCTTTGCGGGGGAGGATTGTCCTCAGAGAGGGGGAAGTGCTTGCGCAGCGTTTCAATAAGAGAACCAAGGTCGTCGTTCATGGGTCGGTGTTTTCTACACCGGGCGAATGTAGGGTATTTCAGGAATATGCGCAAGCCCCGATGTGCCCAAACTAAGTCCTAATGATTCGACACGAACTGTAGATTGGTCTCTTCTTTATAGATGACATAGGCTCTCTTCCATGGATCATCATTGATTAAGCGCCATTTATGACCGGATCCCGTATCATCCTGGGCAATTAGAATTTCCCCAGGGTTAATGATGAAGGTTTCCCCGCTGGCCATGGTGAACTCCAGGACTCCAGACAAGGTGATGACATATTGGCGATGAGGGGCCCCATGCCAGTCGTAGCTGGAGTGGGGAGGGGATTCGTTGAAATGTATCTCCGATACTTCCGCTGAAGCCCCTGTTATCAATGTTCCTTTTTCCACATGGGAGTTTCCATCAGCGCCCGTGAATAACCGGTAGGCCACGATCATAGGGCAATGTTTTCAATGTGAAGGACGGAAGCCGTTTCTGCCCTGACCTGATGGCAAAGGGTAGGGTTTTTAATCAGGGATTGCCCATAAGTGGGGATCATTTTTAGCAGCCTGCTTTGCCAATCACTGGTCGCCAGCCGGTCTTTAAAGCAACGTTGCAGCACTTCCAGCATGATCCACACAGAAGTAGAAGCCCCCGGAGAGGCGCCCAGCATGGCGATAATGGAACCATCAGCAGCACCTACGAGTTCTGTACCAAATTGTAACACGCCTCTATACTGAGGGTCCTTTTTAATGATTTGCACCCGTTGGCCGGCTACGGCTTCCTGCCAATCCTTTTCCTGGGCCAAAGGATAAAACGCCTTTAATGCCTCAAAGCGTTGATGGGCCGTTTCGAGTACCTGACCTACCAGGTATTTTTCCAGGTCATAATTATCCCTGCCCACGGCCAGCATGGGCAAAATATTGCTCCATTCTATGGATTTAAACAGGTCCAGAAAGGAGCCGTGTTTGAGGAATTTGGTCGAAAAACCCGCATAGGGTCCAAACAAAAGGGACACCTTACCATCCACATTGCGGGTATCGAGGTGAGGCACGGACATGGGGGGTGAACCGACATCTGCTTTTCCATATACCTTAGCGTGATGTCTGGAAGTGATCTCCGGGTTGTCGCAGCGTAGCCAGATCCCGCTTACGGGAAAGCCCGCGTATCCTTTCACTTCCGGAATCTCTGTTTTTTGTAGTAACGGCAAGGAACCACCGCCCGCACCAATGAATACAAAGTTGGCCCTGGAAGAAAAGTGCATCCCGGAGTTTTCATCTTTGAAGTGTACCTTCCAGCGTTTTCCGTCTTTGGTAATATCTTCTGCCTTGGCTTGGTAACGGATCGTAACCCCTTCCATTGTTTTGAGGGCATTCATCAGGATGCGCGTCAAGGCGCCATAATCCACGTCGGTGCCCGTACGCATGCGTGTGGCAGCCACTGGTTCCGTGGCATCCCGGCCTTCCATAACCAGGGGAAACCAATCCATTAATTCGTTTTTTTCCTCGGAATACTCCATTCCTTTGTACAGCGGATTTGCCGTGAGGGCTTCGAATCGCTTTTTGAGATAAGCTATATTATCCGCCCCTCTAACCAAGCTGAAATGGGGTACGGAATGCAGGAAGGCCTGAGGGTCTGGTATTACCCCTGTCTTAACCCAATAAGACCAAAGTTGACGGGAAAGGTCATACTCTGTATTTACTTCCAGGGCCTTGGCAATTTCAATATGGCCGTCGGCCGCTTCAGGGGTATAATTTAATTCGCAAAGCGCTGCGTGACCCGTACCTGCATTATTCCAGGCATTGGAGCTCTCCAGGGCAGGGCTTTCCAGAATTTCATAAATTTCGATGGTAAGTTTGGGATCCAGTTCTTTGAGTAACACAGCCAGTGTAGCGCTCATAATACCTGCCCCGATCAGAATCGCGTCGGGGTGGTTGACGGGTGAATTCATCATGGTCTGATTGTCCGATAAAAGTACGTATTTTGATGGATTTGATATTGGGCAGGTTGATATACACGCTTCTTTCAGCAACCTGGGCTTCAGGGTGGTTAGCCTTTGACGGTTTCGGTCATCCTTTTGATGAGCTGAAGGGTTGCTTCAACGGTTTCCATATCCACATCGTGCGCAGCTTGCCCATAGAGATCGGCGGCCCAGTGCTTCATTTCTTCCCATGTAGCCCTGCCTTTATCGGTCAGGTAGATCAGCTTATTTCTTCTGTCAGACTCGTCTTCAACGCGTATAACCATGCTCCTTTTGCTTAGGTTGTCTATGAGGTAGGTCATGCCGGATTTATCCCTAAGGGTGAGATCGGCTATCTCCTACTGATTGATGCCATCCTGCTTACCCAGACAGGCCAATACTTCCAGCATTTCAAAAGTGATGTTTAATCCACTTTCACGGATGCGTTGCTGAAGGCGTCTGCGTACCTGATTTTTCAAATCAGCCATCGCATGTCCCAGTTCCAGGGCTAGTTCGCTTTTTGATTTAGTCATGGTTACCATACCCTAAATATAAGATTAGTGTTCGTGTAATTGTATCATTTTTAGGGTTGCGGCGCTTTACGGGTTCCCCTCGATTTTGGTGCGGATGGATTCGGTAATTTGCGGTATGAATTATGTCCTTTTTGCCTCGATACCAGTAGCCTTCCTATTGGGATGGCTACTGGCCAAAGTCCGATATACTGCCGCTTTAGCCAAAGCCGAGGCCGATGTTCAGGCCCACGCTATACGCCTGCAAGCCCAGGAGGCACAGGTTGGTCATTTGCAACAAACCTTCGGCGCGACTTTCGAGAATTTGGCCAACCGCATATTTGATCAGAAAACCGCCAAATTTACGCAGCTCAATAAGGAGAACATGCAGGCCATGTTAGACCCTTTGGGTAAATCCATTGTTGAGTTTAAAGAGCAAGTGAGGCAAGCTTATGTCTCCGAGTCGAAGGAACGTTTTTCTTTGGGTGAGCGGGTCAAAGAATTGGCGTTGTTGAACCAACAACTTAGCCAGGAAGCCCATAACCTTACCCGGGCCCTTAAAGGAGAATCCAAGACCCAGGGTCGTTGGGGGGAAATGATTCTGGAATCCATTTTAGAGAAATCAGGCCTCCGCAAGGGGGAAGAATACTTTATGGAGCATCAGCTTTTTGATGCTTCTGGGCGGCCCCTCAAAAATGAATTTACAGGTAGCCGGCTTCGTCCGGACGCCCTTGTTAAATATCCCGACGAACGCCACGTCATCATAGATGCGAAGGTCTCCCTCAATGCGTTTATACGTTATACCGAAACCAATGATCCGTTGGAATTAGCTGCCCATGTGCAGGCCATCAAAGGGCATATTCAGGAATTGAATGTAAGGGCTTATGATGACTATCACAAGTCACTGGATTTCGTCATGATGTTCATACCTAACGAAGCAGCTTACATGGCCGGACTCCAGAAGGATCCGGAGCTCTGGAGCTATGCCTATGACAAGCGCATTCTACTGGTGAATCCTACCAGTCTTATTGTGAGCTTAAAGCTCATTCTCGATCTCTGGAAAAGAGAATACCAGAATCGCAATGCACAGGACATTGCCGATAGGGGTGGAAGGCTCTATGATAAATTTGTGGGCTTCGTCACCAATCTGCAAAGGGTAGGGACTGCACTCGGTGTCGCTCAGTCAGCCTATGATGATGCGTTTAAACAACTCAGTACGGGCAAGGATAATTTGGTCCAGCAAGCGGGGAAACTCAAGGATTTGGGCATCAAGGCGAAGAATGAACTCCCGGAGGCTTTGAGGGATGGGGAATAAGGGACTCTACTTTACCCGGTTCAAGAAAATGGTCCGTCAGGCCGTCCGGGTGAAGTGGAACATTCTACTACCTAGGGTCCGTTCACGTCTGGAATATTTAATGTTACATTCGTGCTGGGATCATTTTCCTGGTATTCATAATACCTGCATTCTTTAAATGGGAGTTCACTGGTGATTTCAGTTTGTAAGGCTTGTTAAAAAGTTCTTGAGCAACTTTAAAGTGATCAGCCAATTTTCTAATCACCTCTCTGGATAATCCACGCCGATAGTTAAGAATGTCCGATAATAGGCTCTTACTGATCTCCAAGGTTGCTGCAAGGTTGACGGCCTTGAGCTTATTTTCCCTCATTAGATAATTCAATAATTCTATAGGGTCAGCTTCTGAAAATGTATTGTGTTCCTGATCCCATTTTTCGATGAGTAATGTCAAGAGTTCTATAGTATCCTGATCTTCCTTTGATTTTTTCTTAATCATGACAATTTCTTCCAGTCGGTCGCAGTACAGCTTATACTGTTCCAAAGTCTTTATTACTTTATATTGCAGGGTTCGCATATCCATCTTATTTAATAGAGATTAATTGAATACTGCTTGTGGTCATTACACAGTTTAGTATAGGCTCCATGGGTTCCTATCCAACAAACAAAAAAAAGATGTGCTTGCTTTTGACCAAACACGAAATGGCAAATAATTCTATAATTATTACCTCCTATATCAAATACCACTCGATCACAATTCTTGCCCAATATATCTGCCGCTCCAAAAGTTTCCTTAATGAGGATTCTAATATATGAAATGTTGAGATAATGTAAGGTTTGATTTCTTTGCACTGTTGAGGTGACCCTTGGGGTAGATATTAGGCAAGTCCGGAAATTATAGCTATTAGCTATAATTAATACACTAGGAGGGGGTTATTTACCGGGGGTATGAAATGTTTTACAATGATTTATAGAGTTAAATACCTACGTATTTACACGTAGCCCACAATTGACTATAAAATGGACGTTTAAACTTTTATATTTACATATACTGTCAAGCGGTTATGGCTCGTTTAATTTGGGATTTAAGGCTCTGGGATGGCTCTCTGGTATGCGCGGCTGCAAGCCAGGATGTCCTTCCTTCCTTTGATTGCCTGATATTGAGTAGATACCCTCCCGTACCACCGCTTTATGATATTGATTTCTCAGAGCTGGTTGAGACATTTGGATACCTTATTTACGAGTTTATGCTTAATCCAGATCAGGATTACACCCTAACCAGATGGAAAAAATTTGATGGGATTATTGATTTGCCGGTCCTCCAGGATCCGTACCATGTCTTTTTGATCCTTACTCCGGATGCAACCCCTGGGAACCATAGCTTTATTTCTGAGCGCATGAGGCAATTGGCGGAGAACTTTGCTTTGGGCTCCAAAAGGGGATTTGTATTAGAAGTGTAGGAAGAAATGGTATTTTTTGCATTACAATATTCAGGAACAATATTGTAATTTGTAGGAAATCAATCCGAACATTTAAAAACTACGTAGGATTCATGATTTTAAACATATATAATCATGCTAACTAACGATACTACCTTCGAACAAGTAGAAGATTTGCTCTACGGAATTAACCGTAATGACAAAAGGGCTTTTGCTGCTTATTTCGATAGTACATCTGCCACCATTGCGGCCAATATCAAAGGTTGGCTCAATGGAAATCTTCACGAAGCGGAAGAAATTACCAATGACGTGTTTTTTCGCCTTTGGAATATGCCTGGTAAGAGCTTTACTTCCCTGGAACAGGTGGAGAACTGGTTGATTCAAATCGCCATGACGCGGGCGAATTACCACCGTCTTCTTTCCAAGAAGGCACGTAACTCCGAGCAGCATTTTGTAGATGCCACGGGTGAACGGGTGGTGGAAAATCTCTCCATATCCCAGGAAAGGGCTGTCCTCAGGTCTCAGAGAACGGAGGCTATGAGAAAGGCATTGGATGATCTTCCGCGTCAGCAAAACATGGTGGTCAATTTGTTTCTGGATGGTTATTCTGTTCCTGAAATAAGCAGAATGACTTCTCTTAATCAACAAACCATTCGGAACTATAAAAACCAGGCAAAGGATAACCTGAAAAAGTTACTCGGTGGCCTGGGAAGTATTATGATCATAACCGCGCTGCTTCTGAACCTTTGGAGGTAGACATTGTACAAAAGATTTGAGGGGCTGGAAGTAGAGCGCTTTAAGCACCAGCATGCTGAAACTCAGCGAACAAAAGCAGTTGGCATACCTCCTGCAAAAGTACATTTTTAGCCAGGCGAAAGGAGATCAATTATCGACTGAAGACCAGGATGCCCTAGATCAATGGCGGGGAACAAGCGAGGAGAACGAAGCTTTGTTTCATAGCCTGACGGATAGGAAACAGTTGCGTGCGGACTTGAACGAATTGGCTTATATCCAATCCCGGGTAAAACGGAGATGGGATAAACTTTCGCCGCTTTTAACAAATGAACAGACTACCCGAAGGAATCGTTCTTCTCTCATTGTATCTTTATCCATAGCGGCTTGTGTGGTGGGTGGTTTGCTGGTTTGGTTCTTTTGGCCGGCGAGTAAACCGATGGAAGCAAATGCTATATCCAATGTGCAATCCGTAGCATCTGCCAGTCACTCGATTGGGGAGTTGGTATATGCGGATGGGGTTAGGGTACGATTGGATAGTGTAGGTGTGGGGAGCGTGTTGAGCGAGGAGGGAACGGTGATCAGGAAGGTAGATTCTTCGACCCTGCAATACATCTCGGGATCAGCAGGGATAAG
>CAJCIQ010000244.1 GCA_903970475.1 Beijerinckiaceae bacterium
CAAAGTCCTATAAACCGTAACCCGGTCAAAAGACTGACCCTGGGCCTTTTCAATCTCACTATGCGATAAAGCACCCCCTGAACCCAGAAACAACTCCAGGATCTTCACCCTGGGCTCTGTTACACTGAGTTGGTGGTTCTTTAAGATCAACTTTATTTCCTTTTCCTTAGCCAAGGTCTTAATTCTTTTTTCTTTTAGGAAGGATTATTGTTGAACATGCCATTAACGAAGTGTGACTGGGACGAATTTGGGGGCTCCTTGAGCAAAGACCTGATGTCTCTTTGCAGCTTCAGCAATTCTTCCTGCTTGAGCCCATCATATATGCCCCTGACCCTTCCGTCCTTGTCCACCAATGCAAACAACTGAGTATGAATAAATTGATCGTCTATTTTTTGCTTATTATGCGACTCATCATCCAACAGATAGCTGGACCTGGCAGCCTCGTACAAGGCAGCTTTGGCGCCCGTCAGAAACAACCAGTGCTTAGGGTCATTGACCCCCAAGGAATCAGCATAGCGCTTCATTCTGGCCACTGTATCCGTTTCAGGATTAACCGTATGAGAGACCACCACGAAATCTGAATCAGATTTGAAGGGTTCAAAGACCTGGGTCTTCATATTGTCATTCATGCGGGGGCAAATTCCCCTGCATGTAGTAAAGAAGAAGTTTACGACACAGACTTTTCCCAGCAAATTCCGCTCGGTAATGGTATCACCGGCCTGATCGGCAAAGCGGAAAGGTTTTACATCGGAGAGAATGGGCAGCTTTACTTTATAATCATCCGTACCCGCAAATAAGAAGGTATAGAATACGCCCAGGAACACAACAGATCCTGCTATATAATATATCCACCTGCGTAGACGACGATTCTTCATTGCGTTCATTTGCCTGCAAAGTTACGACAGGTAGGATTAAGAACGCCATTTTGCAACATTGTTGCATTTTTATATCTTTGTCAAAATATCTTACATGCGCATTAATTGGGATGTATTGGGAATTTCTGCTTCGGTGGCCTGTGCCATTCACTGTGCCATACTGCCCATATTCCTATCGGCGCTGCCTTTATTTGGCTGGGAAATATTACATAACCCCTGGTTTGAAGGCGGCATGATAGGGTTGGCGTTCGTTATTGGAACCCTTACCTTATACCATGGCTATAAACACCATCACCGGCAATGGATGCCGGTGATGTTATTTGCTTCGGGATTTGTCTTTCTGGTGGCCAAAGAGGGTTTTCCAGAGAACAGCTCCCTTCATCATTTATTACTGATTCCAGCGGTTGTCCTGATTATACCAGCTCATTTCCTGAACCTGCGTTATACAGCCAAGGCCCGCAAGGATATCAAAGCTGTTTGATCATAATATTTTTGAACCAAACGTCCTCATTTCCGCCGTGGTCCTGTAGGGATATATGGCCTTTATGGTAAGTAGCAAACCCAGGCATTTTCGCGAACTTACTACCGGCTACCATTTTATTCCAGTTGTCATCCCACATCTTGGTTTCTACCACATCTACACCATTAAGCGTAAATTTCAAGCGACCATTTTTCAGTCGGATTTCCACCTGGTTCCATTCTCCAACCGGTTTAACGGTTTGTTGCTTACAAGGAATAAGGTCGTATAGGTCTCCAGCCCTGTGCTTGAAGATCTTGCCATCCGGGTGTCCGTCGTTATCCAGGACCTGCATTTCAGGTCCTGTTTCATATGTGTTTTGATACTTAGAAGGATCTTCATGGACGTCAAACATGATTCCACTATTGGTCCCCTTTTGCACCTTCCATTCGAGCTTCAGGTCAAAGTTTTCGTATTCTGAATCCGTAACAATATCACCCCTTCCTGAGGTACTGGATCCAATCAAATGAAGCGTACTATCATCCGCCTTCCAGGCACTTCCTGCGCTGGATTGCCCGTACGTATGCCAGCCATTGGTCGTAGTGCCATCAAACAACTTCACCCATCCGCCCGCGCTAGCGGCACTGGATGTTGTAGCAATAGGGGCGCGGAATGCACAAACAGCAACCAACGCCATAGGAACGATCGCGTATAACTTCATATGGAGTAAATAAGTTTATTTATAAGATAAAATATACCTGACCAATTCTTCCGCATCTTGTTCTGATAAGCCAGCGTGTGCCGTCATGGGTGTAGTCCCCCAGTTACCCGATCCACCAGTGATTACCTTTTTGGCCAATCGCTCAACAACACCGGCTTGCGTTGAATCATAATGCGCTGCAATCATCTGAAACGAAGGGCCGGTGACTTGCTTATCTACGGCATGACAGGTCTTACAATCCTGAGATTGCATGAGCGCATATCCAGGATGCGCCGTGTGTTCCGTAGCAGCAGCACTAGGCATAGAGCCGGCAGGGGGATTGGCAGGAGAAGCGGTTGTATCTGTACTTGCCGCGGATTTGTCGTTCCCCCCGTTTCCACCACAGGCCGTCAGGGCAAGGATGGAGACGATTCCGATCAGAGACTTCATAGTAGTTTTTTTGATTATGGCCCTACAAGTTACTAAATTTATCCTCACACAATTTCTAACGATGCAACCATCTCCTTCACGTAGAACGGTTATAAAAAATTTACTGATGACATCAGCCGGTATTGGGGCAGTAGGAAGCTTGTCGTCTTTTGACAAAGCCCTGGGATCCAAAACAGCAAACAAAGAAGCGGCTGGGTTAACCCTGAAGGGGAACATCAACCATTCTGTTTGCTATTGGGTTTACAATGACCATCCCTTGGACCAATTTTGTGAGTCCATCAAAGGATTGGGGATGAGTGCCATAGACTTATTGGGGCCCAAAGAATGGCCCATCATACAACAACACGGCATTTCCTGCGCCATGTGCAACGGAGCAGAACTGGGACTTTATCAGGGATTTAATCATACAGAATACCACGAGGCCCTCATCAAAAATTATACGGAATGGATACCCCTGGTTGCACAGGCCGGATATACTAACCTAATCTGCTTTAGCGGCGCCCGTAAGGGAATGGACGACGAAACCGGACTGAACAATTGTGTGACCGGCCTTCAAAAGCTGCTTCCTTTGGCGGAAAAAAACGGCGTCACCCTGGTTATGGAACTCCTCAACTCCAAGATAGACCATAAGGACTATATGTGCGACCATACAGCCTGGGGAGTAGAGCTCTGCAAACGCATAGGATCAGAGAACTTCAAACTACTCTATGACATCTATCACATGCAGATCGACGAAGGGGACATCATCCGCAATATCAAGGAGCATCACCAATACATAGCACATTACCATACAGGCGGGGTTCCAGGCAGGCACGAAATCGATGACACCCAGGAACTGTACTATCCAGCCATCATGAGAGCCATCGTGGAAACAGGATTTAAAGGTCACGTAGCTCAGGAGTTCATCCCAACACAACCCGATAAAATCGCTTCCCTAAAAAAATGTATAGAAATCTGCGATGTGTAATCTATTACTACTCCACGCCGCACTGTGGTTAACCCCAGCAGGCGGTAAAGCCCTGACCCCGCCCCGTGTGGGCGGCAACGCCCTGACACCGGCCCCTGTGACCGCACAGGCCTTCCAGGCCGATCCAGACGTAGCCTCCATTCAACAAGTGTTGAACCAACAGGTAACAGACTGGAACAAAGGAGATATTGTTGCCTTCATGACCGGATACTGGAACAGCGATTCCGTTATGTTCATGACTAAAAAGGGCCCGGAATACGGATACAACCCTGTAATGGAACATTACAAGCAGGTATATCCCAACAAGGCAGCCATGGGCGCCCTGGACTTCAGCCACCTTATTTATAAACGATTATCCCCTCAATATTACTTTGTGGTGGGCGCTTTTCACTTGCACAAAGACGATGGAACAGATGTGGGAGGCAACTTTACCCTACTATTCAAAAAAATAGATGGGGCCTGGAAAATAGTGGTGGATCACACGAGCTAGAGTTTCCCCTTCCACATTTTATAGTATAGGTAAATGAGTCCGCCCAGACTTAAGCCGAAGCCAACATAGTATACGGTGTTCTTCCAGGAATACCCGTTGTCCGTGAAGGCATACCCCAGCATAATGCCAAAAATATCCTGGAGCACCATCCACACCAAACCTGCGAAAATGGTCCAAACGATGCGCCTGAAGAATTGGCGCACTTCCTTTTCCATTCCATAAGGCATGAGGCTTATTCCATTTTAAGGTAATAATATTTGCCGGAGGGCCGTGCTGTCTCCCTTAAATACACTGAAGTCAACGAACGTGCTGATTCCGCTGACGTGGCCGGTTTTGCTGTGTTGCCAGAAATCCCATTCCCTGTCGGCTTTGGGATCATTCTCCTGTAGATAGTGGGCTACCCACAAGGGATAAGCATCAAACTGACCCGTCAGGTGCCGGCGGTAAAAATCAACGCTCGTATAAATCATAGGCTTTACGCCTATACTGGTCTGTACCACATCCAACCACTCCTGCACCCTTTGCCTAAGCACCGAATCCCGCACCCCATAGGTTTCTTCTATATCCAACACGGGAGGAATATCTCCCGATTCCATATTTGCCGTCGCCAGAAAATTCTCCGCCTGAGCCCTTCCACTTTTGGTGGCCAGGAAAAAGTGGTAAGCGCCCCTGGTCATTCCTGCCTCTTTTGCATTTTCCCAATTTCTTCTGAACTGGGCATCTACTCTCCCCAATCCCTCTGTCGCTTTGATAAAAGCAAAATCAATATGAACACCCCTTACATCCATGGCTTTCACCATTGGCCAGTTTATCCTTCCCTGATAAGAAGATACGTCAATCCCGTGCAGGGAAAAATTAACCGGAATCTCAATCCCGAATTCCTGGTACCGAACAAATCTGTCTTCCTGGGAAAGCCATAACTGGTAATTGATAACGCCGACAATACCCAACAAAACCAAACCTAAGCACCAATACACCCACTTATGGACCCAATATTTGCGCTTGACTTTTGCCATGAGGACTTTACCATACAAACCTACGACTTGTCGGCAACAATAGATAAATTCGTTCCCTGATGGATTCCATAGTTTCTCAAATCACTTTGGGCGGTGGCAACCTTACTTATTACCGTTGGGGGGTGGGAGAAAAGATAATCATTGCCCTACACGGGTATGGAGAAAAAGCCACTTCATTTGCAGGCTGGGGTTCTTCTTTGCCTTCCGGTTTTTCTTTGTTTGCTCCCGACCTGCCCCATCACGGGGGAAGCACATGGCCTGATGGAAAAGCCTTTACTACCCAGGATCTGCATGCTTTTATCCAGACCATCATCCCGAAGGATTTCCCATTTATCCTGGTGGGTTACTCTATGGGAGGAAGAATCAGTTTATCCTATTTCCAGGCATACCCCCATCAGATCCAGCACCTGGTACTCATCGCACCTGACGGGTTAAAAATGAATTTCTGGTATTGGTTAGCCACCCAGACCAAATCTGGCAATTACCTGTTCAAATTCACCATGACCCATCCAGGCTGGTTTCTGGGTATTGTTGGATGGCTAGGGAAGAACAAGCTCGTAAACACAGGCATCGTCAAATACGTGCAACGCTACCTGGGAGAAGCAAATAATCGGATTCGCCTTTACCATATCTGGACCTGTATGCGCACTTTCAGGCCAGACCTAAAACATATTCGCCGTCAAATCAAAGAACAGGGCCTAAAAACCGACCTCATTTTTGGTCATTACGACAAGATCATCCAACCAACCCAGGGATATAGGTTTATCAAATCCATAGAGCCTTATTGTCACCTTAAAGAATTGCCAACGGGCCATTTGCTATTGGCAGCAGGGTCAGCCGAGTTATGCCTGGAGGTCGTCACAGATCTTCCTGCCGAAGCTCGCCAGCCCCTCTCCGGGGAGACCGGTCCCGAAATCCACACCTCATAATTGATCCGGGTTTCGTTACTTTATACTTTAGTTCTGCTTCATACACTATTTTCGACAAGCATGGTTTTTATCTTGACGGGTGTTTTTCTAGGGTTAATTTATGTAGCCTGCCTGGTGTTCTATAGGCAGTCGTGGAAATCCATTCCCACCTATCATCTACCCAAGACCATTGTTCCACACATAAAAATAACGGTGATCATACCCGCCAGGGATGAAGAAAAAAATATAGGCGCTTTGTTGAGCGGCCTCAAAGCCCAGGACTATCCATCCGATTTGTTCGAGGTCATTGTAATAGACGACCATTCTACCGACAAGACCCCCGATATCGTCCGGGGCATGAATGATCCAAGGATTCACCTGCTATCACTAAAAGACCACCTCAGTCCCGGCGAAAGACTCAACTCCTACAAGAAAAAAGCCATTGAGATTGCTATCGGACAAAGTAAGGGAGACTTGATCGTGACTACAGACGCCGATTGTTTGGTCACTCCCCAATGGTTATCCTTATTGGGTACTTTTTTCCAGCAAGAAGACCCTGTTTTTATTGCCGCTCCCGTTGCCTATATGGATGAAACCAGCTTTTTGAAAGTCTTCCAATCCCTGGACTTCATGACCCTTCAGGGCATAACCGGAGCCTCCGTCCAAAAATCTGTGCATACCATGTGCAACGGAGCTAACCTGGCATACAGCAAAGCTGCATTTTATGAAGTCGGGGGGTTTCAAAACATAGATGCGATTGCCTCCGGAGATGATATGCTCCTCATGCACAAGATGTACCTTAAATATCCGGATCGCATCCGTTTCTTAAAATCTGAAAACATCATTGTCCGTACTGCACCTATGCCCACATGGAAAACGTTCATCAATCAGCGTATACGTTGGGCATCCAAAGCAGATAAATACGACGACAAACGGATCATCTGGGTATTGGCCATGGTATACTTCTGGAACGTCTGGTTCCTCGTAACTGGAATCTGCTCAATCTTTATTCCTGGACTTTGGAAAACAGGAGTGATTTTCCTGGGAACCAATACCCTCATAGAAATGTGGTATTTATGGCCCGTTGCCTCATTTTTTGGGAAAACGGCTTTACTCTGGTATTTCCCCCTGGCGGAGCCCTTCCATATACTATACACCATTGTAGCCGGCTGGTTAGGAAAGTTCGGGACCTATCAATGGAAAGGCCGGCAGGTCAAATAGCTTTAGCTATTCATTGAGACCTATAAATATCAATTGTGCACGAGATAAATAGCTTCTACTTAGCACTATATCGATAAGAACCCGAATAAGTATTCGTTGATTTTGTATTGGAAACAACCGTAACATTCACTACACAAGTCTGTAGCGTAGGCGTGTTGGTGATGTTAAAAGTATTGGTGGTGTTGGAATTGTTTACAGAACTTGTATAGTACGCCGTACTGGTGCCATCCACTTCTGCGGTCACCGTTATGGTAACACCTTTGGGTGGCATAACAGAAGTAACCGAAACGGTACAAGTGAAAGGTCCTGGGGATGCAGCCTGAGTCGAACCATTTGCAGGATTAAGGGTCACCGTCAAAGCTGATTCTGCGGTTCCACCACCGCCACCGCCGCCACAGGAAGTAAGCAGGGCTCCCATCATAAATAATCCGGAGATTAGCCCTAGCATCGTCAATCGCATAAGAAAGAAAGTTTGTGTCTAAAATACACTAATCCAATGATACCCTTACATTCCGGTTGATACTTTCCTCCAGAGAAATGAAAGTTTCTGTCCGCTCAATTCCTTTGATTTTCTGAATGGCATCGTGCAAAACGTAACGGAGCTGGTTGATGTCTTTGCATACAACTTCCGCAAACATGGAATAATTCCCGGTAGTATAGTTTAATCGGACAATTTCCGGAATTTTTTGAAGGTCTTTAGCCACGGAATCGTACAGAGAGCTTTTTTCCAGATAAATACCCAGGAAAGCAATCACGTCATAGCCCAGCGCCTTTAGATCTACAGTAAGCTTTGTCCCCTTGACTATTCCACATTCCTGGAGCTTTTTGATACGGACATGAATGGTCCCACCTGATACAAATAACTGTTTGCCCAGGTCTGCATAAGAGATCTCCGCGTTTTCCATCATCGCGTGAATGATCTGCAAATCCAATTTGTCCAAATTCAATTTACCGCTCATTTTGCTGGTTTAAATTTATATATATCTATTCTAACCGGCCTTTTTCTAAACAAAATCTAATTTTTATAAAAACCGATTGAATTTTATCAAAGGAAATAGAAACTTCCTTTAAATTTGTATTGTCAGTCAGGGATAACTAACTAATCCTTGCAAATTACAACTTTTTGATACTGTGGAGTGATGGAATTTGGCAGACATACCCTCTTGTCTCGGGGGTGAGGATAACGGGATAAATATAGTGTAATGCCGTGGCTAGTTTAACAACGGCCACGACTGGGGTTGACCACCACAACATTGCGCTACGGCTAACCGCCTCGTGGAGGTTCGAGTCCTCCCTCTACAGCTCTCTCAGATGGTGATAGGAAGCCCGCGTAATCCTTTGGTTTACAGGGCTTTTCTTTTT
>CAJCIQ010000245.1 GCA_903970475.1 Beijerinckiaceae bacterium
CCCTCAATCCTCATTTTAAAGCCATATCCAATCCGAATTGCAGCCCTATGGCTGATCAAATGACCAAGATCCCGGATACGTTTTTCTATAAGATGGGAAAAGCCAGTATGTACCAATTAGTCGCCGACTCTTCTAAGGTGGAACCGATTGTTCAAATGGGCATGCGTTCAGATCGGAAGACCTATGGTCAGATTTTTTGCCAGTTCAATAACCTGGACCTCCGGGATTCGGTAGGCGGCATTCATTGCCCTGTCATTGTTCTGTTTGAGGCAGCTTTTGCGGATAGTAAGGAGCTCCTCAATGATCAGTATAAAACGGTGAAGGGGGCTACATTGGTATACGCAACCAAGGGCCTTCATTTTATCATGTATGATGACAGGGATTGGATGTTCGGGCAGATGGATGGGTTTCTACGAAAGTCTTAGTATATTAGCTTATGCTGCGAAACTACCTCAGGCTCGCCTTCAGGAGCTTATGGAACAGGCGTTTTTATAGCGCCCTAAATATACTGGGCCTATCCTTAAGTATGGCAGGTGGGCTGATCTTGTTTCAGTTCATCCATTATCACCTGAGTGTTGACCGTTATCATCAGAAGGCAGGTGGATTATACAGAGTCGTAACTGATTTGCATATTGATGATGGTAGTGTGGAGTATGAAAAAGGCGCGCCCGTTTCCTTACCGGATGCTTTGCAAAAAGAGATGCCTCAGGTGAAGGGTGGTGCGGTGTTGCTAAAGATCAGGTCCCTGGCTATATCGGTTCCTGAGCAGGCTATCAATGGGCATTTTTCAGCAGACGACTCCGGTGGCGTCAGCCGAGGGGTTGTAAGTAAAATCAAAAACTTTCAGGAGCAAGACAATGCTGCTTATGCAGACAAGCATTGGTTTGAATTGTTTGATTATACCTGGCTGGAAGGTAATCCATCGACCTCATTAAAAGACCCTCATTCGGTAGTACTCACAGAGAAAACAGCGCGTAAATATTTTGGCGATGCCGATCCCATCGGAAAACCATTGCGCATGGATAGTCGCTACGACTTGGTGGTTACGGGTGTGCTGAAGGACTATCCGGAGAATACCGGTACAAAGATTGACTTATTCATTTCCAGGCCTTCTATGGAGGTTTTTTATCCGGGCCTGGACCAGCAAATGACCAGGGACTGGAGCTTTATCAATAGCACTACCCAGGCATATGTCTGGATCCCTGCTACCGGTGCAGTGGCTGCCGTGGAGGCTGATATGGCCCGCATGCCTGCTGCGCATTTTTCCTCTGACGTGGCCCATGCCTATCAATTCCATCTTCAACCTTTAGGGGACGTGCACTTTGACGCGCGCTACGGGGCTATGACCCAAAAGTCTTTGCTGTTAACGTTGGGTATAGCTGGCTTATTCCTGGTGGTAATCGCCTGCTTCAACTTCATCAATATGGCTACCGCCCAAAGTGTGCGTAGAGCCAAAGAAATCGGTACGAGGAAAGTATTGGGTGGCTCCAATGCGGAGATCTTCTGGCAATTCATTTCAGAGACGGCTTCGATGGCTGCTATGGCCTTAGCCGTGTCCGTTGGTTGGATAGCCTTGATACTGCCATTGATTCGAAGGGATCTGGAAATACCCTTAAGCTTTGATGTACTGAAAGAACCCTTACTATTGGGGGCTGCCCTGGGGATGCTGGTGCTGGTTATTGTTGCAGGCGGCGCATACCCGGCCTTAGTACTGAGTCGCTTCAATCCCATTGACGCTTTAAAGCGGCAAGTGGCTACTGGTAAGCACCTGGGGCTGAGGAAGGGATTGATCCTTACCCAAAATGTGGTGGTACAGGTACTGATTATTTCAACCTTGGTCATAGCGCTTCAGGTCAGGCATATAAAAACAGCGAACCCTGGATTCAATAAGGAACATGTTTTGTTGGTGGGCATTCCAGACACGGTGAAAGGAAAAATGGATTTGCTGAAAAGCGAGTGGCAACAACTGCCGGGCGTACAATCGGTGAGTTTTTGCTTTCAGGCACCTATGTCACCCAGGAACCTGGAAGGCTCGACGGCGCTGGATCACCGGCCCTGGGAAAATTTCATGGCCCACGTAGCGGTAGGGGATAGTGCCTACTTAAGGACTTTCCAATTGCAGTTGATGGTTGGTCGGAATATAAGGGCCTCTGATACGGTGGATGAGCTCCTGATCAATGAGGCCTTAGTACATAAGTTCGGCATCAAAGATCCCCATCAGATCCTGGGACATCAAGTGGAAGTAGGTGCAGAATATGCCAGGGGGAGCGTAGTGGGTGTCGTCAAGGACTTTAATATCCGGCCCATGTATATGCCCGTAGAACCCAGCATCATTGCTTCAGACATCAAGCGCTATGATATGGCAGCCATACGTCTGGGTGCCGGCTCAGGTGCTGGGGTTAGGACCCAGATCCAAAGGGCATGGCAACTCGCTTATCCGGACCGTGTTTTTCAATACCATTACCTGGACGAACAATTGGATGAATACTATCATAAGGAAGAACAGTTGGGCTTGTTGATCAATGCCACTTCTGTGGTGGCCATAGTGATTTCCTGTCTGGGCTTATTGGGACTGATTTCTTTCTTCGCCATTCAGCGTACCAAGGAGATTGGCATCCGTAAGGTTTTAGGAGCCAGTGTATCCCACATCGTATACCTACTGACCCGGGATTTTCTCAAAATGGTTTTGATATCTCTTTTATTGTCTATACCCATTGCATGGTGGTTTATGCAGCAGTGGCTGAGGGATTTTGCTTATCGAATCGATGTTAGCTGGTGGATCTTTGCCCTGGCCGCTCTGGCTTCGGGTATTATTGCTTTGGGCACCGTGGGTTATCAGGCCCTCAAAGCTGCTTTGGCTAATCCTGCGGATAGCTTGCGAACGGAGTAAGTCGGCGTTTGCGGTGCCAGGTTTTTTTTGGAACTTAGGACTACAAAGCTAGAGCCCATGACCTCTCCAACCGCGACGCTGCCCAATGGACTTCAACACATTGCCCTTAGTTTCTCCGGAGGAGGGTATAGGGCAGCCAGTTTTGCCTTGGGCTGTATAGCCTACCTGCATCATACGCCTTACGATGGAAGCCCTTTGCTCAACAAGGTCAAATTCATAGCGTCTGCTTCTGGAGGGTCTATCACCAATCTGGTATTGTGTAGCATGCTCAGGGAAGGCCATGACTTCATGGACGTATACCGGCACCTAACAGAACAACTCAAAGGGTGCCGGCTGATAGATGAAGTATTTCGGGTACTGGAGGACGACGAGGCCTGGAAGGACAGACCGGAAAAGGCACGCAACATGATCAATGCTTTTGCCCTGGTCTATGATCGGGATCTTTTGCAGGGTCGCACTTTTGGTAGTTTATTTACAGCTCCTTCCGGCAATCAGTTTTACATCGAAGAGACTTGTGTGAATGCCACAGAGTTCAATAATGGCCTGAACTTTCGCTTTGGTACCCGGGGGGAAATCGGCAACGAGTTTCTGCACTTCAAAACCAATGCTAATGCCATAAAGACGGTTAAGAAGATCCTGTTGGCCGATATTTTAGCTTGCTCCTCCTGCTTTCCCGCTGGATTTGAGCCAGTCATGTTTCCCAGGGACTTTTCCTGGAAAAGTAAGGATGGAGAACTAAGTGCCGAAGACCTGCGCTCGGTGATGATCGCCAATAATCAATATAACGAAGGATTGGCTACGGATGAGGTGGGCTTCATGGACGGGGGTATAGACGATAACCAGGGCATTTATGCTTTCACGTTGGCGGATGACCGAAAAAAACACCAGTATTTTGACTTATACATGCCCTGTGATGTGAGCAGCAACTACCTGAAGCATCCCTTTCATTATCCCAAACCAATGACCCATCCGCTATTAAAACGTTCCGTCAATGATTGGCGCAAATGGGGGCTGCGCTTGGGTATATGGTATGTTGTTTTTTTCTTGTTGCTGTTGGTTTTCAGCGTCTGGCTGATCCATTGGGTGGTTACCCCCGAAGTTTACCCATCCGGCATTATGTCGCCAGGGGGATATGTATTGGGATTGGGCTATGGTTTGATAGGCTTCGCCATTGCAGCCCTATTGCTCCCCATATTGGGGTGGTTAAAAATCAGGAAGATGATCGGTGCAATAGGTAAACAGTTGTTTGCTTCTGGTGATCAAGAGTCCTTATATCACCGCGTATTCCAAAAGCATGTGCAGGTGTTTAAACGGATGCCGATTGGGGATTTACTAGCCATGGCGGAAGCCAGGTCCCGGTCTGTCATCCTGTTGGCAACGACTATATTTTTGAAAAAGATCCGAAGGATCAGCTACAAGCAATTATTTGATCTCAAAGCCATAGATGTATACAATCAGGTGATCTTCGACTTCAATCAACACCCAAAGGCTGAAGCCGTCGACCCAGGCCGGTTATGGAAAGATCATATTGCTATGAGTGCGGTCTATCAATTGTCTACTAAAAATGCGCCTCAGTTAAAAAAGGATTTGTCCAAGGAGCCCTGGGATGAGACCACCCCAGTGGTGGCCGCAGCGGCTGCCCAGAGCGATCCGGCGACGGCGGCCGATCCGGGATCAGTCGATCCAGCCGGATTCACTGGGAGTCCAGAGTTGCTGGTGAACTTGCTCCGGCCTTCTGAAGCGCTCTCCAAGGTGGTTAACACCGCGACGAACATGGGTACAACCTTATGGTTTGATGCCCAGGACGAGGAGTGTCAGTGTTGGGAATGCTTACTCGCCGCTGGTCAGGCGACCATGTGTTTTAATATGCTCCGGTTTAGCTACCGGTTTGCCAATACAGAAGAATCCTGGGTATCACTCAGGGCAAAGCTGGTGGCTGACTGGAAGCGCTTCAACGCAGATCCATTCTGGTTGAGCCGGGAATTAGCGGCGGCGCCACCAACACCCGGCGGAACGGCTGCCGCGATTATGACGCCCGGCGGGTAACCAAGTGTAGCCCGGGTGGCGCTTGGTTCCGGTTTGTACAAGGTAGGGCTGGAAATTAAATGTATTTTTGTTTTCATGGCCTACAGGGAGATCATACCGGATCAAAGGCTCAGGCCCTTTGTGAAATGCTACTACATCTATGAGTCCAACTCATCGGTAGCCTTCGAGGATGTGGTCTATCCCAGCGGTTGTATGGAACTCATATTCAACCTGGGCACTGGCCGTTGGTTGACGAAGGTGGATGATGCTTTCCAAACCACGCCTCCCATTGAATTGTGGGGGCAGTTATTGGGCCCTTTACCGGTCCGCTCAGAGGGGAAAAATGTCATGTTGGGGGTACGTTGGTTACCCCATGGCGCTTCCTGTTTTCTGCATGACCAGGCAGATCTTTTCAATGAGCGGGTAATGGATTACCGTGAATTATCCGATACGGCAATGGATCGTTTGCACGAACGCTTGCTGGACGCTATAACTTGGGAATAGCGCTTGGGTCTGCTGGAAAACTATTTACTACAACGTTTATTCTCTTTTGGTAAAACCCAGCGGGTATTACTGGTGGGGGATATCATTGGGGAGATCAGCAACCCTGCATTTTTTGACCGGATTTCTTCGGTCGCTGCTAAGTACGGGATGTCTCCCAGGTATCTGCAAAAGCTGTTTGTGCAATATACAGGCATGCCGCCTAAATTATATGCGAAGGTTCAGCGCTTTCAGCAAAGCCTGAAACTGATCCAACGCAAAGAAGCCTCTCTGACCAGCATTACGTACGAATGCGGATACTTTGACCAATCGCATTTTATCAGGGAATTTAAATCCTTTGCCGGTGTTACGCCTTCCGGATACGCGGCTAACCTGGGTGCTTTCACGCTGGAATCGGCGTCCATACGCAGGATCAAAATATACGAGGAAGCTGGCGCCGACGGCATTTTTCTTCCCTGTATCAGCAAAGAGTAAGACATAGCCTCCGCAGTGGAGGCTACGAAACTTCCCCTCAACGTCATGAGCTTGCCTGCGCTGCCGTCATTGGATGTATTGTCTGAGTTGGGTGTCAGAAGGGTAAGCTTAGGCCCCTTCCTGTTTACCAAGATGTACAGGGACCTCAGCAGGATACTGGAAGAGGTAAAAGTTACCCGGACGGTAATGCCGGCGTTTCTATGATGGTTGGGGCTGTCGCCCGGGTTGGGCAACCAGTTGGTGGTTTTCATTGGAAAAACTTACCGTATCTTCTGCGTTTTCAACCTGATAGGTCCCTACATATTGATTCAGGACAGCATCTGATAAATGAAGGGTGTTTGTTGAGCTATGAAATACAGTGTGCGTGACACCTACGCACCTGGCTACTTTTGTCACACCGCTTTCGGCCATAGTTGCCGTTTGGGCCTTACCATCCATCAAGTCCTTAAACTCCACGCCTGCTCCTGGTTTGCCAAATACGATTAACTGGTTTGGGGTTTGGGCGGAAAGGGGAATGCCACGTCCGTCCTGGGTATGAATGACCAGTTGATGGTTTTGCAGGACGAAGCGCACAGTAACTTTTATGTCCTCGATGATATAATCGCCCGCGTATGTTGAAGCAAAAAGGGAGATTTCATGTCTTTGAGGGCATATTATGCCGTTTAAGCATTGGATAATTGGGGATGTGACCAACACCGGGGACTATGTGCCGAAAGCCCCATGCCCTGGGTTGGTGCGGGCCGATGTCGGATCAATCTGGGCGACACGCGCCCAAAATGGGTCTTTTTACGACTTTCAGCAGGAGAACTATTGCGCAAGTGAATCCTTGCGCATATATTTGCAAGTAAATGTTTGCATATTATGAGACGGGATATATTTCAGGCTATTGCGGACCCCACCCGTAGGGCTATTCTGGGGTTGCTGGCAGTTGGCGCTATGACGCCGAATGCCCTGGCGGAACATTTCCAGATGACAAGGCAGGCGGTGTCCAGCCATATTCAGGTTTTGACCGAATGTGAAGCAGTACGGCTGGAGAAGAATGGTCGGGAGATTTATTACCATTTCAATCCTTCAAAAATGCAAGAGTTAGACCTATGGCTCGAACGCTTCAGGAAGCTATTCGAAGATCGTTTTGACAAATTGGACACAGTATTAAAAGACTTATAAATTTTTACTCATGAACATCGTAACAGATCCATCGCAAAAAACATTGCACATCACCAGGGACTTTAAAGCTCCCGTGGAGAAAGTCTGGAAAGCATGGACAGATCCTAAAATCCTTGATCAATGGTGGGCGCCGGGTCCATGGAAGAATACTACCCTTCATATGGACTTAAGGGAAGGCGGCTATTGGTTGTATTACATGGAGGGGCCAGGTGGAGAAAAGCATTATTGCCGGGGTGATTTTGAGTCGATCCTTTTGATGGACAGCATTAAATATCTGGGCCATTTTTGTGATGAGCATGGAAAGATCAGTCCTGATTTCCCGGCCATCCACTGGACTATCCGTTTCCTGCCGAAAGATGAGCACACTTCCAGCATTGCGGTAACCATCAACATGGCTGATCCTGCATCGCTGCAAATACTGGTGGAAAGGGGCTTCAAGGAAGGCTTTACGATGGGCCTGGAAAATCTCGACCGGGTATTGGCTACCAGGGAAGTGTTATTTGCTTGAGCAAGCGTTTGGCAAGGAGTCGGATCAGGGGATGAACCAAGGGCTGGGTTCAGTCGCAGGGGGCCTGGGCCAGCAGGGTTGGGTGGATTTTCCCGGTTGCGTAAACGCAATTCCTCTTTTCGGCAACCGTTTTTTCCCCAAAGTCAAATATTTGCTGATAATTCATTTGATCATGTGCACAATGAAGACATGGTATTCGGGGGCCGATGGATTTGTCCGCCAATGTAAAGATTGCGGAAGCTACCAGGTTGTATTTGGGACTACGGTATTTACCTTGGATACCGGTTGCTTTAAGGTCTTTTGTGAGCACGTGCACGAATTGCAGGAGAACCTGGTTTCTGTTGATGAGGACCTGCGATGCATCCTGGTTCCGTTGACGTCCTCCATGGTTAGCCTTATTCTTAGTGAAAAGGAATTGAAGCGGTTGGACGAGATGCTACAGATAACAGATAACGAGGTGATCACCTCGGGGTTGTTGGCACTATTCGGATAGTGTTTTTCCTACATACATGAATGTTTGTGGTGGCCCTTCGGTTGCGCCTGTGGCGTGCTTTAGATCGGTTATGCGTGACCGCTATTTTCCTGATTCTGTAAATGGTCTTTCGTTCCCCGTGGGGGCTAGCCGGTGGGAGCAGAAAAACCGAAGGCTCCCCGGGGTGAAAGGGGGCTACTATGCTGTAAACGATTGCCTGTAGGCCAGGGGCGAAAGATTGGTCTTTTGTTTGAACACCTTGTTGAAGGATTGGGGCCGCTCAAATCCAAGGTGATAAGCAATCTCTCCAACACTCATATTGGTCAGGGTGAGGTATTCTTTAGCCCTGGCTATCATTTTCTCGTGAATATGTTGTTGGGCGTTCTGACCCGTCAGGGACCTGAGCATGTCGCTCAAATAACGGGGAGAAAGGTGCAGTTGAGCAGCCAGGTTTTCGACCGTGGGTAAGCCCTTAGCCAGGGATTCCTCGCTATCGAAATAGCTGTTGAGCAGATGTTCCAACCGGGTCAGCAAGTCGTGGTTGACGGCTTTTCGGGTAATGAACTGGCGCTTATAAAAGCGGTTGCTGTAATTGAACAATACTTCCAGGTAGGAAACCATGACGTCCTGGCTGAAATCGTCTATGGGTAACTCTAGCTCATCCCGCATTTGCCCAAACAAGTTCAGTATGACGGATTTTTCCTTGTCGGATAAATGCAGCGCCTCGTGCACGTCATAGGAAAAGAACCCGTAATTTTTAATGGTTTTGCTTAAGGGGTAATTCCGCAGGAAATCTGGATGCACATTTAAGGTAACCCCATAATAATCCGTATCGGCATCCTCCTCACCGACCGCCAGCACTTGCAAGGGTGCCGTAAATACCATAGTGCCTTCCTCAAAGTCATAGTGTCCTTGACCGTATTTTATTTTTCCACTGGGGCCTTTTTTGTAGGAGACTTTGTAAAAATCAAACACAAAGCAATGCGGTAGCAAATCCCTTTTACCGGAAAGCTCGCTGTTGTCAGAAATGCTGATAAGTGGATGCAAGGGTTTTGGTAACCCCAGCATCCTATGCAATTCTGATATAGACGTGATTCTTACGGGAAGGTCTTCCGTCTTTTTCATGCTTCGAAATTACTAAAAATGTTCTGGCCCATTTCTATCCTGAAGGCCTCTTTGCCAATTTCCAACCTCCTTTGGTAGGAGGCGTTAGCATCGGCTCCGGCTACGTAAAGCAATTGTTTTTTTCCATCCGTAGCAGCCTCATATACCACGTCTGCAATTTGCCCCGGCGTGGACCAGTGGGCTGGATTAAATAGTTTCTGCATTTCTTCCCAGGGAGCATTATAGTCTGGATGCGTGACCGGGTCCAGGGAGCGGGTGGCAAAATCTGTCTGAATGCCTCCGGGGGCAACGGTTTTAATGGCAATATTGAAAAAGCCCAGTTCAAAGGACATGCTTTCCGTCCATCCTTCAATGCCCCATTTGGTGGCATGGTACAGGGACCCGAAAGGAAAGGCTATCAGGCCGCCCAAAGAGGTTGTGCTGATGAAAACCCCTGACTTCCTGGCTTTGAAATGAGGAATAAAGGCCTTGGTTACCCTTATTACACCCAGTAAATTGGTATTGATCTCTTTGGTGATTTGTTCGTCGCTGATGGCTTCCAGGGGGCCTATCAGGCCATAGCCGGCGTTGTTGAATACTACGTCAATGGGACCTTCCGAAATAGCCTTATTCACCGCTTCTTCTATTTGGCCTTGATGGGTGACGTCCAGTTTGACCAGGGTTACATTGCTTAAGTGATTCAATTCCGTTTCTTTGGAAGGATCACGCATGGTCGCAATGACTTTCCAACCCTTGGATTGAAATAATTTGGCTGTTGCCCGTCCCAGTCCTGTAGACGCTCCTGTAATAAAAATAGCTTTTTGCATAGTTGAATGATTGATGATGCAAAGTTCAGTTGCTATTGCAGGAGTCTTGTTGCCTGATTGAGTTCAGTTGTATCCAAAATGGTGTATCCTATTGTTTGTTTTTGCAAAAAAGGGCAATTCCTTCAATAAACCGATCGACCTCCTCCAGGGTATTGTAATAATGAGGGGAGGCGCGCACGGCCCACTCCACGCCCTTTTCATCAAAATCCAATAACCCAAAGGACCTGTAGGAGGGGACAACATTGATATGATGGGCGGCTAAATGTTGTATGATGGCGGGCGCAGTAGTGCCTTCCTTATGAAAGGTTACCAGGCCGCCTAACTCGGGGCCCCTGTCCAGGACACGCACATAGGGCGAGCGTTCATGGCGCATATAGGAG